>NZ_JBITTM010000014.1:0-182073 GCF_044541955.1 Kitasatospora sp. NPDC085464
ACGTCGAGCAACGCGAACTGGGCACCTATGACCGCATGTTCACCCTCATCGAGGGCGGCGCCGGGAAGGAGGACACCTGATGGCCGCCCGCACCGCCGGGGCCGCTACTGCGGCGAAGGCGGACGGCCAGGCTTCCCGCACCGGCCGCCAGACCGCCGCCGACCTGGCCTTCCTCGCCCGCGCGATGAAAGCGCCCGCCCTGCTGGACGCTGCCGAACGCCTGGCCGAACGCGCCCAGGCCGAGTCCTGGACCCACCTCGAATACCTCGTCGCCTGCCTGCAGCGCGAGGTCTCGGCCCGCGACAGCCACGGCGGCGAGGGCCGCATCCGGCAGGCGCGCTTCCCCGCGATCAAGACCATCGAAGAACTCGACGTCACCCACCTGCGTGGCCTGACGCGCCAACAACTTGCCCATCTGGGAACATTGGACTTCATAGCCGCCCGAGAGAACGCGATCTTCCTCGGACCGCCGGGCACCGGCAAGACCCACCTCGCCACCGGACTCGCGATCCGGGCCTGCCAGGCCGGCCACCGCGTCGCGTTCGCCACCGCCGCCCAGTGGGTCGACCGCCTCGCCGCCGCCCACCAGGCCGGCCGCCTCCAGGACGAACTGGTCAAGCTCGGCCGCTACCCGCTGATCGTGATCGATGAGGTCGGCTACATCCCGTTCGAGTCAGAGGCAGCGAACCTGTTCTTCCAACTGATCTCGAACCGCTACGAGAGGGCCAGCGTGATCGTCACCTCGAACAAGCCCTTCGGCCGCTGGGGCGAGACCTTCGGCGACGAGACCGTCGCCGCCGCCATGATCGACCGACTCGTCCACCACGCCGAGGTCCACTCCCTCAAAGGCGAGTCCTACCGCATGCGCGGCCGCGAACTCGGCCGCACCCGCACCACCGACAACGACTGAACAAGACCACCGACGACGCGAGGGTCAGAACTCAACCGTCCAAAGTGGGTCACGGTTCAACCGCCGCCGACACCGACCCGCCCCCGAGTCCGCGCGGCTTCACCCAGGGCAGAACGCCGCCGTCTTCCCACGGCGCCGCGGATCCCTAGGCTGAGAGGGTGAGCACTCATGCGCCGAACGAAGCCCGCGTCATCCCCCTGCGCCGGCAGGCCTCGCCGCCCGCGCCCGACGGGGCCGCCCGCACCCCGCAGCGGCCGGCCGGAGCCGCACCGGAGCCCGCGCCGAGGGAGCCGCTGTGGCGCGACCTCGTCGGCGGTGTGCTGCGCCGCGAACGGCTGGCCCAGGAACGCACGTTGAAGGACGTCGCGGAGGAGGCCCGGATCTCGATGCCGTACCTGTCGGAGCTGGAGCGCGGCCGCAAGGAGGCCTCCTCCGAGGTGCTCGCGGCCGCCGCCCGGGCCCTCGGGCTCGGCCTCGGCGACCTGCTCTCGCTCGCCCAGGACGACCTGGCCCGGTACGCCCGCAGCCGTACGGCCCGGGCCGGCCGGACGGGCCTGGGGCGCACCACGCCCTCGGCGCAGTACGACGGGCTCTGCCTCGCCGCCTGACGTCCGCCGGAGCACCCGAAGCGGCGGCCGGTACACCCCCGTCGTACCGGCCGCCGCTTCGGCCACCCGTTCGGCCGCCGGTTCGGCCGCCGTCCACGCCGCGACTCAGACGGACGCGGCTCAGACGAGCGCTACTCACACGGACGCGGCTCAGACGAGCGCGGCCCGCCGGCTCAGCACCGCGTCGGCCAGCCCGTAGGCGACGGCCTCCTCGGCGGTGAACACCTTGTCCCGGTCCATGTCCGCGCGCAGCGTCGCCGCGTCGTGGTGCGTGTGCCGGGACAGGACCTCCTCCACCTGCGCGCGGACCCGGACCACCTCCTCGGCCGCGAGGCTGAGGTCGGACACCGTCCCCTGCCGCCCGCCGCTGGCCGGCTGGCCGAGCAGCACCCGCGCGTGCCGGAGCACGAAGCGCCGCCCGGGATCCCCGCCGGCCAGCAGCACCGCCGCCGTCGACGCCGCCTGGCCGACGCAGAACGTGGAGATCGGCGCCTGCACGAAGGTCATCGTGTCGTAGATCGCCATCAGCGAAGTGAACGATCCGCCGGGCGAGTTGAGGTAGATCGAGATCTCGCGCTCCGGGTTCTCCGACTCCAGGTGGAGGAGCTGCGCGATGACCACGTTGGCGACGCCGTCGTCGATCTCGGTGCCGAGGAAGACGATCCGCTCGTTCAGCAGCCGGCTGAAGACGTCGTAGGACCGCTCGCCCTGCGCGGTGCGCTCGATGACGTAGGGAACCGTGTACGAGCCCATGTCACAGCCCCATCCGTCGGCGCGAGACGGCCGGGCGGATGTCGGCGAGCGACTCCACCACCCGGTCCACGATCCCGTACTCCTTGGCCTGCTCGGCCGTGAACCAGCGGTCGCGGTCGCCGTCGCGCGCGATCGTCTCCTCGCTCTGCCCGGTGTGTTCGGCGGTGATCCGCTCGATGGCCTTCTTGGTGTACTGCAGGTTCTGCGCCTGGATCACGATGTCGGCGGCACTGCCGCCGATGCCGGCCGAGGGCTGGTGCATCATGATCCGCGCGTTCGGCAGCGCGAACCGCTTGCCGGGCGCCCCCACGGTGAGCAGGAACTGGCCCATGCTGGCGGCGAACCCCATCGCCAGCGTCGAGACGTCGTTCGGGAGGAGCCGCATGGTGTCGTAGATGGCGAGGCCCGCGGTGACCGACCCGCCGGGGCTGTTGATGTACAGGCAGATGTCGGTGTGCGGGTCCTCCGCCGACAGCAGCAGCAGCTGTGCGCACACCCGGTTGGCCGACACGTCGTCGACCTGGGTGCCGAGCAGGACGATCCGCTGGGCGAGCAGCTGCGCCGCGAGCTGGTCGTCGAAGCGGCTGGGCGGTGTGCCGCCCTCGTCCGCGCGGGGCGAGAGCGTGCCGAGTGCAGTCATCCGGTCTCCTCGGTCGAGGCTGGTGTTCCGTCGTTCTCCACCCTTGCCCCGGGGAGGCCCGCGGGTACGGTTTCTCTGCCCGCCGCAGATTCGCCACGGGCAGAGCCCACCTCCGCACCCGCCCGCACCAGCACCCGCGCCGTCGGCCCCCGCCCACATCACCGCCGTCGGAGCCCCGCACCGACCGTCCGGGCCCGCGCCGTGCCCGGACGGGCAGACGGCTCTGCCCCCACGACAGCCGCGGGGCCCTGGTGGCGCGTGCACGGACTTGCTCTACTGCCTCCGGACACCCACCCACGGCCCCGCCCGCCCACGGCACCCGCTCGCCCCCGGGCACGATCGAGGAGAACCACGCGATGCGCGAACACGTCACCGGGGCGCAGCGGTCGGCACCCGCGGAGCGGGGATCCCGGCAGGCGGGGCGCAGGCCGGCCGTACCGGCGGCTCCGGCGGTGTCCGCGGCGCCCGCACCGGGCAGGCCGCGCAGCCCGGGCGAGGTGACGGCCCTGCAGCGCTCGGTGGGCAACGCCGCGGTGGCCCGGATGATGGAGCAGGAGCGCCACGCGCACGGTCCCGGTTGCGCGGCCGACCACGGCACCGCCGTGCAGCGGGCTCCGCTGAACCTGACCCGCGAGGGCCAGGACGGGGCGGGGCGGCAGCCGTTGGACTCGGACCAGGCCGACGACGTCTTCGACTACGCCCTGACCTCGCTGGCGAAGGGGAACCACGAGGCGGTGGAGCTGCTCCTGAAGCGGTTGGCCGAGCTCTCCCCCGTGCCCGCCTACCTCGACGCCCTGCGGACGGCGGTGGCGGGCAACCACGCCGACGACCGGCCCAGGATCCCGCCGGAGGTCCACTTCATCTGGATCGGGCAGCCGATCAGCAAGCCCGCGCTCGACCAGATCGTCAGCTGGGCGGCGAGGGCGCAGAACTCCGACTGGATCATCAACCTGTGGACCGACCGGAAGAGCACCTGGCGTACCGGTGACACCCTCCGTGTCAGGCTGACCGGGAAGCTGAAGTTCCGGAGCATCGAGGAGGCGCTCGACGACCGGGTGCGGGAGATCTACACCACCGCCACGACGGGGAATCAGAAGGCCTACCCGCTGGCCTCGGACATCGCCCGCTACAGCATCCTGAAGAAGCACGGCGGCGTGTACGCCGACGTGGACCTGGGCTCGGGGGACATCGACCTGCAGCGGACGAAGCCCCAGCTCCGCGACACCGACGTCCCCGTGCTCGGCCCGCTGATCCGCGACTCGAAGAGCCTGAAGGGCACCCTCGACACCGCCGGGGCCGGGCACGCCTCCGGTCTGCCCGTCGGCGACCAGGTCCGGATCGCGGCCCAGTACCTGCTGGACACCGGCGGCTACGGCAATCACTTCATCGCCGCGCAGAAGAACTCCGCCGTGATGGACCGGATGATCGCCAAGGTGGCCGCCGACACGTCCGGCATGGACGCCGAGGAGCTGCACATGGTGGGCCCGGCGGCCACCGGCCCGTTCGGGCTCATCAAGGTGGTGGACCAGCACCTGAGCGAGGAGTTCGGCGTCGAGAGCCTCCGGACCGGCGAGCACGCCCTGTTCCAGACCGCGGGGCGCCAGTTCCACGAGCACATCCAGTGGCTGACCACGGAGAGCGAGAACCAGAACTACTGAGAGCAGTCCAGCCGATCGGGCACGGGGAAATTCGGTTGCCGCGGGCCGCCGTCTCGATCATGATCGCCCGCATGGACTTTTGATGACTGCCACGTAGTACGTACCTGTCGCGCGATCGACCTCGGGGCCTGACGAACCGGCCCCGGGGCGATGGGTCGCGCCCCTCGTGAGCATCCGTCAGAGAGCGGGAGCCGCCGAGTGAGTTCGGCATGCCCTCCTGCTGAGTCCTGAAAGCACCCAACACACATGAATACCGACCGCAAGGCCCTGTGGGCCGTGCGTCAGTCCGCCCTGCCCACCGTCGTCCGGTCCTGCCCGGACTGTCCCGGCATGCGGCACCGCGCCTCGGGGAAGATCCGCGTCAACGCGAGCGGCAAGCTGCTCGACGTCTGGCTGCTGTTGACCTGCGCGACGTGCGACCGGACCTCGAAGGTGCCCGTCCACGAGCGCGTCCACGTCTCGACGCTGGAGCCGGCCCGGCTGGTGGCCTACGAGATCAACGACCTCTCAGCGGTACGGGAGTTGGTGACGAGCGCGTCGCTCGCGGCGAAGAACCGGTACCGGCTCGACTGGACCGGGACGTGGGAGCTGGAGACCCGGATGCCGCTGTACGCGCTCGACGACCCGAACCCGCTCTCGGTGCAGGTGCGCTTCGAGCTGCCCGCGCCGGTCCGGGTGGAGCGGCTGCTCCAGCTCGGTCTCGGCCTGAGCCGGGCCGAGGTGCGCCGTCTGGTCGCGGACGGGCGGATCCGCCTGCCGTTCGCTCCGGACGTCAAGGCGCACCAGGACTTCGAACTCGCCATCCACGGACCCGGTTCCGTCGATGCGGCCAAGCACGCGAAGTCCCTCGATGCGCCCGGCGCCGAACGCACCGACCTGGCTCGGATCGGGCTGCCGCCCGCACCCGGCCGGGAGCTCCCACGCCGGGCCACGGCGCACCAGTAGTGCTTCGTCAGGTGGCTCGTCACGTCGTGCGGTCGGTAGTTCTCCGGTCGTATGAGGGCTGCGGAGCTTGCGGTGTGGCGGGGCCGGTTGGAGGAGTTCGCAGCTGAGGCGTGCGCGCCCTTGGCCCGCTGTGATCAGCGGGCCAAGGGCGGTCCGTATCGGCGGGGGTTGTTTTGACTGATCGTCATGGCAACTCCCCTGCCGCGCCCTACAATCGGCCGTCACTGCACATCGCCGAGGGAGTGGCCGTGATCGAGCTGTCCGATGTGATCCGGGACCTGCGCAGCCAACTGGGACGAGCGATCGAGGCCGCGGCCGACGAGGAGCTCGAACTGGAGCTCGGGGACATCGAGCTTGAGCTGACCGTCGCCCTGGAGAAGGGCGGAGGGGGCACGGCGAAGGTGAAGTTCTGGGTCCTGGAGCTGGGCGGCAACGGCAAGATGGGACAGACCGACACGCAGCAGCTCAAGCTCACGCTGAAGCCCCGTCTCAGGAGCACGGGCAGGAGTCCGCACGTGTCCGGCTCCGCCGTCGCCGGAGAACGGTGAGCACGGTGCACGGTGAGCGGTGCACAGTGGGAAGTGAGAGCTGAGAAGTGAGAGCTGAGCGGTGAACGGAGCGGCCGGCCGGCGGTTCCCGGCCTCCACGGGGCTGGATCCGGATCGCGCCGCGGAGATCCTGGTCACCACGGTCGACGGCAGGGACGAGCGCGGGTCCGGATACCGGGTGACGTCCCGGAGCGTGCTCACGGCCGGCCACGTCGTCCGCGATGCGGACGACCTGCGCGTACGGTTCCGGGCGGACCAGCCCGGCGAGTGGACCGTGCGCGGCACCGTCCTGTGGAGCCATGATCGACTCGATCTCGCCGTGGTGGGCCTCGACGACGACGAGGACCGGTCGGCAGGGCCGGGAGCAGCTGTGCCGCCGGTGCGGTTCGGGGCCGTCCCGGCGCTCGACGGCACCGTCACCTGCTCGTCGCTCGGTTTCCCGCTCTTCAAGCTGCGCCGGTCCGTCGACGGCAGGGGGGCCTTCAGGGACGCCAACCACGTCACCGACGGGAGGGCTCCGGCCTTCTCGAACCGCCGTGAGGGCCGGCTGGCCGTTCGCGTCGACCAGTCGCCGCGCCTCCACGGCTCCTTCGGCGACCGGAGTCCCTGGGAAGGCATGTCCGGTGCGGCTGTGTGGAGCGCGGGGTGTGTCATCGGGGTGGTCACCGACCACCACGAGAACGAGGGAACCGGGGAGTTGTCCGCCGCCCGTGTCGACCGGTGGTACGAAGCCCTGACGCGCGAGGAGGTGGCGTTCCTCCACGAGGCCATCGGCCTGCCGCTCACCCGGGACGGACTGACCGAGGTCCGGGTCGACCGCTCGTCCGCCGATCTGGAGGCCGTACGGCAGTCCCGGGCGCTCCACGCGCTGCTGGAGGCCGAGCTCAACGCCTCCCCGGTCCACCACTACCGTCTGCGGGACAGGCCCGGGCTGTCGCTCGACGACACCTACGTGTACCAGCGGGTCGAGGAGACGGTCAGCAGCTCGGACCTGAAGGTCAGTGCGCCGATCACCGCCGACGAGGTGCTGACCCGGCACCGTCACGTCGTCCTGGAGGGACAGCCGGGGGCCGGAAAGTCCACCTTCCTCCACCACGTCGCCCGCAGACTCGCCCGGTCGTGGACGACCGGGGAGGAGGACGACGAGGTCCTGCTCGACCGGACGGTCCTGCCGCTGCGGGTGGCGCCCCAGGATCTCGCCGGTCCGGAGCCGCTTCCCGTCCTGCTGCGCGCTTCGGCGCACCGGAGGCTCGGCGGGCTGCTCTCGTCGGGTCTGCCGGTCGACCTCTTCGAGGAGTCCGTCCACGCCGTCCGGTGGCTGGTGCTGGTCGACGGCCTGGACGAGATCGTCGACGTGTCCGCCCGCCGACGGGTGCTCGACGTGATCGCCGCGGACGTGCGCAGGCCGGTCAGTTCCTTCCGGTGGATCGTGGCGACCCGCCCGCTGCCCGCGGCGGAGGTGGCGTCGCTGCGTGAGGACGACGTCGCCGTGTACCGGCTGGCTCCCTTCGACGATGCCCAGCTCCGGCTGCTGGCCGGCCGCTGGCTCGACGCGGAGGCCGACGAAGCCGCCGGTGAGGACAGGGTCAACGGCTTCCTCCGGCAGATCGATGCCAAGGGCCTGCGTCAGATCATCAGGACGCCGCTGCTCGCGTCGATCGCCCTCATGGTGTACCGGGACCTGCCGGGCGGCGACCTCCCGGTCGGCCGGGCAGGTCTCTACGAGGACCTGATCGGGTACCTGTTCCGGCGGGACGCCGAGGGCGGACGCCGCTCCGCCTGGCGGAGGACGGTCGTCGAGGAGGGCGGCGACGAGTCCCTCGCGGACCGGCTGTACGGGCTTCGTGCGGGCATGCTGACACACCTGGCGCGGATGACGCTCGCGTCCGACACGGCCGTGACGACCGCGGACGCCGTCGCGTGGGCGAAGAGCCGGGTGCCCGATCCACCCGACTTCTTCGCGGCCTGGGCGGAGGCGATCGGTGCGCTGCTGTCCGGCACCGGGCTGTTCCACGGCGTCGCCGCACGGGGGGAACTGCACTGGGCCCACCGGAGCCTGGCCGAGTTCCTGGTGGCTCGCGACGCGGCCAGAGCGCTCCCCGACACCTGGCCGGGCGAGGACTGGCAGACCGACGAACTCCTCTCGGCCGCGCTGGCGGAGACCCGTGACGAGCTGGCCGTGCTCACCATCGCGTGCTGGGCCCACGAACGGGGTGACCGCGCGGCCGAACGGCTCGCCGTGCTCCTGATGGACCGCAGCGACCGTTACGACGACTACACCCTCTACACCAGTGAGGTGCTGTTCGGACTGGACGGCAACACCCCGGACCGGTACGCCCTGCTGGCCGGTCGTCTTCTCGCCGACGGGCTCCAGCTTCCGGAGGATCTGCGGATCCGGATCGTGCACCGCCTGGCCGATCGCACCCCTTCGCACTTCCACTTCGGCCTCTTCAGCGATGTGCTGTGTGCGCTCCCCGACACGGGCCCGGCGCACCGGGCACTCGAAGCGACTCTCAGGGACACGTCCCTGTCCTTCAACTCCCGGTGCGAAACGCTGCCCACGCTCAGCCGCCTCTCCGGCGTCGAGTCGATGCTGAGCGCAGCCTCGGAGCTGCTGGCGCAGTCCCCGGCGGGCGTCGAGACGAGAGTCACCCGCGGCGGCAACGTGTACCTCGACAGGTCGGATCCGCGCGCCGTCGTCGCTTCCGTCCTGGCGCGGGTGCAGGATCCCCCGGCGCAGGCCATGGCCGCGGAACTGGCCGAGCAGGCATGTGACGAGCTCGGGACTGCCGAGGACCGGGAAGCCGGCTCGGCGGCCACCAAGGGTTTCCTCGCCGATGCCTTCACCGCCCTGGGGAATCCCGGGAGGGCAGTGCGCCTGCTGCAGTCCGAGCGAGCGAACGAGATCACGGTTGCCCGGCTGGTCGCGGCCGGAGCGACCTCGGCCGCCGTCGCGGCGGTGCGGGAACTGTCGGCGGATCCGGACCGGTTGTCCATCTCCTCGATCGAAGTCCTCGTGCAGGCCGGCGTGCCGGATCCCGTTCCGGAGATCTGCGCCGATGTGCTCCGGGCCCTTACGGAGGAACTGAGGCGGGAGCTGCACGAGCGGGAAGGCCTCGACGAGTGGACCGCGAACCGCCGCGGGAGGGAGATCAGCCAACTGCTCCGGTTACAGTTGAGAGCCGGTGATCCCGCCCTGTCCTTGCAGGTCATCCGAGCGGTGGCCGGCGAGCCGACGGAGGTGGATCCGGTCCTGGCCCTGTGCGTACGGGCTGCCCCGAAGGAGTTCGCCGATCTCCTGCGGTGCGCCGACCGTTCGGGCTTCCACCAGGCCGTCAGGAACCACCTCCCGGCGATGGCGGCGGACCCCGACGACCCCGCCGTCAGGCTGTACGCGAGCCTGGTCCTGTTCGAGATCGGCGGGCTGCCGGACCCGGCGCCCCTGCTGCGGACCCTGCTCGACCGGCGTACGGAGGCCGACAGCCGGCTGGACGTCGTGGCGCGGCTGCTGTCCACGCGCTTGCGCGCCGAGGTCGACGGCGTACTCGCGGCGATGGCCGCCGAAGACGAGCTCGGGAAGGACCTCGCTCTCGCGCGCCTGCTGCTGTGGACCGGGCAGGTCGACGTGGCGGCCTCGGTGGCGGAGAGAACGGTGCTCGCGAGCTGCGACGGGGAATCCCACGCGCTCGACAGGGACGCCATCGGTGCCGTACGGATGTTGGCCACGTATGACGCCGGCCGTTGCTCCGAAGCCGTCGCACGACTGACCCGGACCATGCTCGACGAGTTCGCCGACGATCCCGAGAGCGCCTGCAGAGAGCTCTTCTCCCTGTTGGAGATCCTCCCGGACGGCGGACCTCGGACGACCGGTCCCGACGCGGTCTCCGAGGCCTCCGCAGAACTCATCGAGCACCTCTCCGCGGACGGGACCGCGAGCGGCTTCCGCGCGGCGGTGTGCGCCACGCTGGCCCTGTCGGCCGCCGCTCGTCACGATCCGCGGACCAGAGCGGCAGCGAGGCGGGCCTGCGAAGCGGCGCCGTGGACGCAACTCGACTTCCGCGACGACTGGTTGACCGTCGGCACGGCCAACGCGGCCGCGCAGGTCGCACTGGCCGGCGACTACGCGTACATGCGCCGAATCGTGCGGAGGATCTCCACGTACCAGGGCTGCGCCGATCTACCGGATGTGCAGGCTCGCGTGCGGGCCGCGGTGGACGGCTGGGTCTCCTCCCTTCCGGAAACGTCCGACGGTACGGAAGGCACCGAGGCCGGCACGTTCGGGGAAGCGTCCTCCTAAGGTGGCCTGATGGACAACCAGCATCAGGGCCCGGATGTGGAAACCGCACCGCCGGTCCCGACGAATGTCGTCGGCCTGGCCCCCGTGTTCACCGACCCGCTGTGGCGGATACCCGTCCGGCTGAAGCCCGTCGAGGTGGACCTGCTCCGCACCGAGCCGCTGCGCCGGCTGCACTTCGTCGCGCACGGCGGGGCCTCCACGCTCAGCACCCTGCAGTCGTACTCCCGGCTTGAGCACACCCTCGGCGTCCTCGCGCTGGTCGCGCACTTCCGTCCGGACGACGAACTCCTGCGGGTCGCCGCGCTGGTGCACGACATCGGTCACCTGCCGCTGAGCCACACCTTCGAGGGTGTCGCCGGGCTCGACCACCACGCCATCGGACTGCAGTTGCTGCGGACCGACCCGGTCCGGCCGGTGCTGGAGAAGCACGGGATCGGCACCGAGGCCGTCGTCGGTGCACTCGGCGGGAATCCGCCCACTCCGCTCACCGGCCGTTCCGGCCTGTTGAGCCTCGACCACCTCGACTCGTACGTGCGCAGCGGGCGCGCCGCCGGGCGTCTGGACACCGACCCCGCCGTGCTGCTGAGCCGGCTCGACATCCGGGACGCCGTGGTGTCGGCCGACCGCCCGACGGCCGCCGAACTCGTCCGCCTGATCGGCGCGGAAGCGCGGCTGCACACCTCCTGGGACAACGTGGGGCCGGTCTCGGTGGTCCGGCACCTGGCCCTGCGACTGCTCGACGACAGGGCTCACGACGGGGCTCACGGCCCGGCCCTCACCCCGGCCCGGCTCGCCCGGCTGACCGACCCGGAGCTGTGGTCCGCCTTCGACGCCTGCGCGGCCACCCGGGAGGAGAGCGCCATGATCCGCTACGAGCCGCACCGGCTGCGGGTCACGATCGGCCGCGCCCCCGCGGACGAGGTGGGCCGGCACTTCGCCCTGCGCAAGATCTACAGCTCCGCCCCGCTGGTGGACGGCCGGCCCGTCGAGGCAGCCGCGCCCGACCTGGCCGCCGAACTGGCCGCCCTGCAGTCGCTGCCCACCGAGTTCCACGTGTGCTGGAGCTGAGTGCCGCCGCCGACGGGCTCCCGGTTCCGGCACGACCGCGACCCCGCCGGGCCGGGCCGGGCGGAGGAGGCGTACGTCCGGCTGAACCTGCTCAGTCACAGGCGCCGTTGACCGGGACGACCGCGGTTTTTCCGGTATCGGATGGGAGTTCCATGCCTCGTTCCTCTTCTCACGACACCCGCCCCGGGCCCCGGCGGGGGTTGCGGCGGGTGGCGCACCTGGTGACGGTCTGCGTCGCCGCGGGCGCGGCGCTGCTCGCGCCCGGGGTCGCCGGGGCGAGCGGGAAGTCCAACAACGACGCCTTCGACAACCTCGGGCCGGCGACCCGGGCGGACTGGATGAAGGGCGTCGCCGGCGACACCTGGCTGGCGGCGATGTCCCTGCCGGGCACCCACGACACGCTCGCCGTCCACGGCGGCAGTTCGGTGCAGACGCAGCAGGACTTCGGGGACAGCGCGGGCACCCTGACGGCGCAGCTGGAGCGGGGGATCCGCGCCATCGACATCCGGGTCCGCGTCACCGAGAACAAGTACTTCGCCGTCCACCACGGGTCGTTCTACCAGAACGCCAACTTCGACGACGTGCTGGGCAGGGCGAAGGCCTTCCTCGACCAGCACAGGAGCGAGACGATCGTGATGCGGCTGCGGGCCGAGTGCCCGCTCAGCGGCGGCGGTCTGTTCGACTGCAAGAACGACCCTGAGACGGTCGACAACGCCCGGCGCGAGGCCATCTTCCAGGACTACGTCGCCCGCTACCCGGACCTCTTCTACACCGCCTCGGTGAGCGGGGCGGGAAGGACGGGCGTTCCCCGCCTCTCGCAGGCCCGCGGCAAGATCGTGCTGGGCAGCTTCGACGGCATCGACAGCGACAACTACGGCCTCAACACCTTCAACGACCACAAGGAGGACCACTACGACGCACCCGACGTGTCCAGGAAGTGGGACTACGTCAAGGCGAACATCGACAAGGCGGTCGACGACGGCAAGGGCGAGATGTTCGTGACGTACACGTCCGCGTCCACCGCTCCCCTCACGGTGCCGTACGTCTACGCGGGCGGGTACGTGACGGCGGGCAAGTACCCGACGCACATCCCGGGCGTGAACTTCAAGCTGATGGACTACCTGAACAACGGCGGCGGCAACGGTCACCTGGGCGTCGTCCTGATGGACTTCCCCGGCTGGGCGCTGGTGGACGACATCATCGCCCGCAACCAGGCCAATGCCGTCGTGGACGGCCACCAGGCCATCTGGCAGGTCAACGCCGACAAGACGTACGTCGACACCGAGTACCACCGCTGCATGGTGCGGGGCCCGGAGTTCGACAGTTCCAAGACCGGGGGCCTGGTCACCCAGCGCGCGTGCCAGTCGTCGGCGCCCAGCAGCCACCAGTGGGGGGCCGAGAAGCCCTCCTACAACGGCAAGGGCTTCTACTGGCTCAAGGCGAGCAACGGCACCTGCCTGACCGTCCCCTACAACAACGGCACCCCGCCGGGGCCCGGTACGCAGCTGTTCTGGTGGGGGTGCGAGACCCGCTGGTCCTCGGGCAGCCAGCTGTGGAACGTCGTCCCCACCTCGGTCGAGGTCGGGGGCGAACGGAAGACGGCCTACAAGTTCGTCAACCAGTGGACGGGCCTGTGCCTCTCGGTGGACCCGGCCACCGCCGGCACCTCCGGCGGCAAGGTCACCCAGGACACCTGCCCGAAGTAACGGCCCGCTCGGCGGGCGGCCCCGGCGGTGGCCTGCGGGCCCCCGCCGGGGCCGCCGCCTACCGTCCCAGGTGGTCGGCCAGGCTCTCGACGGTGCGCCGCCGCGGGGTGTAGGCGGCGACCGCCGAGCCGTCCGCGAAGTGCAGCCGGAACCGGGCCATCGCCTGGAACCGCGGGCGGCGCTCGATCCGGGTGACCAGATGGCGCGGGGCGTGCCACAGCACGTCGGCGGCCTTCCGGATGTCGCCCGTCGAGACGAACGCGACCCGCCGGTCGGTGACCAGGAGCAGCTTGTGCATCGCCGCGCCGGCACCGCTGGGGAAGCCCTGCGCCAGGCTGCCGGCCTCCCCCGACACCGCACCGATCCGCCCCAGCTTGTTGCCGAGCCGGGCGCCGGCCCCGTCCCCCAGGCCCTTGGCGCCGGCCACCGGGTAGAAGGTGGCCACGTCCAGGATCCGCTCCCCCGCCGCCAGCAGCGGTTCCACGGCCTGGCGGTAACGGTTCACCAACTTGTCGGTCATCCGATCAGACTAGCGAAGATCGTCAGGCGGGTCGGCGCCCGCTCCACCGCCGGGCCCGCCGGCCCGCTCGCGGCACCGCCGGTGCGTGGGCGACCCGTCGCCCACCGGGCTCCCCGCCGCTCACCGTGGCCTCCCGGCGCTCACCGTGGCCTCCCGCCGCTCACCGGTTTCCGTCGCTCACCGGGTTTCCCTCGCTCACCGGGCGGCACGGTCGGCGGGGCCCGGCACCAGGGGCGCCATGACGTGCTGGGTGGGGTTGGTGACCTCGTCGTCGTTGTCGTCCGAGTCCACCGAGGCGGTGATCGAACTGGTCGTCCAGGAGACCACCCCGAGGAGGATGAAGACGACGAGCAGGCCCCGCCCGGCGCCGCTGAGGACCAGCGGACGGGTGGCCGACACCGGGCCGTCCGGCTCGCTGCCCGGCTCGTCGCCGAACAGGCGCTTGGGGTAGGCCGAGGAGAGCATCACCAGGTAGGCGGCGTAGCGCGTCCGGTAGCGCAGGATCGCGGTCGTCGCCTCGTACAGCGGCTGCGGCATCCGGCCGAGCACCAGCACCACCAGCCAGCTGATGAACGCCACCATCCACCACCCCGCTTCCACCAGGCCCTGCACGATCGAGGCCGGGATGACGAGGATGATGCGGAACAGGACGGCGAGCCGGTTCAGCTCGCCAGGCCGCAGCCCGACCTGCACCGGGTACTCGGGGGCGTGGAAGCGGAACGGCGGGTAGCGGTCCACGGTGAGCATCAGGTACGCGGTCACGCGGGTCTCGTACGGGACGTACGCGGTGAGGTAGTCCGCGGCGAAGCCGGGCAGCCGGCCGAGCACCAGCGCGCCGAACCAGCCGATGACGGTGACGAAGAACGCCACCACGGACAGCACCCACACCACCACGAACTGGGGGATCAGCAGCAGCGCGCGCAGCAGCACCGTCCAGCGGTTCTGCGGGCCGGACGCCGGCATGTCCAGGACGGGGAGCCACTCACGGCTGACGGGGGCGGGGGGTGCCTGCCACATCCGGGCCTCCACGGTCTCGGGGCGGGGGCCCGGCGGTCGGACGCGGGGCCGGGCGTCCTCCGAAGATCGCAGCCCCCCGCCCGACCCGCGCGCCACGCTGCGCCGGACGGGTCAGCCCGGAGAGCCGGCCCAGGTGACGTCCTTGCGCTGCAGCCCGGTGCCGTAGTCGAACCGGACCGAGAACGGGTCGGCCGCGCCTTCCGGCAGGGCGTACGCGGACGCACCGGTGGCCTCCTGGCCCGGGGACAGCGAGCCGGGGAGGAACTTCATCCGGTTGCTGCCGTCGATCAGGGTGAAGACGAGGCCGCCGTTGGCGTCCCTGACGGTGGGGCTCCCCGAGCCGTAGAGCGAGAGCTCCTGGGAGCCGGTGTTGACGACGGTGATCCTCACCTGGACGATCTTGGCGTTCCTGGGGACCTCGAACACGGTGCCGCTCGGGACGTACGGCTCCGGCGCGGCCATGGTGACCTTCAGGCCGTCCGGGTACGTGTAGGACTGGCCGAACGACAGGCGCCGGGCCTTCAGGTCCTCGGCCGCCTTCTGCTGCTCCGCCTCGATCCTCTTCCGGTCGGCCTCGGCCTGCTCCTTCACCTTCTCCGCCCGCTCCTGGGCGGCCCGGGACTCGGCCTCGGCGCGGGCCCGGGCGGCGTCCGCCTCCGCCCGCCGTTCCACGTTCGCCGCGTGCACCCGTGCCATGACGAACACCCCGGCTCCGGCCGAGACCACCAGGCCGGAGACGCCCAGGATCACACCCGCCAGTGCCATCGCCCTGTTCGTCGCCACACCCTTGCGCACGTAGCCCAGGCCGATGATCCCGAAGACCAGGGCCAGCAGGGCCGGCAGCCAGGACAGCCAGAACAGGATGACGGCCAGGCTGAGGACGGCGCCGACGATCCCGAGCACCATGGCCGCGACGCCCAGGCCGTTGCGGGGCAGCGGCGCCGGCACCGGGTACGGCGGCCAGTACGGCACGCCGCCGGGGTGCTGGCCGGGGACCGCGACCGGCGTCGGGGCCGCGACGGGAGCCGGGCCCGCGATGGGGGCAGCGGCAGCCGCGGGGGCAGGGGCAGCCGCGGGGGCGGGGACCGTGGCCTCGCCCGGCCGCTGGGCCTCGCCCTGACCCGGGTTCAGCGGCGCCCACGGGTCGGCGCCGGCCGCCTCGCCAGGAGCCACGTCAGCGGCCACCTCGGCCACCTCTACGGCCACGTCGGCCACCTCGACGGCCGCCACGGCCACCTCTACGGCCGCCACGGCCGCGCGCTTCTCGGCATCCTCCGGGGAAGCCTTCTCGGCCTGCGGTCTGTCGGGTGGGACGGGAGCGGTCATACCAGATCCTTCGCGAACGACGAGATGACGAGGCGGGGAGCGGTGGTCAACCCCCGGGGCGGCGTCTTCCCCCCGGCACACGACTTCTCGACTCCCCGGCCGACAGGCGGCCCGGTCTGCGGCGTGGAACGGTCACCGCCCGGGCCGGACCCGCGCGTCGACACACCCCGGCGCGGGACACCGACAGGGCCGGCAGGTGATCAACATACAGGTGCCCGGCGACCGCTCCGACACCGCGGTCCCGGCCCCGGCCGGGCCGCCGGGCCAGGGCCGGCGCCCGTGGTTCGTCCGCGACGGACCGTGACCGGCCGCCGGAGGGGCGTCCTCACCCGCCCGTGCGGCCCAGCAGGTCCTCGACGGTCTGCGCGCGGCGCAGCGTCTCGAAGCGCACCGCGCCGTCGGCCGCCACGGTGACCCCGTGCACGGCGGGTTCCAGCAGGCTGTTGTAGGAGAACGGGGTGGACGTGTAGTAGGCCCCGGTGTCCAGCAGCGCGACCAGGTCCCCGGGCTCCAGCAGCGGCAGCGGGCGGGCCCTGGCGACCAGGTCCCCGGCGAAGCAGGCCGGCCCGGCCACGTCCTGTTCGACCGGCTGCCCGTGCTTGGCCGCCCCGGTCGCGTCGTGCGCGGTGACCCGCAGCGGCCAGGAGTCCGGTGCGAAGACCGTCCGGGTGGCCACCTGCGCACCGGCGTAGGTGATCGCGATCGCCCGCCCGCCGGACTCCTTGGTGTACTCGACGTAGGCGGCGGTGAAGCCGCTCTTGGCCAGCACGGACCGGCCGAACTCGGTCACCAGCCGGAACTCACCGGAGAACAGGTCGGGCACGCGGGCCTGCAGCCGCTCGGCGTAGTCCCGGTGGTCCGGGATCACCCGGTCGTCGGCGAAGTTGACCGGCAGGCCGCCGCCGATGTCCAGGCCCACCACCTGACGGCGGCCCAGCTCGCGGTTGATCCGCCGGGCGAGGGCGACGGTCGCAGCGACCCCGTCCGCCATCAGGTCCAGCGGGCAGCCCTGGCTGCCGACGTGGCAGTGCAGCCGGCCGAGCCAGGGCCGCGCCCGGAAGGCCTCGACCAGCCGGGCGGTGTTGCCCTCGTCGGCCAGGGCGATACCGAACTTGGAGGTCGCGGTGGCGGTGCTCATCGCCCCGATGGCGCCGGCACCGAGCTGCGGGTTGACGCGCACGCCGATCGTGGACTCGCTCTGGACTTTGCCGGCGTGCCCGGGAGTCAGCAGCTCGTCGACCCGGGCCAGCTCCTGCCAGTTGTCGACGTTGACGGCCACGCCGAGCTCCAGCGCCCGCGCCAGTTCGCGACGGGTCTTGGCCGGGGAGTCGAAGACGATCCGTCCGGGCTCGAAACCGGCCGCGAGCGCCTGCGCGAACTCGCCGGGGCTGGCCACCTCGCAGCCCATGCCCAGACCGCGCAGCCGCGCCAGCACCGGGACGAGGCTGTTGGCCTTGGCCGCGAAGGCGTGCAGCACCTCGACCGAGTCGGGGAAGGCGCGGTGCAGCGCGTCGACGGTGGCCGCCACCGCGTCCAGGTCGAGGAAGCCCGCGAGCTGCGCGTCCTCCGGGTCCAGCAGGCCCTGGCGGACCGCCGCGCGGAGGATGAGTTCACGGCGCTCGGGCCCGTGCAGGGCCGTCAGCTGGGGGTTCGCCATGGTGGCACACTCCGTCCGGTCGTCTCGGTCGCACGGCCCCGGGGTGCTCCGGCGGGCCGTGCGACCAGACTGCCCGTCAGCCGGCGGGCAGGTCCTCATCCCACGACCCGGGTTTCCGGCGGCGCCTCCGTGCCGGCCGACGGCGGGCGGGCAGCGGCGGCCCGCCTTCGCCCCGGACGACGAACGTGCCGCGCCGTCCTCGCACCGGACGACGAACGTGCCGCGCCGTCCTCGCACCGGACGACGAAGTCCCGCAGCGGGCGACAAGCACCCCGCAGGTCCCCGCGCGGGACGACGGCCTCAGCCCTCGTCGGCCACCGAGCGCCTGAGCAGCAGCAGTTGGAGCTGGGCCAGCAGCCGGGCGTCGGGGTCGTCGAGGTCGATGCCGCTCTCCCGCACCACCGTCTGGTCCAGGCGGTGGGCGTAGGTGCTGCGGGCCACGCCCAGCGCCTCCGCGGCCCTGGCCTTCTCCCCCGGTTGGTCCAGGAAGGCGCCCAGGGTGTCGACCAGCGGGACCTCGGCCTTGCGGGTGGACGCCAGCAGCCGCGTCACCGGCGTCTCCACCGGCAGCTGTCGCGCCGCCCGCAGCGCGTCCGCGAAGTGCAGCAGCGCCACGGCGTCCGCGACCTCCCCGACCCTGGCGACGTCCGGCGCGCTCCGGCCGAACAGCAGCCCGCCCAGCGCCAGTTCGGCCGTCCGCCGGGATTCGGGTGCCCCGTCGAGCCGGTCCTGCACCTCGCCGACGCCCACCCGTACCCGCAGCCCCAGCTGCCGCGACAGCTCCCGGGCCAGCGATCCGGCCAGCAGCCCCACCCGCTCGCGGGCCCGTGCCGGGTCCTTCGCCAGCCCGCCCAGCAGCACCAGGACGCCCCGCGCCGAGGGCACCACCACCGACACCTCGCCGCGCCCGGTGCAGTGCCGGAACGCCGCATCGACCAGCCGGCCGCGCGCCCGGACGTCCTGCGGGCCGCCCGGCCCGGCACCGACCGACAGCACCGCGCACCGCTCCGCCGCCGGCAGCCCGGTGCGCGCCGCCAGCAGTTCGGCGGACCCCTGTCCGTCGAGCAGCCCCCGGACCGCTTCCAGCAGCAGCCGGTCCTGCCCCTCCCGCCGCGCGCGGTCGTGCAGCAGGTGGGCCACGGCCTCCCGCGCCGCGGCGCGCAGGGCCTCGCGGTTGGCCGGGGTGTCCAGGGGCCGCTCGCCCTCCGCCGCCACCCAGATCGAGCCCAGCGGGACGTCCCCCGCCCGGACCAGCACGATCAGGCGCTCGGGGGCCTCGCCCTGCGCCTTGCGGTGGAGCACCCGGTCCGAGCGCAGCAGGTCGCGGTCGAACCCGGCGTTCCGCAGGTCGTCACGCCGGTGCGCCGGCGGCTTCTGCCCCAGGATGGTCCAGATCCGGACCCAGTCCACGTCCTGACCGATGGGCGAGTAGGCGAGGACGTTGTACGCCGTGTCCTCGATCGTCACCGAGCCGCCGACCCGGAGCGCGATCGCCTTGGCCAGCTGCGGGAGGTCGCCCAGCGGCACACCGGCGATCCTCGGTTCGGGCGTCACCGACAGCCCCGCGTGCAGGATCCCGATCACGGTCGGCCAGTCCGTCCACCGGCTGCGGAAGAGCACCGCCGTCCCCGCCTCGGCGGCGGCCGCGCCCAGCGCCTCGTTCCCGGAGCCGGTCTCCACCGGACGGAAGAGCACCGCCGCCGCGCCGGCCTCCCCCGCCCGGCGGACGAGGGCGCCCGCCTCCTCGGTGTGCGGATCGACCCCGACCGCGACGAGCAGATCGTCCTGGGACGCCGGCGGCTCCAGCTCGTCGAGCACGACCAGCCGGCTCACCGGCCGGTCCGCTCCGCCCGGCGCGAGGCGGCCCGGGACGACGAAGTCCCCCGCCAGCGTCAGCAGACTCAGCAGGGTCGGCCCCGACCCGAGCCGGTCCGCCGATCCCGCCTGTTCCGCCTGTTCCGCCTGTTCCGCCTGTTCTGCTCGTCCCGCCTGTTCCGTCTGTTCCGTCTGTTCCGTCTCGGACATGGGCCACCCCTCCCCAGGGCACGCGCGCCACGGCCGGGTCGGCGTCAACTCGCCCAGGGCGTCCACCGGTTCGACCACTGTAGTGCCGCGAGACGGAACCGGGGACGTGGGCTACCGCTCGGTGAGCACCTCCGCCAGCCGGTCGGCGAACGCGGTGAGCCAGTCCAGTCGCGGGCCGCCGCGGGCGATCCGGAACCCGTGCCGACGGCCCCAGAACGCGGCCTGGACGGCGTGGAAGTGGGCCCACCGCCGCACGCGTTCACGGTCGAGTTCGGCCGCCTCGGCGAACACGTCCAGGATGCGCTGGACGGCCCTGCGCGGGTCGTCCGCGTCGAGGAGCGTCAGCGCGCGCGACTTCAGCAGGGTGCCGCCGTCGTAGGCGGGATCCCCGACGTACCCCTTGGGGTCGACGGCGAGCCACGGCTCGCGGCCCGCGCGCAGGATGTTCCCGGCGTGGAGGTCGCCGTGGACGAGGGTGTCCGGCTGGACCGGGCCCAGCTCCCGGACGGTCGCGACGGCGGCGTCCAGCACCGGGCGCGGCAGCGGCCGCGCCAGTTCCTCGTCGTCCCGGCGCAGTTGCTCCTCCCAGGCCGCGGCCTGCTCGCGCAGCCGGGGCAGGCCGGGCGGCGCGGGGACGGCCAGGCGGCGGTTGAGCCGCCCGGCGACCGTCACCACCTCGTCGCCGTCCTCGACCTCCGCCAGGGTCCCGGACCGGACCCGCTCCAGCAGCATCGCGTACCGCGCGTCGTCGCGTTCGTGCAGATGGACGGCGCCCCGCCCGGCCCACGCCACGAACGCGTCCGGCTCGTGGACGTTGCCGGGATGCGGGAACGACACCTTCAGCACCGCGGGCTCCCCGCCGCGCCCCCGCACCGGAACGATGACGCCGACGCCGCCGTGCATGACCGCACCGTCCGGCACGCACCCCCAACGCCCCGACAGCTCCTCCACGATCCCGGGCACCTCGGTGAGCCACCGCGCCCCGGCCTCCCCCTCGCGCTCGACGGTGCTCCGCGCGAACTCCTCCGGTACGGCGATCATCCCGGCACCCTACCGAGGCACCGCCGGTACCGGCACGTCAGGTGTCCGTCCCGGGCGGCTCATCACATCGTCGACCCTGACCATGACCGGCCTCTCCCCTCGATCGCATCCCGCGCACTGGTGAGCCGTCAGCGAACAAACACGCGGAGCCGGGCCCGGCCACGCATGCTGAGGCCATGGACGTGACCGAGGTTTTGCCAGGACTACGCATGCTCCGGTTCCCGGTGGGTTCGGCCTACCTGTGGCGGGACGGCTCCGAGGTGACTCTGATCGACTCCGGCACGGCGAACTGCGCGGCACGGATCGAGGAAGCGCTGGACGGCGAACTGCGGCGGATCGTGCTGACTCACTGGCACGAGGACCACACGGGATCCGCTGCCGAACTCGCCGCCCGGCACGGCGCGGAGGTGGTGGCGCATCGGTTGGAGGCTCCGGTGATCCGGGGGCAGGAGGCCGGAGCGGCTCCCGTGCTGGAGGAGTTCGAGGTACCGATCAGGGCGGCGCTTCCGCCCCTGCCGGCGGCCCCGCCCTGCCGGGTGGACCGGGAGGTGGAGGACGGCG
Organism: Kitasatospora sp. NPDC085464; assembly: GCF_044541955.1. Lineage (NCBI taxonomy): Bacteria > Bacillati > Actinomycetota > Actinomycetes > Kitasatosporales > Streptomycetaceae > Kitasatospora > Kitasatospora sp. NPDC085464. Next base: position 21,281 of record NZ_JBITTM010000014.1, read on the forward strand.
ATGTGCTGGAGTTCGGCGGCGGGGCCGTGGTGGTCGCCGTGCCCGGACACACGGACGGGTCGATCGCGCTCCACCTGCCCGGGCCGAAGGTGCTGTTCACCGGAGACGCGGTCGCCAACGTCGGCCGGACCATGATGGGCGTCTTCAACACCGACCGCACCCGAGCCGTCGAGTCGCTGCACCGGCTTGCCGAGTTGGAGGCCGAAACGGCGCTCTTCGGACACGGCGACCCGATCACCCACAGCGCACGGGCCGCCCTGCGGGAAGCGGTCGCCGCAACCGTGCTGTGACCCCGGCCCGCCGACCGTCGCGGCGGGGCTTCGCGTCGAACCGACGCCCGTGATGGTGCGTCACTCCTACGGGGACGCCTGCCCGCCGCATCACCGAGTGGGAGCGCGGGCATGCTCCAGCCTGTTGTCAGAAGCCGTGGGGGGAATGTGCAGGCAAGCTGCCCGCCGACAACCTCGCGGCCCAGGCCATGACGATCCGTACGCTGCGCCACGACGCACAGCGCCGCGAGGCCACCCGGCAGGGTCGGATCGAGCGGGCCACCGCCCGGTGGGAGCGCCTGGCGGGCCGGATCGAGTGGTTCGGCATACCCGAGAGCGCTCCCCCGCGCAGCGACCTGTCCGCGCTGCGCGAGGCCGACGACGACGATCCGCGCTCCGGGTCGTGGCACTGCCCCAAGCTCGGACGCGCGGTGGCGTACGAGTCGGAGAGCGAGCTCCACCTGATCCAACTCCTGTCGTTCGCCCCGCAGATCGCGTACTACCAGGAGCAGCCGCTGGCCATCGGCTACGAGTTCGACGGGCGCCCGCGCACCTACTTCCCCGATCTGCTCGTCGCCACCACCGACGGGCGCTGCGTCCTGGTCGAGGTCAAGGCGCTGTTCGAGATGGCCACCGCCGTCAACGTCGCCAAGTACCGGGCCATGGCGCAGCTGTGCCGCGAACGCGGCTGGGGGCTCCTGGTCACCGACGGGAACCGTACCCGCGCGCTGCTGGAGGAACACCGGCCGGACCCCGGGCTCGCCGGCCTCATCGGCCCGTTGCTGGAAGACGGGACGGTGCTGGGGTGGCCGCACGTGGTCGCCGCAGCCGGCGGGGAACGCCCGAACTGGATGGACCTCGCGGCGCTGATCCTGAGCCGGGGCTGGGACTGGCGCACCCGGCCGTTCCGGCTGAGCATCGGCCGCGCCGCCGCCCCGGCGGCCACGCCTGGTCCGGCGACCCCGCCGGCCACGGCGGCCACCGTGGCGGTGGACCAGGACGCGGCGGGCCAGGACGCGGTGGTGTGCCCGACCCCCGCGGAGATCGAGGCCGCCCGCACCCCGGCCGGCGGGTGGCGCCGCGACCAGCTCGCGGCGTGGGGCGTGCCCTGGCCTCCCCCCAGGGGCTGGAAGCAGCGGCTGACCGACCGGTCACGCGCCGCCCGCGACTGAGGTCCGGCCCGGCGGCTGACGCCGGGCCAGGCCGGGTCAGGCCGGCTCAGTCCTCGGCCGCCCACGCGATCGCCCGGTCCTGCTGGGCGAGCGGGAAGGTCTTCGTGGTGCCCGGCGTCATCCACCCGAAGAGGGCCGTCGCGTGGGTCATCCACTCGATGTCCGTGACGAGGGCGATCCGCTTCCAGGCCCGCAGGTGCTCGGCCCCGATCTTGAGGTCCTCCCACAGTGCGCCGCCGGTCATGCCGTGGAACTCCCGGATGACGATGACGAACCGCACCGCGCCCCGCTTCGCCGCTTCCTCCAGCGCGGGCAGCAGCACGTCCCGGTAGTCCTCGGCAGAGAGCCTGCCACCGGCCTCGAATCCGATGACGTTCTCCGGCAGTCCGTCCAGCTTCTCGATCACGAGCGGATCCCTTCTCTCGTCGGCCGCCGTTCAGGAGGGCTCGGAGGGCACGGGCGACGGGGACACGGATGGCGATGACACGGACGGCGATGACACGGGCGACGGGGACCCGGGCGACCCGGACGGTGCCGGGGACCCGGACGGTGACGCCGACGGCGACTTCGCGGAACTGCCGGGAGCGGACGGCGTCGGCGAGGCGGGCTTCGGTGCGACCTGGAGGCCGGTGACGTGACCGTCCGCGGTGAGGAAATACTGCAGTCCGGCGTAGCCTGGCGTGACCAGGATCCCCTGGGTCATCTTGGGCAGTTGGCTGGAGCGGGCGAGTTCGGCGCCGTCCTGGGCCCGGCGCCAGACGACCTGTTCGGTGGTGTACTTCTTGAGCCCCTGGAAGAACTTCACCGGGATGTCGGTCCCGATCAGCACGCGCTGGTCCTTGGGGCCGATCAGGGTCGTGAAGCTGAGGGTCGTCTGGTCCTGCGTCCACGCCACCGACAGCGTGCCGTTCGACAGGTCGATCCCGGCCAGCTCGCCCGCCCCGGCGTCCATCGCGTAGACGCGGTCGTTCTCCGGGTCGACCGAGACCATCGACGGGATGAAGCTGTTCTTGGTGCCGCTGGAGGCGAACGGCTGGATGTCGGCCACCTTGGTCGAGTCGCTCTGGGAGACGGCGACGACGCTCATCGGGGTCGAGGTCGGCTTCCCGCCGTTGGTCATCGCGACGACGTAGTCGTTGATGACGGCCATGGCGGACGCGGCGGTCTGCCCGTCCTTGAGGTAGGGCACCGGCCCCCACGAGGGGTCGGGGGCGAAGCCGTTGTTCTGGTACGAGTAGCGGTAGAGCTTGGTGGCGCCCGGCAGGTAGATCTCCTGCGTGCCGTCGAGCGTCGCCGTGGTGATCCGGCCGCCCATCATCTCGGGCAGCGTGACCTGGGAGATCACCTGGAGGGTCTTCGGGTCGATCGCCACCATGATCGAGGGCGGCACGGCCGTCGGGTCGGGGCAGTTCAGGAAGGCGCTGAACCCCTGCTCCGTGCAGCCGGGTTGCCGGTTGACGGTCTTGGCGACGATGGTCCCGTCCGGCAGCGCGTCGTAGCCGTTGTACGCGGTGTCGCGCGGGGCCGACCGGCCGGTGGGCAGCGTGGTCCGGGCGAGGACCCGGCCGGTCTGCGGGTCGATCCGGGCGATGTGGTAGCCGTAGACGACCACCAGGCTGCCGTCCGCCAGCACGTTCAGGACACCGGGGTAGTCCCACTCGTCGGTCGCGTTGGTGTTGATCAGCACCTGGCGCCAGACCTCGTTGTACGTCCCGGGTTCCACCCGCGAGACGAACGAGCCGGAGGCGCCCTGGCCGTCGCCGTAACCGCCGCCGTAGACGTAGAGCTCGTCGGGGCCGCGGTCCACGATGTTGTACGGCGTGGCGTAGACCTGCTGCGAACCGTAGGCGTAGACCTGGTTGTTCGACGGGGCGCCCCCGAAGTGCGCGCACCCGTACCGGTGCGTCCGGTTCGAGTCGTGGACCTCGAAGGCCGCGATGGTCGGGTACCACGGGGCGTTGCCCTCCGCGGCCGCGCAGGACTGCTCGCCGGGGACGAGGGTGGGATCGCCGACCAGCGGACCGCCCGCGGCCACCACGTCCGCCGGCGGGGAACTCCCGTGCGCGTCGGCCGGGCGCGCTCCTGAGGCGGAACCGGCGCTGGAGCAGGCGGAGAGGGCGAGGAGCAGGGCCACGACAGCGGCCGTCAGCCGGGGAACGGGCGACCGGTGCGGCAAGGGGGGCTCCTCGGGTCGGATCGGCGCCGGTGTGCGGCTCGTCCGGCAGCGGGCCGCGGAACAGGCTCGCAGAGCCGCCACGCCCTGCCCGGCGGACACGCCGCGCCTCCGCTCCCGCCGCCGGGCCGATCACCCAGGCGGACCCGGCGCCGGTCGCGCGGCCGGTCCCCGACAGGTGCCCGTGCGGTCCCCGACCGGTCCCCCGCCCCGGGGGGGGTGTCAGTTGCTCCTTGTACTGTCGATCGCGCACAACGATTCTTTCGACACGGGGGCATGAGCAATGATCAGGACCGATCCGGCGACACCCGACCTCTTCCTCACGCCGGTCGAGGACGTCTTCGTCCGCAACCACCTCGGGCCGCACCCGCAGCTCGACCCCGCGACGTGGTCGCTCACCGTCGAGGGCCTGGTGGAGCGGCCGCTGCGGCTGGACCTCCCGGCCCTCCTGGGCCTGCCGCAGCGCCGGTTCACCGCCGTCCACGAGTGCTTCGGCAACCCGCTGCACCCCACCGTGCCGACCCGCGCCGTCACCAACGTGGAGTGGGCCGGCGTCCCGCTCGCCGCCGTACTGGAACTCGCCGGCCCGCGCCCGGAGGCCCGGCACGTCTGGCTGGAGGGCGCCGACACCGGCGACTTCGCGGGCGAGAGCGGCGTGAGCTACCTCAAGGACCTCCCCGTGGAGCAGGCGGGCGCCGAGGTCGTCCTCGCGCACACCATGAACGGCGAACCGCTGCACCCGGACCACGGCTACCCGGTGCGGGCGGTGGCACCCCTGATGTTCGGGACCAACTCGGTGAAGTGGCTGAGCCGGATCGTGCTGGCCGCCGACCGCCCCGACCACCTCTTCACCACCCGCCTGTACACCCGCGTCCTGCCCGGCGAGCGCGAGTCCCGGCCGGTGCGGGAGAAGGACGTCAGCAGCAAGCTGCTCACCCCGGGCGACGGGCGCACCGTCCCGGCCGGGAGCTGCGAACTCGCGGGCTACGCCTGGAGTTCCAGCGAGGTGACGTCCGTCGAGATCGCCGTGGACGACGGTGACTGGCAGCCCGCCGCGCTCGACCGGCGCGGCCCGGACCCGGCCTGGCAGCGCTTCCGCCTGCGCCACGACCTCGCCCCGGGCCGGCACCGCATCCGCTGCCGGGCCACCGACTCCGCCGGGCGCGTCCAGCCGCTCACGGGCGACCGGAACGCCGTCCATGAGATACACGTCGTCGCCGAGTCGGGTGGGCAGCCGGCCCGGGTCTGACGTCCGGCCCGGGGCCCGGCGTCGGCCGGGCCCGGGGCCGCTACGCGGCCGGGGGGCGGGGTGGGTCGGGTTCGTCGAGGAGCAGTTCCAGGAGCGGGAGGGCCTCCTCCAACTGCCGGCACTGGTCGGGGGTCAGACGGGTGCTGCGCCGGGCCACGAGGGCGGAGCGTTCGCGGCGGATCCGGTCGAGGGTGTCCCGGCCGTGCGGGGTCAGGCCTCCCCGGGCGGCCAGGGGCCGTGCGCCGCGACCTGGCTGCGCAGCCCGCGCAGGGCACGGGCGGCGGCGATCCCGACCGCGCCGACGACCCGCCCGTCGCGGACGCAGGCGGCGGCGAAGCGGTGCTCCGCCACGCTGCCTTCGACCGGTTCGAAGCGGTCGGCGTCGCCGGGGCGGCCGTACGCCTGGATCCGCAGCCCGTACTGGTCGGTCCACAGGTACGGGACCGGGGTGTAGGCCTGCCGGGTCCCGTCCGGCCCGGCCAGCAGGTTCCGGGCGACGAGCAGGGCCTGGTCGGTGGCGTTGGTGCGCTGTTCGAGACGCCGGTGGCGGCCGGTGTGCGGGTCCGGCCAGGAGGCGGCGTCGCCGGCCGCCCAGACGCCGGGCCCGGCGGCGCAGTGGGCGTCGCAGACCACGCCGTCGTCCAGCCGCAGGCCGCTGCCGGCCAGCCAGTCGGTGGCGGGTTCGGAACCGACGGCCATCAGGACGGTGTCGGCCACGAGGTCGGTGCCGTCGGCCAGCCGTACGCCGGTGGCGCGGCCGTCGCGGTGCAGCAGGCCGGTGGCCGCTCCCCGGTGGATCCGTACGCCGTGTTCGCGGTGCAGGCCGGTGAGCAGGGCGGCGGTCTCGGTGCCCAGGACCGCGGCCAGCGGGGTGTCGGTGGACACCAGCCAGGTGACCTCGGCGCCGAGTCCGACGGCGGTGGCCGCCGCCTCGGCGCCGAGCAGTCCGCCGCCGACCACGAGCAGCCGGCCCCCGGCGCGAAGGTCCTCGCGCAGGGCGAGGGCGTCGGCGAGGGTGCGCAGCACGTGCGCGCCGGCGAGCGGGGTCTCGGCGCCGGGCAGCCGGCGCGGGCGGACCCCGGTGGCGATGACGACCGCGTCGCAGGGCACCTCCCGGCCGTCGGCGAGGTGGACGGTGCGGGTGCGGCGGTCCAGGCGCCGGGCGGGCACCCCCAGGCGCAGGTCGAGCCGGAGCTCCTCCAGGGCCCGGGGGTCGCGCAGGGTGAGCCGCTCGGGCTGCCACTGTCCGGAGAGCAGGTGCTTGGACAGCGGCGGCCGGTCGTACGGTGGCGCGTCCTCGGCCCCGATCAGGGTGAGCCGGCCGTCGTAGCCGGCCCGGCGCAGCGCTTCGGCGGTGTGCAGTCCGGCTGCGCCGGCTCCGACGACGGCGATCCGGCGCGGTGCGCTCACGCGGTTTCCAGGCGGATCGCGGCGGCCGGGCAGACGGCGGCGGCGTCCTGGACGGCCTGGTGGACGTCGGCGGGCGGCCGGGCGTCGAGCAGGACGACGATTCCGTCCTCGTCGCGCTGGTCGAAGACCTCGGGGGCGGCGAGGACGCAGTGTCCGGCGCCGCAGCACTTGTCCTGGTCGATGTGGACGAGCATGCGGGTTCCCTTCGGGGCAGGGCCGGTCGGGGCCCTGGTGGTGGTGAACTGTACGGTCGGCGAACGATGGCGATCGGTGGTGCTGTCGGCCCGCGGGCCGGAGTTCACCAGGCGATCGGCAGCTCGTGGACGCCGTAGATGAGCATCTCGCCGCGGAAGCGGACCGCTTCGAACGGGACGGCCAGGCGCAGTCGGGGCAGTCGGCGCAGGATCGTGTCGAGGGCGATCTGGAGCTCCAGGCGGGCGAGCGGCTGGCCGAGGCACTGGTGGACGCCGAAGCCGAACGCGAGGTGGCGGCGGGCGTCGCGGGTCAGGTCGAGTTCGTCGCCGCCGGGGAACTCCAGGGTGTCCCGGTTGGCGGTGCTGATCATGCAGATGACGCCTTCGCCCGCCCGGATCCGCACGCCGCCGACCTCGACGTCCTCGGTGGCGACCCGGGTCAGGCCGGAGTGCACGATGGTCAGGTAGCGCAGCAGTTCCTCGACCGCGCCGGGGACGGACTCCGGGTGGCGGCGCAGGTGGTCGAGCTGGTCGGGGTTGCGCAGCAGGGCCAGGACGGACAGCGCGGTCATGTTCGCGGTGGTCTCGTGTCCGGCCACCAGCAGCAGCCGGCCCATCGCGCCGATCTCCTCGGTGCTGAGCTCGCCGCGGGCGACCAGCCGGCTGAGGATGCCGTCGTCGGGCTCGGCGCGCTTGGTCTCGGTGAGCTCGACCAGGTAGTCGGCCAGCCGGTCCCGGGCGGCGTCGACCTCCTCGGGCGAGGAGTCGCGGCGCAGCAGGACGCGGCTGCACTCCTGGAAGAAGTCGTGGTCCCGGTAGGGGACTCCGAGCAGCAGGCAGATCACCAGGGAGGGCAGCGGCAGGGCGAACTCGTGGACGAGGTCGGCGCCGGTGCGTCCGGCGGTCATCCGGTCGAGCAGGTCGTCGGCGATGCGCTGGACCTCGGGGCGCATCGCCTCGACCTTCTTGATCATGAACTCGCCGGTGAGCATCCGGCGCAGGCGCGCGTGCTCGGGGTCGTCCAGCCTGATGAAGGTGGGCTGACCGGCGTTCAGCTGCCGGGCGCCGGCGCTGATGAACGGGAAGCCGGGGCGGGTGGAGTCGGAGCTGAAGCGGGCGTCGGAGAGGACGGCCTTGACGTCCTCGTGGCGGGTGACCAGCCAGCTGGGCGCGCCGTCCCAGAGGGAGACGCGGGTGACCGGCTCCTCCTGGCGGGCCTGCTGGTAGGCGGGGGGCGGGTCGAAGGGGCAGGCGCCGCGGGCGGCGGGGTGGGTGATGCCGGGGGTCTGGGCGGCCGTGGCCATGAGGGGGCTCCCTTCTCGGAGCTGGGTGTCGCCAGCTCGGGCCTGCGTGGCGCAGCTGGTGGCGCCGCGTGGGGGTGTGCCGTGTGCGGTGTGCTGTGCGGTGTGCAGTGCTGTGCGGTGTGCAGTGCAGTGCTGTGCTGTGCAGTGCGCTGTGTGCGGCGTGCTCTGTGCCGTGGGTGGCGCCGTGGGGGTGGTGCGGCCGAGGTGCAACCGGGGCCATTTACGTGCCCTAAGCAACTAACTCACCGTCACGCTAACTCGCACTCCGTTGCAACGAAAGGCCCCGTCCCCCCAGCGAACGAATCTGTCCGAAATCCGGTCGGACCCCCGGGCCACCCTCACGGCCCGCACCGGATCGCTACAGTTCCCCCATGCCGGACGCCGAAGACCCCGAAGACGAACGGACCACCGCCTCGGACCTGGAGGCCGTACTGGCCACCCTGGCCTACCTGCTGACGCGTACACAGCAGCACGAACGTCAGACGGCCCGGGCCGGGATCACCGCCGCCCGCTCGGACATCTACCTGCTGCGCGCGCTCTCCGAGGCCGACGGCGCCAGCCGGATCGGCGACCTCGCCGACCGGCTGATGGTCAAGCCCTCCCACGTCACCCGGCAGATCGACCGCCTGCAGGGCCAGCAGCTGGTGGAACGCACCCGGGACGCGACGGACCGGCGGGCCCGCCAGGTCGAACTCACCGCCGAGGGACGGGCCGTACTCGACCGACTGAAACAGGCCAACATCACCGGGCTCGCCGACGCCCTCGACGGCGTCCCGGACCCGGACGTCGCCGCCACCGTCCACGTGCTGCGCCACCTGGTGCACCGCTACGTGCAGCGCGTCCGGACCACCATGTGCTCCGAGGACGGGCCGCTCCCCTGCTCGCGCCAGACGGAGACCAGCGCCTGACCCGGCTGCGCCGCCGCCGGGCGCAGGGCCTCCTCAGGGGGCCGCGAACAGCCCCGGGAAGCCCGCGGCCAGCCAGGGCTTGCGGCCCCAGGCGAACACCTTGCCCCGGAGGAGGGCGTCGGTGGCGGTGTAGCGGCCCAGCGCGATGAGGAGGAACGCCACCGGCTCGGTGAGGATAGTGCAGTCCGGGCGGCACGGCGGCTGCGGGCTCACCACGGCGACACCGTCCGTGAAGGTCACCGCGAAGGCGTCCAGGCCCCGCACCCGCAGCCGGTAGCAGGCACTGTGGCCGGCCGCGGCACGCGGGTCCGTCACCCACGGCATGGCCACGCGCAGGAACGGCATCGTCAGCCCCACGCGGTGCCGGTCGATCGGGTGCGGCCGCCCCAGGGCCACGGCGATGTCGTAGAGGTGGCCGAGCATGTGGGTCAGCAGGTAGGCGCCGAGGGTGTCCAGGTCCATCGGCCCCAACGGGGTCAGCACCGGTTCGGTACCGGCCCGCGGCCCCACGGCCGCCGTGAACTCCCGTGCCCGCCGGGCGATCTCCCCGGCGAGCACGTCCGGGTCCCGCTCCGGCCGCTCGGCCAGCGAGGCCTCGTTCGCCGCGGCCAGCGAGCCCGCCGTCCCGTCCCCGTACGGCCGCTCCTCGCCGGCCGCCAGTGCGGCCATCAGCTCGTTGGCCATCGCCAGGTGCGCGGCGGCCTCGGCGACCGTCCACTCCGCACCGGGTATCGGGGTGTCGCCACGGCAGCCGGCGAGCAGGCCGACGGCCTCGCCGCCGACCGCGGTGAGCGCCTCGAACAGCGCGGTGCGCGCGGCGGCGGTGAGGGGTTGCTGCTGCTGGGGGAACGGGAGCGTCATGGGGGTGAAGACTGACCGACCCCCGCGCCGCTGTCCAGACCGGCGCGAGCCACCCCGGTGGACGGTCGACGCAGCACGCCGCACCACACAGCACACCGCACGTACCGCAGAGCACGCGGCACGCGGCACGCGGCACGCTGCCGTCGACCGTCCACCACCCACCCGGCACCGACCGCCGTGACACGCGCACCCCGGATCCCCGGAGCGGAGCGCGCGCCACTACGGTGGACCGATGGCATCGATCAAGCACGTCCAAGTCACCTTCGACTGTGCCCAACCCGAGCGCGTCGCCCGTTTCTGGTGCGAGGTGCTCGGGTACGTCGTACCACCGCCGCCGCCGGGGTTCGCCGACTGGGACGCCTTCAACCTCTCCCTGCCGACGGAGCGTCAGGGTTCGGCGTTCGCCTGCGTGGACCCCTCGGGCGTGGGCCCCCGCCTGTTCTTCCAGCGCGTTCCCGAGGGCAAGGTCGTCAAGAACCGGGTGCACCTCGACGTCCGGGTCGGCACCGGTCTGGTCGGCGAGGAGCGCCTCGCCGCCCTGGAGGCCGAGTGCGCACGACTGTTGGCCCTCGGCGCGGTGCGCGTGCGGCTCCTGCGGGCCGACGGCTTCAACGAGTCGTGCATCGTGATGCAGGACGTCGAGGGCAACGAGTTCTGCCTCGACTGACCGACTCTCCCGGCTGAGCCCGGTCCGACCGGGTCGGGCTCAGCCGCACTGACGCTCAGCCGCCCCGACGCTCAGCCGCCCCGACGCTCGGCCACGGCGACCAGCGCCACCCTGGGGACCTCGGCGATCCAGCCGCCGGCGGCCGGGCGCACGAAGGGTCGCGCGGGCGCCGCGAGCGGGCCGCAGAGCTGCGCGAGGTGCGCGGTGTGGTCGAACGCGTCGGCCAGCAGGTCCCAGCCGGCGTCGGCGCCGAGGTCGTCGAGGTGGTCGGCGAGCCCGAAGGTCGCGCCGAAGTGGGCCACCACGGCGGCCTTCGCTCCGTCAGGGGTCGCCGCGCGGACCGTGATCGGGTCGTAGACGTCGACCAGGCGCACCGCGACGGGATGCGGCGCGAACAGGTCCAGCAGGTCGATGCGGCTGAAGTGCCGGTAGTCGTGGCGGATCGCGGCACGGGGGTCGACGACGGTGCGGAAGAAGTCGGCCATCGGGCTGTGCGGCTCGAAGTCGTGCAGGACGACCCGGCCGCCGGGGCGCAGGACCCGTACGGCCTCGGCGACCGCGGCGGGGCGGGCGGCGGGCGGGATGTGGTGGGTGCCGTAGGCCAGCAGCACCGCGTCGACGGTCCGGTCGGCCAGCAGCATCCGGTCAGGGGCCTGGCGCACGGCGGGCAGGCCGTGGGCGAGGGCGGCGGCCACCATCGGTCCGGAGATGTCACCGGTCAGCAGCCGCAGCCCGTCCGGCACCTGGTCCGGGCGCAGGGCCGAGGCGCGCGCCAGCAGTCCGTCCCCGCCCAGCGCATCCAGCACCAGCGCCTGCGCCTCGCCGCCGCTCCGGGCCTGCGCCCCGCGGCCACTGCGGGCCTCCGGCACGGCCAGGCGCAGCAGCTGCCGGGCGCCGGTCCAGCGCACCAGCGGATCCCGGTGGGCACGCCGGTAGGAGTCGCCCCGCCCGCCGCTGTCCGAGTCGAACTCGTTGGTCCACGCGCGGAGCCGGTCGGCCGTGGCGGCCCCGTCGACCCGCCCCGGGTCGAGCAGCCGGTGCCAGCCCGGATGCCGGTCCGCGAGGTGGCCGAGGTACTGCTCCACGGTCATGTCGGGAAGGTAGGACGGCGCGGGCACGGGCGACTCCTTCGTCGGCTGCGGGGGCACCCCATGCCTGCCCGCCCCCGCGCCGGGCACACCCCGCTCTCGGGCGCACGCGCTCCGCGCGGACCGGCCGGGCGTGCTCCGGGAGGGCGCCACGGTGCGCCGGACCCTCCCGCTCGACGGGAAGGCCGACAGCTGCGTACGCCCTCGCACCGCGCACCGCGGCCGTGCCGGAGCAGTCGATCGAACGTGTCTGTCCGGTCGGTGATCAGTGGTGCGAGGTGGGACCGGATCGGGCCGTGGATGCCGGCCGATCCGGTCCCCGGGCGGCGCCGGGCGGACCATCGGCGCACGCTTCGCCTTCGACCAGTGGATCGACACCCACAACCGCGAGGGCTTCGGCTCGCTGGCACGGCGAGCGCTCGGCGACGTACGCGCGGCCGGCGCCGTGCTCTAGCCCCGACGTTTCGCCTCGGCCTGGACAAGGACCCGTCTCTTCGGTCCTCTGCGGAGCCGGATGAGTCCGGCTGCGAGGCGGAGTGCGTGCGCCTGGTAGGCGTCGGCGGGTCTGTCGGTGCGCACGGCCAAGCCGCGCCACTGTTTCAGGCGGCTGATGCACCGCTCGACGGCGTTCCGCGCCTTGGGGGTCTCGGCGTCGAAGCCGGACCGGATCGGCCGGCATCTCCACGGCTCGATCCGGTCCCGCATCGCATCACTGATCACCGACCGGACAGACACATCCGATCAGAGTGCTCAGCCCATCGGAGAGACCGACCTCAGGCGGCGGGCTTGACCGACACCGGCCAGTGGCCGCCCGGGAACTGGCTGTTGTCGACGGCGTTGCCGTGCAGCGCGGCCATCTCCTTGGCCTGGGCACCGAGCAGCACCATCAGGGCGCTGACCGCGGCGACGATCACCGTGGTGTTGACCCCGGCCTCCTCAAGGATGATCAGGAAGCCCGCCCAGGAGAAGACCACCGAGCCGAGCGACGCGATCGCGGCGATCGTGGCGCCGATGAACTTGACCAGGACCAGTGCCAGCGCCAGGTAGAAGGTCAGGCCGGCCGCCGCGCAGATCTCCAGCGAGGTGGAGGTCTTGTCGCAGATCCCGCCCACCGAGGTGGCGGCCGCCGCCTGACGCGGGATCTCCTTGCCGTAGGCGTCCGCCGCCGGGCCCTTCCACTCCCCGGTCGAGCCCAGCACCTGCGGCTGGAGCTGGCCGGTCACACCGTTCGCCAGGCCGCGCAGGGTCTCCCACTGGAAGCCGTGGACCATCATGTAGACCGGAGCGGCAGCGCCCTCCAGACACTCCTTGATCTTGTTCAGGATCCCGGCGCCGATCTCGCAGATCTTCTTCCCGAACCAGATCACCTTGTCGGCCAGCCAGTCGGGCACCCACCACCGGTCGGCGGCGTCGTTCGCCTTGCCGGGCACCGAGTCGAGCTTGGCCGACAGGTCGCCCAGGCCCGAGGTGAGCTTGTCGACCGTTGCCTGGTACTGCGCCGCTTGGAATGCCACGTCGAGAACTCCGCTTCAGTTGCCGGATATGGCCGTGAGGTTGGCCGAGGTCTTCTGCTCGTGGTGGTCGTAGTTGTCCGCCACCGTGCGCAGGCCGTCGGCGACCGCCTTGAGGTTCTGCTGCCCCTCCAGGGAGCGGTCGTGCACGGCCGTCAGGACCTCCGCGTAGGCGCCGACGACGAGCTGGAAGACGCCCGCCTGGAACCGGTCCATCGACATCGAGCCGACGGACGAGGCGATCTTGCCCAGATCGTCGCTCTGCTGGTCCCAGAGCCCGGCCTCCGTGCGGAGTGTCTCGGTCGTGACCTTGAAGCCGTCGTCGTCGGCCATGGTGTCGCTCCCTTCCTGGGTCGTCCGGCCCCTGCGGCCGGTCCGCGTTACGAGTTGCGGAGCTTGCTCGGGTCCGCGAGCAGGGCGAGGGCCTCGCGCAGCATCCGGTCGGTGCCCGCGGCGGCCTCCTCCCGGGCGGACCGGACGGCGGCGGCGAGGTCGGTGCGGGCCTTCGCGAGGGCGGCGGCCAGCGCGTGGTTCAGCGCGGCGGTGCCGGTCTCGGCCGCCCACCGCCCGTCCGGCTCGCAGGACACCAGTCCACCGCGCGAGAGCACCACGGTCACGTGCCCGCCCTCGTCGCAGCCGCGGCCCTGCACGGGGACGCCCGGTGCGCCCGCCCGGTCGAGGGCCGTGAGCACGTCCTCGGCCAGTTGCTCCAGCGGCCGGGGGGTGACCTGGCTGACGTCGCCGACCGCAAGGGTCAGGTCGAGTGCGGGCTCGGCCACGGCGTCCGCCGCCGCACGGTCGTCGGGCAGCCGGTCCGGTACGGCCGCCCAGGCCGCCTTTCCGGCGTCCTGCTGCCAGACCGACAGCCGGTTGACGGCGGCGGCCTGCCCGGCCTCGACCGCCGCGCCGCCGAGCGCCTCCGGTGACAGCCGCTGCTGCCAGCCGGCCTCGACCGTGATCGACAGCGGGAGGTCCTCCGGGCCGAGCACGACGGTCACCGAACCGGTGCGGTCGGTGCCCTCGGAGCGCTGGGGGAGGATGTCGCGGGTCTCGGCGAGCGCATGGGTGAGGTCGCCCAGGAAGGCGCTCATCTGCTGCAGGTCGCGCAGCGGGTCGTTCATCGCACGGGCCTCTCGTACCGACGGCCCGGGTCCCAGGGCGATCGGTTGACGTGGTGGGAGACGGTCAGGAGCGCGTGGTCGCGGCGAGGGTCAACTGGTTGCACAGGAGGGCCAGTGCGACGACCGCACCGACGAGCAGCCAGCCGCTGGAGGAGACGTGGGAGTCACCGAGGAAGAGGGTGGCCGCGACCACCGCCGCCAGGCCGGCGGCTCCGCCGACCACGGCGGACGCACGCCGGACGCCGCGCACCGGCACCGGGCGGCGCACCGCGAGGAGCACGGCCGCTGCGGTGACGGCGGCCACCAGGTACAGCGTCGCGTCCACCCACCAGGCGGGCGCCCATGACCTGCCGTGCCAGATCACCAGCGGGCAGAGCAGCAGCGGGCACTCGGCCATCACTCCGAGCAGCACGGTCGTCGTCCGGTCGGCGTGCTTCGATCGATTCCTGTCGCTCACGTGGGACCCCCGTCTCCGGCCGTCACTATACATTCGGGGCGACCGGCCACGGCATGGAGCATCATTATTGACATTCCGTCACACAAGGCTCCTGCGTTTCTCGGGGCGCCCCCCGCTCCGGCGCCGACCATCATCCGCGGCACCAGGCCGTACCGCTCGAACGCCGACACGTTCGCCCGCTGGGTGGACTCGTCCCCGGCGCCGCCGGCGACGTAGGAGAGCACCGACGCCTGGTGCACCGGGCGCAGGCGGCCGGCTTCAAGGGCATCGTCGTCACCCTGGACACCTGGATCACCGGCTGGCGCTCGCGCGACCTCACCACCGTCAACTTCCCGCAGCTGCGCGGCCACGCACTGGCCAACTACACCTCCGACCCGGTCTTCCGCGCCAGGCTCGCCAAGGCGCCCGAGGACGACCTCCAGGCGGCCGTCGTCGAGTGGGTGCGGATCTTCGGCAACCCCCTGACCTGGGACGACCTGGCGTGGCTGCGGTCGATCACCGACCTGCCGATCATCCTCAAGGGCATCTGCCACCCCGAGGACGTCCGCCGGGCGAAGGACGGCGGCGCGGACGCGGTCTACTGCTCCAACCACGGCGGACGGCAGGCCAACGGCGGGCTCGCCGCGATCGACCTGCTGCCCGACGTGGTGGCGGCGGCGGACGGGCTGCCGGTGCTGTTCGACTCCGGCGTCCGCACCGGCGCGGACGTCGTCAAGGCGCTGGCCCTGGGCGCCACCGCGGTCGGCGTCGGCCGCCCGTACGCCTACGGCCTGGCGGTCGGCGGCGTGGACGGCATCGTGCACGTGCTGCGCTCGCTGCTCGCCGAGGCCGACCTGATCATGGCCGTCGACGGCTACCCCAGGCTGGCGGACCTGCGCGCGGAGGGCGCGATCCGCAGGCGCTGACGCGCCGCCGACCGCATCGGCCCGGCCCCCGACCGGGGGGCCGGGCCTTCGGCGTGCGCGGCCCGGGGCCGCGCCGGATCGGGCGGTGGCGCGCCGGAGCCTGGCCGGCGGACCGGCCGACCGGCGGTGGCGTCGTCGCGGCCGCCTGCTCGCCTTCACCGCCTCCCTCCCCACCGGCCACTGACAACCCGATCACCGGAACCACCCCTCTCCACCCGGGAGACCGGCGAACAGCGCCGCCGTCCGGCTCGGGGCGGGTGGGGGCGAGCCCCGGTCAGTCGAGCAGGACGCCCGGGTTGAGGATGTGGTGGGGGTCGAGGGCGGTCTTGGCGGCGCGGAGGGCGAGGGCGAAGGGGTCGGGGCGCTGGCGGTCGTAGGCGGGGCGGTGGTCGCGGCCGACGGCGTGGTGGTGGGTGATGGTGGCGCGGTGGCGGTGGAGGACGTCGTTCGCGGCGGCCTTGATGTCGTCCCAGATCCGGACCTCGTCGCCCGGGCGGCCGGCGACGGCGACGGTGAAGTAGGGGGCGGCGCCGTCGGGGTAGACGTGGGTGAGCCGGCAGTTGACGGTGGCGGGGTGTCCGGTGGCCTTGCGGGCCGCGGCGGCCACCTCGGTGCGGACGTCGTCGATCAGGGCGGGGATCCTGTCCCAGGTGGCGGCAGTCTCGAAGGTCTCGACGACGGCGCCCATCCGGGCCAGGCCGTCGCGCAGGTAGGGCATGCGCAGGAAGGCCGAGCGCCAGGCGCTGACGGCCGGGTCGGTGTCGGCACCGGCGGGTTCGGTGTGGGCGTCGGCCGGGTTGGTACGGGCCGGGGAGCCGCGGTCGGGGCCGGGCGGCGAGGTGCGGCCGCCGTGGGCGCGGGCGATGTCGAGGGCGTCGGCCAGGCGGTCGCGGACGGGGCCGGTGGCCGACTCGAAGCCCAGGACCAGCACGGTCGAGCCGTCGCGGGAGGCGCCGGAGAGCAGGGCCTCGCCGGGGTCGAGCAGACGGCAGTTGGCCGGGGCGAGGTCGGTCTGGGCGATGGCGCGGACGGCGTCCAGCGCGCGGTGGAAGTCGCCGAAGGCCACCGAGGCGGAGGCTTTGTGGCGGGGACGTTCCTGCAGCCGCATCCAGGCCTCGGTGATGACGCCGAGCGCGCCCTCGGAGCCGAGGAAGAGGCGGTCGGGCGACGGACCGGCGCCGGATGCGGGCAGGCGCCAGGAGGTGCCGGCTCCGGCGGGCGTGATCACGCGCAGGGACTGCACGAAGTCGTCGATGTGGGTGCGGACGGTGGCGTAGTGGCCGCCGGCCCGGGTGGCGAGCCAGCCGCCGAGGGTGGAGAACTCGAAGCTCTGCGGGAAGTGGCGCAGGGTCAGACCGTACGGGCGCAGCCGGCCCTCCAGGACCGGCCCGAGGGCTCCGGCCTGGATGCGGGCGGTGCGGCCGACGGTGTCGATCTCCAGGACCCGGTCCATCGAGGTCAGGTCGAGCGACAGGACGGCGCGGTGGGCGTCGCCGCGGTACTCCACGCCGCCGACGACGGAGGAGCCGCCGCCGAAGGGGATGACGGCCACGCCGTGTGTGCCGGCCCAGTCCAGCAGGTCGGCCACGTCCTGGTCGCCGGTCGGGTGGGCGACCAGGTCGGGGATCCGGCCGGGCCGGCCGCGCAGGGCGCGGATGACGTCGCGATAGGCCTTGCCCATCGCGTGGGCGGCGCGGGCCCCGGGGTCTGCGGTCACCAGGTGCGCCAGGGAGGACGGGGGCGTGACGGCGGGGCGGGCGATGGCGAGGTCCGCGATGCGGGGTACCGGCAGCGGGCGGGCCAGGGTGCCGGGCAGGAGGGCTCCCAGCGCGGCGCATTCGGCGTCGTCGGGGTGGGCGTCGGCGTGACCCCAGCCCCACCAGGAGCGGGTGCGGGGGGATCCGGGGTCGGACGGGGCGGCAGGCATGGCGGCGCTCCAGCGGGGTCCAGGGAACTTACCCATTGGTAAATTACCCTAGGGTAAGATCGGTTCCATGACAACGCTCCCTTCCAAGGCCGACACCCGGGCCGGTACGCGGGCCGACTCCCGGGCCGACACCCGTACCGGTACCCGGGCCGGCACCAAGGGCGTACCGCGGGCCGACCGCGAACGGCAGGTCCTGGCCGCGGCCACCGAGGAGTTCGGCCGCCACGGCTTCGAAGCCACCACCGTCGCCGCCATCGCCGCCCGCGTGGGCGTCACCAAGCCGCTGCTGCACCAGTACTTCGGCAGCAAGCAGGACCTCTACCTCGCCTGCCTCGACCCGGTCGGCGACCGCCTGCTGCACGCCATCCGCACCGCGATGGCCGAGCCGGACACCGACGCGCCGCCCACGCCCCTCCGCGTCCTGCACGCCCTCTTCGCCGCACTGGACGGGCAGCGCGAGGCGTGGTTCGTCCTCTACGACCCCTCGCTGCCGCCCGGCAGCGACGCCGCCCACCGCGCTGCCCACTACCGCGACGCCATCGACGACCTCGCCGCCGACGGCGCCGCCGGTCTCCTCCGGGCCGCCGGATCCGACGACCCCCTGGACGCCGACGCCCTCCGGTACGCCTGGCGCGGTCTGTGCACCGCCCTGGTCCGCTGGTGGATCAACCACCCCGACCAGTCGCCCGACGCCATGGCGCGACGCTGCGCCCGGCTCTTCTCCGCCGCCCGCTCGGTCGTGCCCGCCGACGGCGAACCCGCCTGAGCCGTACCGGCGCACCGGCGCGCGCCCGGCGGACCACCGCGCCCGGGCCGGGTCCGTCAGATGCCGTCCTCGCGCCCGGCCCGTCCTCCTGCGGTCAGGCCACGCCGCGGAAGACGTACGCCGTCATCGGGGCGGTGACCGGCCCCGGACCCAGACGGGCCGTCACCTCCGCCACGACGGCGGCCCGGACGGACGGATCGTCGCCGCGCTCCTCGACGGCCGCACGCACCGGCGTCCCGGTGAGGAACCCGAGGGCGACGTCGGCGGCCGACGCGGCCCGGCCCTCCAGCGTCAGCTCCCGCTCCTCCTCCACCGTGAACCCGGCGGCCGCGAGGTCGACGGCCACGGCGGCGGGATCGGCGTAGCCGTGCGGGACGGTGGGGAGGAACTGCGGCGGGTCGACCGGAAAGGCCCGCTCCAGCCCGGCCTGGACGGCGGAATCGAAGGCGTGGCTGCCCAGAGGGCCCCAGGTGTTGAACAGGAACCGGCCGCCCGGGGCCAGCACCCGGCGGACCTCGGCGAAGGCCGCGACCCGGTCCGGGAAGAACATCACGCCGAACTGGCAGGCCACCAGGTCGAAGCCGCCGTCCGCGGCGTCCGCGCCGTCCGGGAACGGCAGCCGCTGCGCGTCGGCCTGCCGCCACACCGCGCCCGGGGCCCGGGCCGCCCCGAAGGCCACCATGGCCTCGTTCAGGTCGGTGGCCGTCACCTCGGCCGGCGGTGCCACCGCGAGCAGCTCCGACGTCAACACGCCTGTCCCGGCGGCCAGTTCGAGGATCCTTCGGGGGTGGAGTGCCGCCGCTCGGGCGGCCAGGTCCTCGGCGAAGGGGCGGAAGAGCACCGGTGCGAGGTACTGCTCGTAGGCCGCCGGCATGGACTCGGACCACCGCCGGTCGGCATCGCTTGCCATCATCCTCACGACGGTAGCGCCGCGCCGGAAGGCCTCCGCCCCGCCGCGCCGCCGTACGGCCGTACCGCCTTCGACGAGCGCGGGGCCGGGCACGAGCGCGGGGTCGGGCACGAGCGCGGGGTCGGGCACGAGCGCGGCGCTGCCGGTGTCCGTGGACACGGCATCAGAGCAGGCCGCCGCCGAGCCGGGGGCGGACGCCGAGCCGGGGGCGGACGCCGAGCCGCTGGTACAGGACGCGGCGGGACCGGCGCTCGCGCGTGACCAGCCCGGCCCGGTGCAGGATCTGCAGGTGGTAGGAGACGGTCGCCGGGGCCAGGTACAGCCGCTGGGCCAGCTCCGCGGTGGAGCGGGGCTCGCTGAGTTCGGCCAGGATCCTCGCCCTCGTCGCGCCGATGAGCCGGTCCTCGCCCGACGGCGCGAGGCAGTCGGCCGGGGCCGCCGGATAGATGATCAGCGGGGTGCGCGGGGCGGGCGCCCCCGGCTCCCCGGCGCAGAAGATCGCCTGGTTGACGAAGACGCTGGGCACCAGGACCACCGCGCGGGCGTCCACCGTCAGACCGTGGGGGCTGCCGGGGCGCAGGCGGAGGGTCAGGCCACCGTCGCACCACGCCAGGTTCGGCGCCAGCCGGTTGAGGGTGTCGGCGAGCCCGTGGTACGCGATGGCGGTGGCGCGGGCGCTGACGTCCGCCTCCAGCCGGGCCCGGATGCCGGGCCACGACGGCTCCAGCGCCGCGTGCCAGAACTGTGCCATCTCGTCGGCGAGACGGTGCGCGAAGGACCGTTCGCCGCGGTCCAGGGCCTGGAGGAGCGGTCGTGGCGCACCTTCGCCCGAGGCCGGATCCCACGGATGGCCGTTGACGGCCAACGCCAGCTCGTAGCCGATCCGTTCGGTGGGGGCGGTGGCGACCCGGTGCAGGGCCGCGTCGACGCTCGTCTCGAAGCCCTGCGACTCGGGCCGCAGGAAGTCCGGGGCGTAGCCGCACGGGCCGCCGCCGCCCACGGCACCCAGCAGGCCGAGCCGGTGCTGCACCAACGCTTCCCTGGTCCGGGCCCGCCAGTCGGCGCTGAGCGCTTGTGGGGTCCGCCGGAGGGAGTAGATCAGGTCCTTCGCGGAGTCCAGCGGGGACACGGCGAACCTGACGCCCCCCAGGCCTTCGGCGCCCAGGTTGATCCGTATCACGGTCCGTTCCCCCTCGCACCGGAATGTGAAAACCATCGAATCATTCGACCGGCCCCACCGATCGGGGATTTCCTGGATTCACCGCACCAGCCGCTCGTCCCGTCCGTCCCGTCCGTCCGCTCCGTCCCCGCACGCGGTACCCGCGGCGCCGCTCGGCGCGCTCGGCCCGGGAGGCTGGGAGGCCCGGGAGGCCCGGGAGGCGGCTGCGGTCAGCCGTCGGGCTCCGCCCTCATCGGGGGTGGGGCGGAGCCCGACGACCGGGCCCCCTGCCGGATGGCGGCCCGGGTCAGTGGGTCGCCTCGACGGCGATGCCGACGAGCCGGAGGATCGCGTGACCCCAGGCGGTGGCGGCGATCAGGACGCCGAAGACGACGGCGGTGAAGACGGTGAACGCCTCGTCGCTGCGGGTGCGGGCCTCGGTGCGGCGCCGGAGTCGGATGACGATGAGGATCGCGAGGAACGCCGTCGCGCTGATCGTGTACTGCACTGTCCGCCCTTGACGCTGTGTGAGGAGTCGGTCACCCGGCGCACGCTGCCGTTCGGGTGAGCATGCCAGAGCGAGAGGCGGCCCGGGGCGGGTTTCGGGAAATCAGCCGGGTGCGAACGGCCCCGGCGGGCGCACGGCGCCGGGCATCGAACGCGGACGTTCGGACGACGGCCCGGAAGGGGACGGCCCGTGCCCGCTCGGGGGTTCGGGCAACGGGCCGACCGTCTCCAGCGTGCGGTGCGCGAGCGCTCCGCGCACCCGCGACTAGGCCGGCAGGTGACGCAGCGCCGACGGCGGACGGCGCGTCGTGCGCTACGACCTGCGCGACAGCGGCACGTCGACGACCGTCGACCCCGAGGCTCCGGCGTACACGCTGCGCGAGATCCCCGGCGCGCGGCTGCTCGTGCTCGAACAGGCCGCGACCGCGATCCCCGACGCGGCCGCGGAGGAGATCGCCGCGGCGATGCTCACGCTCTGACTCGTCAGGAAGCCGGTCGCACGATCCAGAAGCGGGACTGGACGTACACGGCGCGGTTGGGGTCGTCGGCCGCGACGTGGAGCGGGGTGTGGAGGCAGAGGACCCGGCCGCCCAGCCGCTCCTGCTCGGCCGCCAGCCACCGGGACTGCCAGAGCATCGCGGCCGCCACGCCCGCCAGGAACATGCCGATCGGGGTCCCCGTGGCATAACTGGCCGCGAGTCCGATCGCCAGGACGAGGAGCAGCGGCACGGTGAGGCCACGGGAGAGCAGGTCGAAGGTCTTGTCCCTGGCGACCGTCTCGGCGGTCGGCGGCGGAGGGGCCAGCTGCTCCAGCCGCGTCTCGTACCAGGGCCGACGGGCCTTCAGGTAGCTGAAGAACATCACCACGAAGAGGATCACGCCGACCAGCACGCCGTTCACCGGGTCCGACCCCTGGTCCGCGGCCGTGAAGGCCGGCACACAGCTCACCAGGCTCACGGAGAGCAGCAGAACCGCCTGGATCCGTACCGACTCGACGAGACCCATCAACCTCAGACCACTGCTCACGAAACCGTCCCCCGCCATTCGACCAAGATCGTCGGAATCGTAGCGGGCACCGGCCGCCCACCGGCACGCCGGGGCCGCGGAAGGCGGAGGCGCGGCGCGGCGCGGGCTCGGCACGGGCTCGGCGCGGGTCAGTCGGTGTCGGGCAGGCCGCGGAGCTCGGTGTCCCAGTCGATGAGGTTCCCTTCCGTGCCCTGCGGGACCAGTGCGAAGGTCTCCCGGCGCAGCCAGCGGCGCACCTGTCGGGCCGGGAGGTCGATCAGGACGGTGCCGTCGTGGCCCCGCAGCATGATGCGCAGGGCAGTGCGGCCGTGGCAGGTGCAGGGCGGCCAGATGCGGACGTCGCCGAGGCCGACGGGCTTCTGCAGCCCCTCGCACAGGAGGTCGCGGGCGAACTGCCAGATGCCTCCGTCGGCTGCCGGCCCGAGGAATTCGAGGGCGACGGCGAGCGGGTCGTCGGCGTGGTACTCGAAGCGCACGGGGATGTCGACGGACCGGTGCTCGCCGAGGACGAGCCGGGCGTCGAGGAGGAGCTCGGTGCTGGCGGCGTCCGGGCGGGACTGGGGGCTGGGCAGCGGCTGGGGGACGGGCACGGGTGCTCCTGCGTCGGTATCGGTGATGGTGTTGGTATCGGTGGCGGTGTCGGTATCGGTGGCGGCGGCGGGACAGGGGTCGGCCGTACGGGGTGACGGGCGCACGGGCGGGATGCCGTTCCCGACCCGGGCGGGGCCGGGCGATTCGACCGCGACGACGGTGGCGACGGTGGCGGCGTGGGATCCCGCCCCGGGCTCTGCGCACCGCCCGGAACCAGGGAAGACGGATCCGCGGACCAGGCTAGGAAGCGATACCGGTGAAGGTGTCCGGGCCGTGCACCGGCACGTGTCGATCCGCGCACTGTTGCGTCGATGCCGCCACGTCGGGTGCGCCCACCGGCTCGCGTCGGGTGCGCCCCCTGCTCGCGGCGGGTGCGCCCACCGGCTGCACTCGGTGCGCCGTCGGAACAGGCGCCGGGCCTGCGTCTTCCTAGTCTGATGCCGCTTCGCACGCCGCTCCGGCCGGCCGGTCGGTGTGCCCACGCCCCGCCCCGCAGAGCTTCGAGGGCTCCGTAGAGCTTCGCAGAGCTCCGTAAAGCTTCAAGGGCTCCGTAGGGCTCCGTAGGGCTTCAGAGAATCCGAGGACTCGACAATGACGACCCCTGACACTCCCACCGTCGTGCTCGTGCACGGCGCCTTCGCCGACGCCTCCAGCTTCGCCCGGGTCATCCCGCAGCTGCTGGCCGACGGGCTGAACGTGGTGGCGCCGGCCGTGCCGAACCGCAGTCTGGTCGGCGACTCCGCCTACATCGCCTCGGTGGTCCGGCGGATCCCCGGACCGGTCGTGCTGGTCGGCCACTCCTACGGCGGCGCCGTGATCACCGTGGCGGGCGCCGAGGAGAACGTGCGGGCGCTCGTGTACCTGGCGGGCTACGCGCTGCAGGAGGGGGAGAGCCTGAGCGAACTGCAGGGCGGCTTCCCCGACTCCGAGCTCGCCTCCGCGCTGGTCTACACCCCCTTCCCGCTGCCGGGCGGGGAGGGCGAGGGCACCGACGTCTCGGTGGAGGTCGACCGTCTTCCGGCGATCTTCGCGGCCGACGTCGACCCGGAGCTGACCCGCGTCCTCGCCGTCTCGCAACGGCCGCTCGCCGCCGCCGCGTTCGGCGAGGCCGCGCCCACCGCCGCGTGGAAGACCAAGCCGTCCTGGGGGATCGTCGCCACCGCCGACCGGACCATCAACCCCGACGTCCAGCGGTTCGGCTACGGCCGGGCCGGCGCGACCGCCGTCGAGGTCGACTCCTCGCACCTGGTCATGCTCGCCCACCCCGAGCGGGTCGTCGACGTGATCCGCGAGGCCGTCCGGACCGTGACCGGCTGACCCCGCCGACCGGCCGGCCGGCCGGCCGCCCCAGACCCATTCCCCTTCCCACCCCGAGGAACCCAGGACCACCATGACCAGCCAGCCACACCTCCACCAGCACGGCCCCGAGATCCAGGAGTTCGGCACCGTCGCCCAGCTGCCGATCGCCCTCTCCCACGACGCCCGCCAGTACTCGTGCCAGCGGCTCAACCGGGTCCTCGCGGACACCCAGTTCCTGTACGCGCTCTACAAGAAGAGCCACTGGGGCATGCGCGGGCCGACGGCGTACCAGCTGCACCTGCTCTTCGACAAGCACGCCCAGCAGCAGCTGGAGCTGGTCGACGCGCTCGCCGAACGGGTGCAGAGCCTCGGCGGCGTCGCCGTCGGCGACCCCCGCCACGCCGCCCTGATCACCGGCGTCCCGCGCCCGCCGGACGGCATCGAGGGCGTGCACTCGATGCTCTCGCGGCTCCTGGACGCGCACGAGACCATCCTCGCCGACACCCGCGACGCCGCCACCCGCACGGCCGGTCTCGGCGACGACGGCACCCAGGACCTCCTGGTCTCCCAGGTCATCCGCACCGGCGAGACCCAGGTCTGGTTCCTCGCCGAACACCTCGTCGCCCCCGACGCGGGGGCCTGACCCCGGGCCGGCCCGGGCCGGACGACCGCGATCCCGACCCCGGCCGGGCCCGTTCGACGAGGGCCCGGCCGGGGTCGTCCCCGGCCTGTCACCTCCTGTCCTCCGGCTCCGAGGCTCCCGGCTCTCAGAACAGAGCGTCCTGCTCCGTGGCCGGCGGCGCGGCGAACCGCTTGGGCGGTCGGCCGGCCACCGCGTCGAGGCCGAGGAGGGTGTGCCACCGGCCGGCTACGCACCCGTCGGACAGCAGCCGGGCCAGCACCCGGGCGGTGACCTCGACGTCCGGCATCGCCCGGTGGCGGCCGACCGGCCTGGGGATGCCGTAGTGCCCGAGCAGGGCGTCCAGCCGGTAGGAGCCGAGCCCCGGCAGGACCGCCTTGGCGAGGCGGATCGTGTCCAGGAGCCGGGTGCCCGCCAGGACCGGGCAGTGCGCGGCCTGGTGGGCGATCAGCCCGGCCTCCGTGGCGGCGTGGTGGGCCACGATCCGGTACGGCGGGCCGGTCAGGTGGGCGTCGAGGCAGGCCATCACCTCGGCGGCCG
This sequence comes from Kitasatospora sp. NPDC085464, assembly GCF_044541955.1. Classification (NCBI taxonomy): domain Bacteria; kingdom Bacillati; phylum Actinomycetota; class Actinomycetes; order Kitasatosporales; family Streptomycetaceae; genus Kitasatospora; species Kitasatospora sp. NPDC085464. Next base: position 45,935 of record NZ_JBITTM010000014.1, read on the forward strand.
GGGCCGCGTGGGCGAGCAGCTTCGCGGTGATGCCGGTCTGCCGTACGTCCGACGCGGTGACGGGGACGTCGGCGGGCGGGCGGATCAGTGCCTCGGACCGTCCCGCCTCGACGAGCCCGCCGCCGGCAGGGCGCAGCGCGAGGACCGCGACCTCGATCGGCTCGGCCGGACGCCCGGCGGGGGTGAGCGCCTCGAAGTCCACCACCAGGAGCGTCAGTTCGGCGAAGCGCGGGTCACGTGTCAGCTGTTCCACGCCACCCCGTCCTGGCGGATCGTCCGCGTCCGCTGCCGGATCGGCGCGCGCCCGTTCCGCCGTTCACCACCCGCCCCGCCCCGGTCACCACTCTCCCCGCACCAGTACCGCCCCGGTCACCACTCTCCCCGCACCAGTACCGCCCCGTGCAACACGCGGCCCGCCGCCCGGTGCGCTTCGAGCCACCGGGTGAAGGCGTCGACCCGCGCTCCGGGATCCGCCCCGCCGGGCTCGACCGACTCGTCCGGGCCGGCCGGGCGGGTCGGCGGCGGCGGCACGATGACGACCACGGCCTCGCCCCGTTCCTCGGCGGCCGCCAGCCAGCGGGTCGACACCTCGACCCGTGAGCCCGGCTCCCACCCCTGGCGGCCGCCGACCAGCACCAGCCGCTCGATCCGGCCGTCGGCGACCTCGATGGCGCCGGTCGTCACCGGCGGCTCACCGGCGGCGACCACGAAGCCGCTGTCGATCGCGGCCTCCACCAACTCGGTGTGGAGGTCCGTACCGACCTGCACGATCAGCTCCGCGACCGGCGGCCCCTGCGCCACGTGGCGCACGACCAACGCCCACACCACCGGCCCCTGGGCCCTGCCGCCGTCCGTCCCGCTCGCCATGCCCGTTCAACGAGCCGCACCCGCCGGACGCCCCCGGGTTCACCCGTCCGGGGGACGGCGCGGGGGTAGGGGGGTCGGGTCTCGGCGGCGCTCTCACACCGGGTGGCATCCCGAATAGTCCTCCTATTAACCGGTACAGGTGATTTCGGCGCTCTTGTGTATCCTCCGACAACTACCATCCACTGTTTATGACTGCACGTCAGAACAGCTCAACGGAACGGGAGTCCGCCGACGTCGTCGTCCTCGGTGCGGGGCCCGCCGGGCTGACCCTCGGAAACATCCTTCACGCACACGGGATCGACTGCGTCGTCCTCGAACGCGCCGAACGGGCGGCCCTGCAGGTCCGGGCCCGGGCCGGGTTCCTCGCCCCGAACACCGTCCGCACGCTGGAGCGCCACGGCCTCGCCGACGGCCTGCTGCGGCACGGCCGCCCGCACGGCGCCTGCGAGTTCCGCACCGACACCGGCACCTTCCGGCTGGACTACGACCGGCTCGGCCGCCGCGAGCACCACACCGTCTACCCCCAACAGGACCTGGTCACCGACCTGATGGCGCACTACCTGGACGCCGGCGGGCGGATCCGGTTCGGCGCCGAGGCCCTGGCCGTACACGACGCCGACGGCCACCGGCCCACGGTCGACGCCCGCGACGCGCAGGGCCGCCGCACCCGGTGGCACGCCCGGTACGTCGCCGGGTGCGACGGGCGCCACGGCGCGGCCCGGCGCTCGCTGCCCCCGGGCACGCTGCGCCACCACCCCGACCACGGCATCAGCTGGCTCGGACTGCTCGCCGAAGCGCCCCCGAGCCTCGACACCGTCGGCTACGCGACCCACCGGCGCGGCTTCGCCGGGCACATGGCCCGCACGCCGGACGTCACCCGCTACTACCTGCAGTGCGAACGCGGCACCCCCGCCGACGCCTGGAGCGAGGAACGCATCTGGGACGAACTCGACCTGCGGATGCGCTCCGACGACCACCGACCGCTGCACCGCGGCAGGATCCTCCAGCGCGCCGTCGTCGACCTGCGCTCCGACGTCGTCGAACCGCTGCGCCACGGCTCGCTCCTGCTGGCCGGCGACGCCGCGAGTCTGATCAGTCCCTCTGCGGCGAAGGGCGCCAACCTCGCGGTGCTGGAGGCCGAACTCCTCGCCCTGGCTCTGGTCGACGACCTCGCGCACGGTGACGCCACGGCGCTCGACCACTACTCCCGGCGGTGCCTGGCCCACATCTGGCGCGCGCAGGAGTTCTCGCACTGGATGATCCGGCTGCTGCACACCGACTCCGGCCCGGTCTCGGGCCCGGACACCCGGGCGGATTCCGGAGCGGATCCGCGCCCGGACGACGAATCGTTCTTCCACGAATCCATGCGGCGCTCGCGCCTGGAATCCCTGCGCACCTCGCGCGCCCACCAGGACTGGTTCGCCGAGAACTACGTCGGCGTGTGACCCCGACTGTTCCCGCCCCCGACTGTTCCCGCCCCACCTGTTCCCGCCCCCACCTGTTCCTGCCCCCAGCTGTTCCTGCCCCTCCCCCGGCACCGCGGTCCGAACCGCCGGGACCCGACCACCGGAAGTAGGACGCCCCCGATGACGGCAACACCCCTGACGACTGTGCCCCTGACGACTGCGCCCCCGCCCGTGCTGCCGACGCCCGTGCTGCCGGCGCCCCCGAACGACGCGGCCCGCCTGCGCGAGGCGGCCGCGTTCGTCGAGGAACAGGACACCGCCACCCTGCTCCGCCTCCTGCTGCCCGGCCTCGCCGGCCCGGAGCTGCGGGCGCTGGCGGACCACTGCCGCTTCGCGCACGCCGCACTGCTCGTCTTCCCGCCCGACGAGGCGACGCTCCGCGCCCACCTGACCGCCTCCGGGCTGGCCCCGGACACCCCCTCGTACCCGAGCACCGTCGTGCGGCAGCGCCTGGCCCGCCGGCACGGGCGCCGCGAGGCCGAACTCGACGTCAGGATCCTGCGCCCGCCGGTGCCCGGGCCGCGCCGGGAGCAGCGCACGGTCGAGGTGTTCGCGCTGACCGTGCCGCCGGGCTCGGACCTCGCCGCGATCGCCGCGCACGAACGCGCCCACCGGCACGAGGCGCACGTCGCCTTCGAGGTCGCCCGCCCGGACCCGCTGGTGCTGAGCGGACTGTGCTCGCTCCTGGCCCGGTACGGCGCCGTACCGGACGGCGGCGGGTACAACCCGCACGAGGACGGCACGGTCCTCTACTTCGCCGCCCCCGCCCACGCCACGGCCGGGTACCGGCGGGTCGAGCTCCACGCCCGGGGCGACCACCCGACCGTGCTCGCCGCCCACCTCAACACGGAAGGCGCGGGTACGGAAAGCGCGGGTACGGAAGGCGCGGGTACGGAAGGCGCGGGTACGGAAGGCGCAGGTACGGAAGGCGCGGACGCCGGGAACACGGGAGCCGGACACACCGGCGCGGACCGGACGGCCGAAGCGCTCCTGCAGCTGCTGACCGGCGCGTGGACCACCCAGGCCCTGGCGGTCTGCGCACAACTGCGGCTGCCCGACGCCCTGGACACCCGCACCCCGGCGGGCCCGCAGGCACTGGCCCGTACGGTCGGAGCCCACCCGCGCAGCCTGGCGACCCTCCTGCGCTACCTCGCGATGGTGGGCGTGACGGCCAGGGAGGGGGACGGTTTCCGGCTCACCGAGCTCGGCGCCCTGCTGCGCACCGACGCCCCCGGCTCGATGCGGCCGCTGGCCCTGATGTACGGCGGCCCGTTCTACCGTTCCTTCGGCGCCCTGGGCCACACCGTGCGCACCGGCGAGGCCGGCTTCGACCACCTCTTCGGCGAGAACCACTTCGAGCACTTCGCCCGGGACCCTGAGCTCGCCGAGCTGTTCGACCGGTCGATGGCCGCGAGCTCGCGGATGTTCGAGCCGGTCCCCGCCCACCCGGTCCTTGTCGCCGCGGACGGAGGGGCGCGCCCGGCCACCGTCGTCGACGTCGCCGGTGGCAACGGCGAACTCCTGGGACGCGTCCTGGCCGCGCACCCGCACCTGCGGGGCGTCCTGCTGGAACGCCCGCACGCCGTGGACGCGGCGCGCCGGCTGCTCGACGCGGCGGGCTGCGGCGAGCGCTGCACCTACCGCAGCGGCGACTTCGCGGACGTCCCGCCGGGCGCGGACGTCTACCTGCTGTCCCGGGTGCTGCACGACTGGGACGATGCGCGCTGCCGCGAGATCCTGCGCCACTGCGCCCGCGCCATGCCCGCCCACGCCGACCTGCTCGTCATCGAACGCCTCCTGCCCGAGGACGGCTCGACCTCCCTGGCGACGGCGTGGGACCTCCACATGATGTGCAACACCGGCGGTCGCGAACGCCGCGCCGACCACTACGCCCGTCTGCTGGCCGACGCCGGCCTCCGCCTGGTGGACCACTCGCCCCTGCCGCTGGGCGCCGCCGTCCTGCACGCCCGCCGGACCGTCAGCGGACCCGATCGAGCGGGGGGAACCGCGTGATCTCCTCGTCGAGCCAGGTATAGGTCTCCAGATAGGACAGGTAGCCGGCGTGGGCGAAGACGAGCACTCCGCCGATGGGCTGCCCGTCGGCGCCGAGGACTTCGGCGTCGGCGACGACGGAACCACCGGTGACGGGAGCGGCCTGTGCGAGGGTCTCGTCCAGCCCGAGCCCGATGCTGGCGCAGGAGCACGTGCAGTGCCCGGTCACCCGCAGGTGCGGGATCTGCGCCCGCAGAGCGCGGTGGGCGGGGGTGTCACCGCTGAGGAGTGCCTCCAGCAGCTCGACGGCTTCTGCGGGTACGCGATCACTGGTCGTGCTGGTTTCCATGACCCGACCTGACCAGCCGACCAGGTCGGACGTCAAACCGGATTCCGGCACGTACGGTGCCCCACCCGGTCCCGCGGGCCACGCGACCCACCCGACGGCCCGGCCCCGAGGCTGTCTAGGCCGCCAGGCGGGCCGTGGCCAGGGCCAGCGCGCGGTCGAGCGCGTCCCCGGCGTCGCACGGGACGTCGGGGCGCACGCCCGTCCCCTCCCAGTTGGTGCCCGAGACGGCGTTGACGCCGCGGGCGACCGGCACGGAGAGCTCCAGGTGCGGGTGCACCGTCCAGCCTTCGCGCGGGTGGGCGCCGCCGCGGGTGGTCTCGCCGACGATCTCGGCGCGCTTCAACTGCTGCAGGTCGTAGGCGAGTTCCTCGCCCGCGGAGAACGTGTCCCCGCTGGTGAGCACGTAGAGCGGCTTGCTGCCGCCGAAGCGGGCGCCCGGCACGAACGAGGGCGTCCAGAACTGCTCGGCCACCTCGCCCTGGCGCTTGAGCAGGGTTTGGAGATGGGTGCGGCCGTCGATCAGGTGGCCGCAGACGAAGGCGACCGTGTTGGGGTCGCCACCGGCGTTGCGGCGCAGGTCGATGATGAGGGCGCGGGCCGGGGCCACCAGGGAGAGCGCCGCGGTCAGCGGCTGCGCCGCCCAGTCCAGCGGGAACATGTGCGGTGCCAGCTCCAGGAGCGCGACGCCGCCGTCGAGGAGTTCCACGCGGGGTACCCCGCCCAGGGAGTCGTCGAACTTCCGGCGCATCTCCGCCATCACCGCGGCGCCCCGGTGCTCCGGAACCGGCTCCGCGTGGTACTTGAGCGCCAGGTGGAGGTCGCCGTTGACGGACCGCAGATCGGCGGTGACCGCATCGGCCAGCTCCTCGGCGGTTCCGGCCGGGTAGGCGCCCTCGGAGCTGCGGCGCCGCAGCAGGTCCGCCAAGTCCCGGGCGACATCGGGGAAGACGTAGTTCTCGGCGAGCAGGGCGGCGATGGACTCGACGGCGGTGGTGGTGGCAGCGGTGTCCAGCGCGGGAATCGCGGTGATGGCAGTCATGGCAAGGAAGTAGACCAGCGGCTTGCCAAAGCGTCAACAGCACTTAACACTTGATTCCGTGAACCAGCCATCAGCAGACGACGCCCAGCAGATCGACACACCCCTGCAGCACGCCGCGCTCGCCCACCCCCTGCGCCAGCGCCTGCTCTTCGCCCTGAGCGGCCGACCGTCGACGATCAGCAAGCTGGCCGCACAGCTGGGAGTGAACAAGGGCAGCGTCTCCCACCACCTCAAGGTGCTGCGCGAGGCGGGACTGGTCCAGGAGGCCGGGACCCGGCAGGTCCGCGGCGGCACCGAGCAGTACTACCGGCGGACCGCGGAGCGCCTCAACGTCGCCGAGCCGCAGGCCGAGGGCATCGCCGCCCTGCTCGGCGCCGTCGCCCAGGAGGTGGACCGCTCCCCCGTCGAACACACGCTGTCCCTGCGCCACATCCGGCTCAGCCCGGCCAAGGCGGCCCGACTGGCCGAGGCCCTGGCCCGACTGGTCGACGAAGCGGAGGAGGACTCGCCGGACGAGCCGGTGCACGGCGTGCTGGTGACGCTCTACCAGCAGGCGGGCCCCACACCGCGCCCCCGCCCCTGACCACCCCGCCCCGCCACACCCCGTCACACCGTGACCCCGCTCCCGACCGCCCCGCCTCGACGCCCGGTCCGGCAACAACGGCTCTGTCCACGCCCACTGCGCGTCAGCCAACGGCCCGACCAGACCGACGATCCGGTGATCGGAAAGGAACACCCCAGGCGTCGCCTCAATGTCCGCCGCGGACCACCGCCAACCCGCCGACCCGGGTCGTGATGCCCGCCGGCCCGCGCCGGGCCGAAGCGAGCACGCTGGCCGGTCGACCGAGGGCATCACCCTGCTCCACCTCGATCGCGACCGTCTGCGCGCCCGTCGTGTCGAGCAGGTGGGCGGCCAGGCAGCCGGTGCTGTTGGCGTTGGCGACGTCCTCGTCGACACCGATCGCCGGCGCGAACATCCGCGCCGCACCCGGCCGGTCGCCCACCGGCGGCACGTACACGAAACAGCCGAGGAGCCCGTACCGCCGGCACGCCGCTGTCAGCCTGCCGAGGTCTGGGCGGACGCGGAACAGCGCCGACCGGTCGTGGACCGGTACCAGCAGGCGGGGTGCGCCGGGCGCGGCGATCCGTGGCGCGTCGGTCGGATGCGGGTCGTCCGCGGTGAGCCCGAGCGCGGCGACGATCGCGGCGCGCTCGTCCGGTGCCGGGTGACGCAGCGCGACGAGGCCCTGGTCGAACCACACCTCGATGCCGGTGGGGCGGCGGATCGCGACGGTGTCGAACGTGCGCCCGCCGGTGTGTTGGCGGTCGTTCAGCTCGCCCAGCGCGGTGCGGGTCAACCGGACCGCCTGCGCGGCGACGGTGCCGTGGCCGCAGCCGGACAGTTCGGCGGTGGCGGTGAAGAACCGGACCGGCCGGCCACCGTCCGGCCTCCGCTCCGGGCCGAGGAACGCCGCGTGCGAGGTGCCGGCCGCAGCAGCGACCGCACGCCGGTCCGCGTCCGTCGCCGCGGGGTCGTCGTCGGTGACGGCCGTGGGACTGCCGCCCCGGCCGTCGCGCCGCACGCACGCATCGACCACCGTGACATCCGGCCAGGACATCGGCCCGGGGGTTGGACGACGACTCCCGCCGGACCCGGCCGACCACACCTTCACCACGTCCTGATTCCGGCTTCGTGGGCGACGACCCGACCGTCGCGGGACAGGACGCGCCCGCCGCCGGCCATGGCAGGCGATCCAGCCCGTCCACGCTGGCGGAGCCCCGGCCTCATCCGACCCTTGCCGGGTGTCCGCCATCCGCCGGTGCCGTCGGCGTCAGCAGCAGACTGAGGTCGAACGCCGGCGCGCTGTGAGTGATGGCACCGACGGATATCGCGTCGACTCCGGTCTCCGCGACGGCTCTGACCGTGTCCAGCGTGATGGATCCGGACGCCTCAAGTCGGGGCCCTTCCGGCCCTCGCAGTGCCACGATGTGCCGCATGTCCTCGATGGACATGTTGTCCAGCATGATCCACTCGACTCCCGCGCGCAGCGCCTCGATGGCCTGGACGGTCGACTCGACCTCCACCTCGACGGCGACGCCCCGCGTGTTGCACGCGCGCACTGCCGCGATCGCGGCGCTCACGCCGCCCGCCGCGGCGATGTGGTTCTCCTTGAGCAGGACCATCGCCGCGAGGTCGAGCCGGTGGTTGTCCGCTCCGCCGGCGGCGACCGCGGCCTTGTCGAACGCTCGAAGCCCGGGCGCTGTCTTGCGGGTGTCCAGGATCCGTACCGGAAGCCCGGCCACCGCCTCCGCGAAGGCTGCGGCGGTGGTGGCGATGCCGGACATGCGTTGCAGGAAGTTCAGAGCCGTCCGCTCGCCGGTGATGATCTCTCGTGCGGGTCCTGCCAGCGTGAGCAGGTCCTGCCCGGTCTGGACGCGGTCGCCGTCCCGAACGTGCTCGGTGACGACGACGTCGCTGCCGAGCTGCCGGTACACCTCGGCGGGGATCGCCGTGCCGGCGATCACGCCGTCTTGGCGGGCGACGACGCGCGCCCGGGCGTGGATGCCGTCCGGCACCGCCCAGCGGGTGGTGATGTCGTCCTCGGCGCGGTCCTCGGCCAGGGCGCGGCGCACGGCGTCCGCCATGGTGCCGACGGCGACCGCCGCATGGTGCGCCGGGTGCGGGGCCGGGGCACCGCGTTCGGGGCCAGAGATAGATAAAGCATTCATATAAATATTGTATGCTTCACGCATGAGCCGCCGTCAAGGCACCACCCGTAGCGCTTCCACCGCGATCGGGTCGGCCCTCTACGGGCTGGCCACCACGACCGTGAGACGCCTTCCGCGCGACATGAGCATCACGTCCGCCGCCACCCTGGCCACCCTGCACAGGACCGGCCCGCGACGCATCACCGATCTGGCCGCGATCGAGGGTGTCACCCAGCCCGCGATGACCGTGCTGGTCCGGGTACTGGAGGAGTCCGGACTCGTCGAGCGGAGGGGCGACGCCTCCGACAAGCGGGTCACACTGGTGTGTCTGACCGAGGCCGGCGCGTCGTACGTCCAGACGCGGCACCAGTCGGGCGTCGATGCGTTCGCGCGGCTGATCGACGACCTCGCCGACGACGAGGTCGAGGCCCTGGTGGCGGCGCTTCCGGCGCTGGCGCACCTGGCAGAGCTCGAAAGCCGGGACCGCGAAGCGCCGAAGCGGTGACGGGGCGACCGAGACTGGGCGCCTTTGATCGGGGGCACGTAGTGACGCAGTGGCAGCTCTTGCAGGGGGACATCTTGCTCGGCGAGCTGAGTGAGTACGGCTGCGACCAGCCGTTCTTTCTGGCGCACTTCACCCCAGGGCCGGGCTGGGAGAGCGCGATGGGGTTGTTCGAGGCATGGGCGGCTCTCAGGGGGCCGGACCCAGATGGCTCTCGCACCGTCGCTGTGATGAAGCCGTTGCGGGACTTGGGCCTCACACTGGCTCCGGTCGGCGGCGGCCAGCCTGTGCTGCAGGTGTTCAGGAACTGCACATTGCGCATCGACGGATCTGAGGCGCGCCTGCGTTACTGACCTGGTGAGCTGGTCTGGGACAACGTCCGACTCCATCTGACCAAGCCCCTGCGGGAGTTCATCGAAGCGAACGCCAGCTGGCTCACCAGGGGTGCCGAAGCTGGCGAGGACGACGGAGTAGGCCGAGCCTGCAAAGCAGACCTCGCTGGCAAGCAGCAGTTCGCCGAGGCGTTCGCGGAACTCGGTTCTGCGGGCGACGGCGATGAGCCAGGCTGCAGTCTTGCGCTCGCGCCACCCGCCCTCAAGCAGGACGGTCAGCTCACGTGGGGTGATGTCGGCGGCGGCCTCGCCGAGCGCCCGTGTGAACTTGGTGCGCTCAGGCCCGGTCATGCGACCGAGGCTGCCGCCGAGTTTGAGGTAGCGCCGGTCGGGCGTGACGTAGCGGTGGACAAGAGCTTGCAGCTCGGGGTCCTCGTGGACGTAGCGCATGGCCGCATCCTGCCCTGTGCAAAGCTCTCTGACCAGTGCATTTCTCGGCTGCACCGTTCACTTGTCGGGCTCGTCGTACGATTCGCCGAGGTCGTCGAGCAGGCTGTGGATGGGGAAGCTCCCGGCAGGCATGCCCCCGGACTCGGACCCGAGCGTCTACCGGCACTCCCAGTACAAGGAGGTCGCCCGCCGGGGCCGTATCGCGGGGCTCGCCATCGTCGTGCTCGCGGTGACCGAGATTGCGCTGTCGGCGGCACTCGTCCGCGGCCTCTAAGCGACCGGGCAAGCCCAACCCCGGCATCACCCAATCAAGTTCAGTAGCCACCGCCGACAAGGGACGTGGGCTCACGCGGTCTCAATCCGAAGGAATCGGTACCGCATTCCAGGTTTCGAGGGCTGTGTACGGGGCTCCGACGTCGCAAGCTTGCATGAGTACGTGGCCGAAGTGTGGGCCAAACCCCGGTTCGGCTTCCAGGCAGACCTTAAATCCAGGGAATGGAGGGAGGTCACTGAACTCCTCCTTGCTCTGGAATACCCAGCCGCCCCCGACCGCCACCGACTCGAACACGGTCTGTGGCCCGTTGCACGGGGTCAGAACGATCACAGGATGAACAGTGTTCGCGTAGCTGATGCATTGCCCGGTCAACTTGTTTTCGAGCTTGACGTCGCCTATATCGCCCGACACAAGCAGAACTTTCCAGCGCTGCTGATCCGTTATGGAGGGCCCGTTCAAGCGAATGGTTCCGTCGACCTGGAACGTTTCTGACAGCACATCCATGGCGCGAACAGAACCAATTTGGTCTCGTACAGTGGTCCGTAGTTGGAACCAGCCGGCTGGCGGGTAGGCGCTGGCGGATGTTGCCGAGAGAGGGATTAGACCTCCGGACAGGATCAGGATTGCTGCCAGTCTCGGAAGAATTCTTCGGCCCGGCATTCGCCTGTTCATCGCTGTCCCCTCTCGTGAGAATGAGGGAAATTCGACGTGGCGGGCTGATCCGGTCAAACCCAAGGCGATGTCAGGGTTTTGGTAGATCGAGCACTGGGGCAGCTCGGCCACGTCGCTTCGGCCGTAGTTGGCATAGCCGCCTTAACCACCGTATCGCCAGCCTGGCGATGCTGCGAGCTCGTCCTGGCCGCTCAGCGATCCCGGCCCCAGCTCGACGAACGCGCCCTGGGTGTGATGCCGTTCTCCGGAAGTCCTTCGGGGTTGACGCGCATCCACGGAGCTGGTGAAAAGGCGTCGCGCTGGGGACCTCCGGGCACTAGCGTGCGGCGGCGTGGACGTAGAAGATCCCAAGGACTTGGTCCGGCGCGGGTATGACCTGCTGTCGAAGCGCTATGAGCGCGCATTCGGCAGCGAGACGAAGTACGGCTCGTGGATCGGGCAGTTGCTTGACCGGATCCCGGATGCGGCCACGGTCTTGGATGTCGGGTGTGGGACCGGTGTTCCGGTGGCCCGCTCGCTCGTCACGGCCGGTCACCGCGTCACTGGTGTCGACATCAGCGAGGTCCAGATCCGCAGGGCCCGGGAACTGATGCCGGATGCCGAGTTCATCCGGGCTGACGCCACGGCTCTGGAGCTTCCGCAGGAGAGCTTCGATGCTGTGATCTGTTTGTATGCGCTGATCCACATTCCGTTGGAGGAACAGCCCGCCCTGCTGGAGCGGATCGCTTCCTGGCTTCGGCCGGGGGGGGGGATGGTTCCTGGGCACCACCGGGCACCAGGCCTGGACCGGGACTGATGAGGACTGGCTCGGCGGCGGGGTCCCGATGTGGTGGAGCCACGCGGACGCCGCCACGAACCGTTCCTGGCTCGTGAAGGCCGGCCTTGACGTGGTCCACGAAGAGTTCGTGCCCGAAGGGAAGAGCGGCCACGTCCTGTTCTGGGCTCGGCGAACCGCAGTGTGAACAGGTGACACTTGGCCGACTCTCCCTCGGGCCGCGGCCCCCGCTCACGCCCGGCTACCCGGGCATCCAGCCCGGCCCCGAAGGCGTCGACGCGCTCCGCAGGGACCCGTCCCCGCCGGCGGGGCTCGGCGTACGGGAGGTCTTCGACCACCTCTCGGAGTTCGTCGAGGCGCTCGACACCAAGCCGATCATCATGGGCCACTCCTTCGGCGGCGCCTTCGTCCAGCTCCTCCTCGACGCCGGCTACGGCTCGGCCGGGGTCTCCATCGACGGCGCGGCGGTGAAGGGCGTGAAGGCGCTGCCGTTCAGCGAGATCAAGGCGACCTTCCAGGTGCTGAAGAACCCGGCCTTCACCAACAACCTGACCGAGGAGGAGTCCAAGGCGGTCTACGACCGCTACTCCGTCACGGTCTCCGGCCGCATCCTCTTCCAGGGCGGCTTCGCCGCCGTCACCCCGCACGCGGCGACCACGTACAACTTCGCCAACGACCACTGCCGAGGCCTTCCGCCTTCGGGGCTCGCGGCGCCGGTCGGACCCTAGAGCATGACCAGCAGCTTGGTGCCCGGGACGAGCTTGCGGTTGACGGACGTCGACTGGACGAACACGGTGTACGAGGGGTTGTCGCCGGGCTTCACCGCGACCTCCGAGGCCGGCAGGCCGAGGAGTGCGCGGGCCGCCGGGCCGGAGAACACCTTGCCCGTCATGCGGCCGGTGACCGGGTCCTTCTCGGCGACGGCGAGCTGCTTGCGGCCCTGGATCTTCTCGCGCTTGGACAGCTCGTAGTAGGCACAGCCGGTCTTGTAGGTGTGCCCGGAACCGGTGACGAAGTCGCGGATCGGCATGGCCTCGTCGACCGGGACCAGGATGTACTTGCCGGCGTCCAGGGCGTCGAGGCTGGCCGTCACGTCGGCGCTGCTGAGGTCCTGACCCATGGTGAAGAGGTTCCGGGTGCCGCGTACGCCCTTCTCGCGGCCGCGCAGGAAGCTGGTGGCGGCCGTCTTCACGGTGCCGATGGCCTCCTCGACGCCCTTGGTGGAGTCCGCGTCCCAGATCGCGATGTTGCCCGCGGGGAAGCCGTACTCCTGCGCGGTGCGCTTGGCCAGGGAGTTCGGGACGAGGATCGCCGACGTCCAGTGTTCGGGGAGGTCGTCCATCGCGCCCTTGATGCGGCCCATCCAGGTCTTCAGGACGACCTTGCCCTCCCCGCCCATGCGGGTGTGCATCGAGCCGACCTCCGAGTAGCCGGAGGCATTCTCCTCGCCGTCCGTCACGACCACCTGGAGGAAGGAGTGCTCGCCGTAACCCTCCCAGATGTTCTTCAGGTCGTCGACCGACTTCACGGCCGCCTCGATCAGCGCCGTCGCGCCGTTGTCGACCTTGTAGAGGCCGCGCAGGGACGGCAGGTGCTTGACGTCCATGTCCCAGACCAGGTTGTGCACCTGGTGGTCGAACGCGTAGAGGCTGATCCGGGTCTCGTGGCCGAGCCGGTCGGACTCCTCCTGGAGGCCCTTCACGAATTCGTCCACCACGCGGATGAGCTGTGCCTCGTGCTGGCGCATCGAGCCGGACTTGTCGACCACGAGCGAAACGTGGTTGACCTTGTGCTTGATCCTGTTCGCGGACATGCTTCTCCCCTTTTCCAACACGCTTTTCGACGCCATTTCCGGCGCCTTCCAGCGCGCCCCTCCGACGTTGGTTACACACTACGGCGAGGCACTGACAGTCGGCCCTGACCTGGGAGTTCGCCCGGTCATCCGGAGACCGCCGGGCGAATGGATCCGACTCTCCGAGGTGCTTTCCACGACGCGCCGCGGTACCTCCCGGGAAGCGAATTCCGGGAACTCCGCTCCGCGGAGCGGATCCTGGGGCAGAATCACCGGAAGCCAGGGGGAACGCGTCGAGGGGGGAAGGGCCAGGGATGGGGATCTTCAGCCGCAAGAACCGGGACCGGGCAGCCGCGCCGCAGGACACGCACCAGGACGCGCCGCCGCGGGAGGAACCGCAGGACGCACCCCCGCGGGAGGCAGCGGAGAACGCACCGCAGGACGCACCGCAGGACGTATCGCCGGGCGTGCGTCGGGACGCGCTGCCGAGCCTGCCGCCGGAGCTGGTCGGGCAGGGCGGATCCTGGATCTACGAGGTCGCCGGGGAGTACTCCACGGAGACCTGGGCGCCGCCCGAGTCGATCCGGCGCTGGTGGGAGGTGGACCGCGACGGCAACGTCATCGGCGGGCCCGTCGAGAACGAGCACTTCGGCCCGCCCCAGGACGACCTCACCCGTGCGACCGACCCCGACGGGCCGCTGGGCTGGCTGACCGACCCGGAGACGGCCGTCCGCCAGTGGCTGGCCGTCGCGCTCGAACGGATCGTCGAGGGCGTCGAGATCCACTGGCTCAAGGTCATCGACACCCCGGTCGTCCTGGCCGGCAACGACGCGTCCGACTTCGCCCCGCCGGACTTCGGCCAGGACCCGCCGTCCCGGATCGGCGTCGCCGTCCCGGTCGGCTTCGGGGGCCAGGTGGACGGCCACGACCCGGCGGTGGCCTGGGGCCTGCTGCTGTGGGTGATGGTGACCGACGGATCGGACGAGAACCTGCAGAACGTCTGGCTCCGCTACGAGGTCGGGGTGGATCGCGCGGCCGAGAGCCTGCGCATCGTCCTCCAGGCGCCCGACATCCAGTTCTGAGGAGATGCCCGTGGCGGCCTGCGGCGGCCTGCGGGGGCCTGCGCCGGACCCCCGCCCGGGTCGGCCTCCGGTGGGACATCGCGGCCCGGACGGTAAACGCCCGGGCCCGCGAACGCCACTTCCGGGCAGCCGCCCAGGCACCCGGACCGGGAGCCCGCCGAGGGCGGCCCGACCCCGGAAGGCACACCGCATGACGGATCCCCTGACCCTGCTGCTCCACGGCCCCGTACCCGCGGTGCCGGAACCCGCCGACGCCCTCGCCCGGCCGGCCCGCGCCGAGCGAGCGTCGGACAGGCCGGCGTCGGACAGGCCGGCGTCGGGCGGGGCCCGGTGAGCGGGGAGCCCACGATGCCGTTCGAGGAGGCGTACCGGCTGTACCACGGCCGGCTCCTGCGGGCGGCGCGCCGGCAGGCCGCGGAGCTGGGCCTGTCCGAGCGGGACGCCGACGTCGAGGCCGTCGTCCAGGACACCTTCGAGGAGGCGCTGCGCGTCTGGGCGACCGTCAGGATCCCCTGGGCCTGGCTCTACACGGTGGCCCGGCGCCGGGTCGCCCGGTGCGTCCCGGCGGCGGTGCGCCGGGCGCACGGGGAACCGGCGCAGCACGCCGAGCAGGGGGCGGTCCGCTGGAGCACGGCCGCGCCGGCGGCCGACGCCGAGGACTTCGCCGCCGCGCGGGAGGTCACCGCCTTCATCCGGCGGATGCCGCAGCAGCGGCAGCAACAGGTGGCCTACCTCCGGTACGTCATGGGCTGGGACTTCACCGAGATCGCCGAGCAGCTGGGCTGCCGCCCGGCGACCGCGCGCGTCCACGCCCTGCGCGTGCGCAAACGCGTCGCCGAGCTGGCGGCCCTGGGGCACACCGTGGACGAGGCGATGACGGTCGCGGACCGCGACCGCGGCTCGGTGTCGATCGACTTCGTCCTGGCGACGGGTGTCGCCTTCGGGGTCCTCGGAGTGCTCGTCCAGGCCGGGTCGCCGTGGGCATGTGCGGTGCTGGGGGGCGTGTCGCTGGTCGGCCTGGTGGCGTTCTCGGTCCGGGCGTCGGCCGTGCACGAAGACGGGCGGGAGGACGGACGGGACGCCGTGCGGGAGGACGGGCGGAGCGCGCCCCCCGAGAACCGCGGTGGCGCGGGCGGCCCGGAAGGGCGCCGTGCGGGCGGCGGCGAACCCCGAGGGGCAGGAGGACCGCCCTGACCGCGCTCTCCACCGGCCGCAGGGCCTGCCCGGGCCGGCGCTGCCCGCCTGCCCGCCTGCCCGCCTGCCCGCCTGCCCGTCAGCCCGTCAGCCCGTCAGCCCGTCTGCCTGTCAGCCCGTCAGCCCCTCGGCGGTCCACCAGGCGCGGGGGTCGTCGCAGCCGCCGACGGCGAGCCGCTCGCCGTAGCCCCGCTCGACGAGGCAGCCGCCCCGGTGGGCGTGGAGCCGCAGCCGGAGGGAGGTCCGCCCGTCTGACGGGCCCAGCTCCGGGGGCCGCAGGGCCGCGTGGTCGTCCTCGACGCGCCACCCCTGGCCGGCGTCCTGCTGTCCGTCGTCGGGCCGTTCCCGGGAGAGGTAGACCGAGCCGTCCGGGTCGGCGGTGAGCAGGAGGGGCCCGCCCGCGTCGTCGTCCGTGCTCGCCAGCGGGGACCGGACGGTCACCTCGCCGTCGGGGGCGGGCCGGACGAGCCATTCCTGGCCGTCCTCTCCGCTCTCCGGTATGGCGACCACCGCGGCGCCCTCGGCCGCGCGGGAGGCGTCGACCCCGGCCGCCGCCATGCGCAGCGACGCCGGCCAGGAGGTCAGGGTGCCGAATCCGCTCGGCTGCCGGGGCTCGGCCTCCGGGGGTGCGGCCCGCAGTCGGGCGGCCGGTTGCTCGGACGGGCTGCCGGTCCGGTCGTCCGGTTCGCGCAGCAGGGCTCCGCCGTGGCCGGCGGGCTGCTGGGGGCCGACGGTCGTGGCGGGTGGTGGTGCATGTGTCCGCGGCGCCGCCGGGTCTTCCTGACGGACCATCAGGAGGCAGGTGAGCAGGGCGAGCGCGGTGGTGGTCTGCGCGGCGACGCGCGCGGGGCTGTGGGACAACTGGTCTTTCCTCCCCGGCAGTTCGGTATGCGGCGGGCGCCCGTGCCACCGCCCGGACCGGGGTCCCGCGGCGGCACGATCGGCGGCACGGGAGCCGGCCGCCGTCAGGCGCCGTCCGGTATAACGGCCGACGCGGCCAGGAGGGACGTCTTCGCGGTGGCATCGGCCGGCGCAGTGGTGTCACCGGCTTCGCAGCGCCTGCGGCGATGCCGCACGCGGACGGCGCCCGATGGTGCCGGAACGGGGGCCGGGCAGCTCGCCGACGGCCCCGCACCGACCCCACAGCGGCCCCGCACCGGCCCGCCGGCGGCTCGGCGACACCGACCCCGCACCGGCCCTGCACCAACCCCCACCAGGCCTCCAGCGGCCCTGCGACGCACCGGCCCGCCGGCGTTTCACAGGCGGAGGTGGGACGCCCCGTTGAGGTCGAGGATGGTGCCGGAGGCCCAGGTGGCCTCGGGCGAGGCCAGGTAGAGCACGGCCGCGGCGACCTCCTCCGGGGTGCCGACCCGGCCGAACGGGCTCTGGGCGCGCAGGGCCTGCCCGGACGGGCCGGCCAGGCGGTCGGCGACCCGGTCGGTGGCGGTGAACCCGGGGGCGACCGAGGTCACCGAGATGCCGTGCGGGGCCAGGGCGACGGCCAGGGACTGGCCGAGGGCGTGCAGCGCGGCCTTGCTCGCGCCGTACGCGGGGTGGTCCGGCTCGCCGCGGAAGGCTCCCCGCGAGCCGATGTGCACGATCCGGCCGGGTGCGCCGCGGGCGATCATGTGGCGGGCCACGCAGTAGCCGAGGTTCGCGGCGCCGAGCAGGTTGACGTCGACCATCCGCCGCCAGACGCGCTGCCAGTCCTCGTACGACACCTCGGCCACCGGGTGGGCGTTCGCCGCCGAGGTGGCCACGGCGGCGTTGTTGACCAGGACGTCGACCCCGCCGAGCGCCGCTTCCGCGTGCTCGGCGATGCGCTCGGCCGCGGACGGGTCGCCGAGGTCGCCGTCGACCAGGACGTGCCCCTCGCCGGGCAGCGCGGCCAGGGTCTGCTCGGCCTGGGGCCGGTCCGTCGCGTAGTGCACGGCGACGCGGTCGCCCCGGGCGGCGAACGCCTGCGCCACCGCTCGGCCGATGCCCCGGGAGGCGCCGGTCACCAGGACGCCCCTCATCGGGCGAACATCCGGGTCTCGTCGCGGAACGCCTTGAACTCCAGGGCGTTCCCGGCCGGGTCGAGCAGGAACATCGTCCACTGCTCGGCGGGCTGCCCGGCGAAGCGCAGGGACGGCTCGACGACGAACGCGGTTCCGGCGTCGGTCAGTCGCCGGGCGAGGACCTGGAAGGCGTCGACGTCCAGCACCAGCCCGAAGTGCGGTACGGGGACGGGGCGGCCGTCCACGGTGCCGTGCCCGGTGGGCTCGGGGCGGGAGCTGCCGGCCTCGGTGCGGGAGCCGGCGACGAGGTGCGTCACCAGCTGGTGGCCGTGGAGGTCCCAGTCGACCCAGCCGTCGGTCGAGCGGCCCTCGGGGAGGCCGAGCACGCTGCCGTAGAACGCGCGGGCGCGGGCCAAGTCGTCGACGGGGATGGCGAGATGAAAGGCGGGACGAGTCATGGTTCCCCACCTTGATCCCAGCACCCATCCAATGTCAACATTCGGACATGAACGATGAACCCCTGCGGAAGGCGGTCCGGCGCGGGCTCGCCGACGAGGTCGCCGACCGGGTCCGCGACGCGATCCTCGACGGGCACTACCCGCCCGGCTCCCCGCTGCGCGAGGTCGAGCTCGCCGAAACGCTTGGCGTGAGCCGCGGGGCCGTGCGCGAAGGGCTCGCGCAGCTGCAGCGCGAGGGGCTGATCCGCACCGGCTGGCACCGGCCGACCACCGTCGTCGCGGCGACCACCGTCGACGTCGAGGAGGTCTACCGCGTCCGCGCCGCGCTCGACCGGCTGGCCGCCGTCACCGCGATGCGCCGCGCGACGCCGGCCCAGCTCGACCGACTCGACCGGCTCGTCGACGAGATGGCCGCCGAACTGGCCGCCGGCGCCGGGGTCCCGCGGCTGCTCGCCCTCGACATGGCCTTCCACGACCGGATCTACGAGGCCGCCGGGAACGGCCGCCTCACCGCGGCCTGGCAGGCCGTGCGGTCCCAGGTGTTCCTCTTCCAGCTGCAGCGGGTCTCGCTCGCCCAGGGCGGGTACCGCGCACTGGTCGTCGACGAGCACCGCGAACTCGCCCGGCTGCTGCGGGCGGGCGGTGACGAGCAGGAGCTCGACCGGCTGGCCGCCGAACACGTCGACACCGCCCGCCGCAGCCTGTTGGCCCTGCTGGCTGACCGGCCGACGACCGGTCAGCCGCCCACGGAGCCGCCGACGTCCCCCTGAAGGGCGCCGTGCGGGAGCGCGCCGTGCCGAAGAGCGCCCTGCGGGAGCGCGCCGTGCGGGAGGGCGTCCAGCAGCGCGGACTGCCGGGCGGTCAGCCTGCCCTCCGTCCGGGCCCTGTCCTGCTTGCGCAGCCAGGTGCCGGGGCGGAACGCCGGATCGGCGGGGCCGCCGGTGCGGTTGACGGGCCCGGTGAGGGTGCCGCCGCCCTCCAGGTAGACGAGCAGGCGCCGGTACGAGCGGTTCCAGTCCGGCTCCAGCCGCCACAGCCCGTCCAGCGCGTCGAGCTTCGCCCCCAGCTCCCCGGCCAGGTTCTCGGCCCGGCGCTGGCGGCGCATCCACGCGCCCACCGCGTAGCCGTCCAGCTTGGCGGTCGCCGGGATCGCCAGGTGGCCGTGCCGGTGCTGGAAGGCCCTCGCGTACGCGTAGCCGCGTTCCCAGGCGCCCGCGTGCTTCGACCAGATCATGCCGAGCGCGTCGAGTTCGGACACCCGGGCGGGGTCGAGCAGGCCCTGGCCGCGCAGGTGGCGCTGCCGGGCGAGCCAGGAGACCAGCCCCCCGTGGGCGGTCCGGTCGGTGGGGTCGAGGTGGCCGTGCTCCAGGTGGAACACCGCCGCCACCGCGTACATGCGCTGCCACTCGGCGGCCCGCGGGTTGAACACCCGGAGCTTCACGGCCCGCAGGATCGTGTCGGCGTGGCGCCGGGCGTCGATCCGCAGCCACTCGACCGGCGACTGCGGCGGCGGTACGGGCCGCTGCTCCGCCGCGGCGGCCTCCGCCCCGACGGCCTCCATCTCAACGCCCTCCCTCTCAACGCCCTCCCTCTCAACGCCGTCCCTCTCAACGCCGGCCCGCTCAGCGGCCTCCCCCTCGACGGCCCCCTCGGGGCCGGTGGCGGCGGCTGCGGCTGCGGCTGCGGCTGCGGTGTGCTGCGGCTGGGCGCGGTGGGCGCGCAGCTCGGTGATCCGGCCCACCACCCGGGCGTCGTGCGCGGCCAGCGCCCGCAGGACCCGCCAGATCGTCCGGAAGGAACTCGCCTCGATCTCGGCGTCGGCCTCCGCCTTCACCGCCTCCCCCGCGTCGCGGACCTCGGCCGGGTCCGCGGCCGCCGTGTCGTCTCCGGACGCCGGTGTCGGCAGGTAGACCGGGATGACCACCCACGACACCTTGCCCTGGCGGTAGGACTGGCGCAGCGCCCGGCCCACCGCCTGCACGATGTCGATGACGCTCGACTTCGGGTCGGCGAAGCAGACCGCGTCCACCGCGGCGATGTCGATGCCCTCCGACAGCAGCCGGGAGTTCGCGAGGATGCCGCACTCCTCGCCCTCCTCGCCGAGCCGTTCGCCGGTGTGCGCCTTGAACTCCTCGAACGCGGCCCGGCGTTCCCGCAGCCGGTCGGTGCCGGCCACCGCCTTCGCCCAGATCCGCTCCGGCCGGTCCGCGTCGCCGAGCAGCTCGGCCGCCCCCGCCAGGGTGCCGGCGAACTCGCGGGCCGCGGCCACCCGGGAGTGGAAGGTGATCACGCGGCGCAGCTGGAGGTCCGCGACCGCGCGAAGCACCGCGATCTGCAGGGCCAGGCGCAGCAGTTCCTCGTTGGTGCGCTGCGAGCGCAGGTCGGCGACGGCGGGCAGGTTGAGCAGGTCGCGCAGGTCCTCGTCCGTGACCACCGGCACCAGCACCCGGTAGTCGGCGAGGAAGCCGTGCTCGATGCCCTGCCCGAGGGTCCAGGTGTAGACGGTCGGGCCGTAGATCCGCTCGTCGTCCATCGAGCAGAGCGCGGGCAGGGTCTCGCCGGTGACGTCGTCCAGGCCCGCCGTCGCCGTGCGGTCGTCGGCGATCCGCGGCGTGGCGGTGCAGTACAGCCGGCGGACGACGGGGACCTGCTCGTCGTCGTGGACGGCCGCCCACGCCTTGCCCTCGGAGCCGGCCGTACGGTGCGCCTCGTCGACGACCACCAGGTCCCAGGCCCCGAGTCCGAACTGCCGGTGGGCCTGGACGATCCGCTCCAGCGAGGCGTACGTCGCGTACACGGTGACCGGCTCCCCCGGGCCCGCCGAGGCGACGAGGTCCGCGATCCGCGCGGCCTGCGTGGACACCTCGGCCCTGACCCGGCCGCCCGCCTCCGCGCTCTCCAGTGCCTCCTCCCGCGAGCAGGCCGCCACCGCCAGTCCGCGCCGTCCGCCCCGCAGCGACCACGCCTCGGCCGTCTGCTCCAGCAGCTCGATCGTCGGCACCAGCACCAACACCCGCCCCCGGGCCGCCAGTCGACGCGCGCACGCGGCCGCGATCAGCGTCTTGCCGGAGCCGGTCGCGGCCACCACCGTCGCGCGGCCGCCCGCCTTCACGGCCCTCACGGCGGCGGAGGTGGCCTCCTTCTGGAACCAGTGCAGGGGCACCGGGTTCACCGCCGGGGCACCGGGCGCCTGCCCCGGGACGGTGGTCCCGGTGGCGGCGGCGGTCGTCAGCGTGTCCACGGCGCGGGTCTCTCCTGTTCCTCTGATGTTGCTCTGTGACGGCCCGGGCGGATCCCTCAGGACGACGACGACCGGGCGAGGATGCAGAACTCGTGGCCCTCCGGATCGGTCAGGCACCGCCACGGGACGTCGCCCTGGCCGATGTCGAGGTCGTCGGCGCCGAGCGCCCGCAGCCGGGCCGACTCCGCCTCGTGATCGTCGGCGGGGTAGCGCAGCAGGTCGACGTGGACGCGGTCCGGCACGGTCTTCACGTCGGGCGTGCGGATGAACTCCAGGTACGGGCCGACCCCCTTGGCAGAGCGGAACACCGCACTGTCGTCGGTCACCTCGTGCAGGGTCCACTCCAGCGCCTCGCCCCAGAACCGCGCCATGGCCCGCGGATCCGCGCAGTCGACCACCACCGCGGCGATCGGCCCGGTGTCCCGGTACACCTCGCGGGGCTCCAGCACGCAGAACTCGTTGCCCTCCGGATCGGCGAGCACCGTCCACGGCACCTCGCCCTGGCCCACGTCGACGGGCGTCGCCCCGAGCGCCCGCAGCCGGGCGACCAGCTCCGCCTGGTGGGCCGCGGACGTGCTGGCGAGGTCGAGGTGCACCCGGTTCTTCACCGCCGTCCTGGGCTCCGGGACGGCGACCACGTCGACGCAGATCCGCTCCGGGTCCCGCCAGTCGATGCCGACGCGGCCGACGTTGGTCTCGCCGGGCTGCGCGCTGGAGACGCTCCAGCCGAGCGCCTCCGCCCAGAACCGGCCGACGGCGGTGTCGTCAACGGCCTTGATGTTCACCAGAACGGGTCGAAGTCCCATACCGACGATCCTAGGGCCCGCCCTCGGACCCCCGTCGTCCGCCCGCAGGGCGGCGGGGGCGGGGACGGCGCGTCGGGGAGCGTCCCCGCAGGCGGGGGTTCGAAGACGGCCCTACGCGTCCGATCCGCCGCCGTCGGGGCCGCCCGCCGGGAGCGGCAGCCCGGGGAGCAGCGGACCGGGGAGCAGCGGGCCGGGGAGCAGCGGGCCGGGGAGCAGCGGGCCGGGGACCGGCAGTCCGGTGGCGGCGCCGGTGAGGTGGCGGTGGATGCCGTCGAGGAAGCGGGCGACGGTGCGGCCGGCGGTGCCGGTGTCGGGGTGGCGCGTGCGCAGGAACAGGCCGTCGCGGGTGCGGGAGAACCAGAGCTGGACGGTGTCGGTGACGCTGGCGCGGCTGAGGTGGTGCGGGTTGCGCGCCCGCGGGGGCTCGCCTGTCGTGCTGACCGTGCGGTAGTCGAGGTGGGAGAGCATGAAGACGTCCCCGCCGGTGGGTCGCAGCCGGTCGCCGAGCGCGGCGACCGTCTCGCCCAGCGGCAGCCCGGCCGTCTCCCGGGAGCGGCGGAACGCCGCCCGGGCGGCGGGGAGCGCGGCGGTGAGGGTGCCGGCGCCGGCGAGGTCGAGGGTCAGCGGCGCGACGGTGGTGAACCAGCCGATCGAGCGGGCCGTCTGCGGTCGGTGGCGGGTGTGCAGGGGCACCAGCAGCCGTAGGGGCGCGGGCGCGCCCGCGGCGCGGACCGCCAGCGCGGTGGCGGCGAGCAGGCCGGTGAACAGGGTGCCGTCGGCCTGCCGGCAGCGGTGTTCGAGCGCCGCCGTCCCGGCTGCGTCCAGGAGGCGGCGGTGGTCGCTGCGCTGGGGCGGCGCGCTCCCGCCGGGGTCCGTTCCGAGCGGCAGCGGGAAGCTCGGCAGGGCGCCGTCGCCCTCGGCGAGGAACTGCTCCCAGACGTCCAGCGCGCGGGCGCGGGTGGGGGCGCGGGCGGGGCCGCCGGGCTCCGGCGGGTGGACGGTGCGGTGGCCGCCCGCCTGTCCGGCGGTCGGGGCGAGGCGGGGCGTGCGGCCCCGGGTCAGCGCGCGGAGGATCTCGGTGAGCTCCTCGGCGGCGATCGCCAGGGAGTGGGCGTCGGCATGGCAGTGGTCGAACCCGCACACGACGGTCGTGCTCGCCTCGCGCAGGACGGCCGCGCAGGCGTACGAGGGCCAGGCCAGCGGGCGGCAGGCCCGGTCGAGGAGCGCGGTGAGCCGCTCCCGTACGCCGTGGTGGTCCAGGTGGTCCTGCTCCTCGCCGGCGCCCACCTCGGCGACGGTGAAGGCGAGGGAGTCCGCGGGGACGGCGAACCGTTCCACCCGGTCGTCGGGGCCCGTCCGCAGTCCGCTGCGCAGGGTCGGGTGGCGGCGGGCGAAGCGGGTGAAGCCGGCGGCCAGCACGGCGGGGTCGGCCCGGAACGGCAGGTCGAAGGCGCACGCGAGCCAGTTGCGGGCCTGTGGGCGGTGCAGCGCGGAGGCGAGGTGGAACCGCTCGTTGGCGCCCGGCGGTTCGCCGGCCGCCCGGGCACCCGCCGCCGCGGCGACCGTCGCGGCCGTCGGCGCCAGGACGACCAGCCGGCCCGGGGGCGGCCGGTAGTCGTCGACCGTGAGGACGTGCACGCTCACACCCCGCCGACCGGGGCCGGCTCCATCGCGGCCGCCCGGGGAACGCCCACGGCCGGTGGCGGCGTGTCCTGCGGCCCGTACGCGGGGGTGTCCTGCGGCCCGTGCTCCACGGTGCCCTGCGGCCCGTACGCGGCAGCGCCCTGCGGCTCGCCGACGGCGGCGTCCAGGATCCGGCGCAGGTGCCGGACGTAGCGGTGGACGCTGTCCCGCGCGACCGGGTTGTCGGGGTAGGCGACGGTCAGGCGCAGCCCCTGCCACAGCCGCCACAGCCAGACGGACACACCGCTGACCGGCGCCCCGGAGCCGAGGACGCCGAACCGGGCGGCGGTCCAGTCCCGGGAGCCGGGGGTGTGCCGCAGGTCGACGTAGGAGAGCACCGGCGGCACCGTGTTCCCGAGGGCGAGGGCCGCGGCCGGGTGCAGTTCGAGCACGCGGGCGGGTGACACCTCGGCCATGGCGTGGGCGCGGCCGAGCGCGTCGTGGGCGGCCGTGGCGGTGGCGGCGAAGGACCGGCCCCGCGGGACCGGGAACTCCACGGGCACCAGGTTGACGAACCAGCCCTGCGCCGCGTGCCAGCGGCGCTCGCCGCGCGTGTGGGCGACCATCAGCCGCCGGTAGTGCGAGGTGCCGGCGAGTTCGTGCTCGGCGAGGGCGAGCGCGCCGACGGCCCCGGCGGCGAAGCTGCTTCCCCCGCGGCGGCAGGCCCGGGCGAAGGCCTCCGCCTGCGGGAGGTCGAACAGGTCGACGGTTTCGTACACGGACGGGTGCCTGCCTCCGGGGTCGACGCCCAGGGGCAGGGCGAAGGAGGCGGGCAGCCCCCGGCCCAGGAAGTCGACCCACCGGGCGGCCACGGGGTGGGCCGGGTCGAGCGCGGCGTTGCGCCGGGCCTCGGCCACGCAGTAGTCGAGGTGGCTGCCGGTCTCGGGCAGCCTGGCGGGCGCCCCACCGGTCTCGGCGGTGTAGAGGGCGCGGATCTCGGAGAACACCCGTGCCAGCGAGCAGCCGTCGGTGTGGGCGTGGTCGACGGCGAAGAACAGCGTGGACTTCTCGTCGCGCAGCACGGCGCCGGCCACGAAGCCGGGCCACGTCACCGGGTTGATCGCCTCGGCGAACCGTTCATGCATCCACGTCCGGACGGCTTCCCCGCTCGCGCGGACGCCGAGGCCGACCGGGTGCACCGTCACCGCCTGCGGGGGCAGCAGACGGCGCGTCAGGCCGGCGCCGTCGGCGGTGAACCAGGTCCGCAGCGCGTCGTGCCGGCGCAGCCACGCCTGCCAGGCCCGGGCGAGCGCGCCGACGTCCACCTGCCCCGGCAGGTCGAAGAAGGTCGCCAGCCAGCCGTGCCCTTCTTCGGGTGCCGTGAGGTAGCGCCGCACATGGGTGGCCTGGACGTCGCAGGCGCCGACGGGATGGGCGGGCCCGCCGCCGCCCGCCAGCGCCGACGCCGGTGCGGACGCCCGGAACTCGACGAGTTCGCCGGGCTCGGTCAGGTAGTCACGGATCGGGAACACCAGCACCGTGCTTCACGCTCCTGTTCACGCAGACGTTCGTCCGCACCGTTGGTCGACAGTGCGGGGCTGCCGTGAACGGCCTTTCCTCCCATGGCCGTTCACCCATCCGGACAAATCCGTCACGACGGGATCGACGACCGCCCGGTGGGGCGGGGGCCCGACGCGGGCGGACCGGGGAACGCCCACGCAGCCGAGGCCACCGCGTACCGCCGCGTCGGCGGTCGGTGCGGCAACGATAGGGGCGGACAACGGCTCCGCCGGTGCCGCCACTCCGTCGGGGCCGGAGCCGGCTCGCCGCCGCTCGTGCGACCTCGGAGCATGCGCTCGGCCGTCGCCGCCCGTACGCGCAACGCGGCGGCCTCCTCGTGCTGCCCCCGGTCGGCCAGGATCCAGGCCAGGATCCGGGCCCGGTACGGGGGCTCGCGTAGCAGCCCGGCTGTGGTCGGGCGGGCTGCTACGCGGGCACCCAGGCGCGGACCTCCAGGTAGCCGATCTCGGCGTCCTCGACGGCGCGGCCGGTTTCGACCAGCCAGGCCCGCATCGCCTCGGTGACGTCCCCGTGGTGGGCGGCGACCCGCCGGGACCACTCGGCGGCGTCGAAGCCGCCGGTGCTCGCGGAACCGTACGTGCGTTCCTCGGTGCCGTCGGCGCGGGGGACGAACCCCCGGCGCAGGCCCGCCGAGTCCTCGGTCGAGCCGGCCGACATGGTGAACTGGTCGGCGCGCATCCGTACGGTGAAGGCGAGGCGGCCGCCGGCCCGGCCGGTGGCGTGGACGACGGGGGCGAGGTGGGATGCTCCGGAGCGGATGGCCTGCCGCCCGGCGCGGCCGGCCATCGACCCGCCCTCCTCGCCGACCACGTCCTTGCCCCGGACGCGGGCCCGCTGCCCGGTCCTGGTGCGGCGGCGCTCGACGTTCTCCTGCGCGATCCCGGTGAGCGCGTCGGTGTCGCGCTCGCCCCCGCGCACCGCCCGTACGACCTGGCGCAGGGCGTCGACGAACGCCGCGCCCTTGCCCTTGGTGAAGAACTGCGACACCAGCGAGGCGTCGCGGCCGAGCATCCTGGCGACCTGCCGTTTGGTGAACCCCTGGTCGACGAGCTCCTGGGTCAGGCGGGCGGCCTCGTTGGGGTGCTGCGGGTCGGCCGGGCTCACCGGTCACCTCCGGCGGCGGGTTCGGCGGCACGGGCGGCGGGTTCGGCGGCGCGGGCGGCGGCGAGTTCGGCGCGGCCCCGGGCGCGCAGCCGGAGGTACTGCTCCTGGCCGGTCGGGTGCGGGACGGGGCCGCTCAGGTGGCCCTTGAGCAGGTAGTCGCCGGGCTCGCCCCGGTACGGCCACGGCTGGCGCTCCGTCAGCGCGATGCCGTCGGTGCCGAAGTACACGACCGTGCCGGGCCTGGCATGCAGGGCGCCGGCGACGCCGACGACCTCCTTGCCCTGCCGGTACTTCATGTCCAGCAGGGCGGCCCGCGCCCCCGACCACACGAAGGCGGCCCACTCGGGGTGGGCGTACGGGTCCCGGGAGAACCCGGCCTGCCGCTGCCACGTCACCACGGCGCCGTCCTGGCCGAGGATCTCCACCCCGGCGGGCAGCGTCTCGCCGACCGGTGTGGTGCCGGACACCAGGCGGGGGCGCTGCGCGAAGCCGCCGAGGCCGAACAGCAGGACGGCGCGGACGGCGCGGGAGGCGAGGTAGGCCGCGGTGCGCTGCCGCTCGTCGGCGTGCGCCCTCGACAGGCCGGTCAGGTCCGCCCAGGCGGCCTTCAGCCGCTTGCCCCAGTCGTCCAGCGGCTTGCCGTCCTCCCACACCAGGCCGCCCAGGACCTCGATCCGCCACGGCCCGAGGTGGTTGGCGAGCGCGAGGTGGACCTCCGCCCCGCCCGCCCAGGTCGTGAAGGTGGCACCCGGCTCCGACGGGTAGACCCAGGCGCGGTCGCCGGTGACGGGGGCGGGTAGCAGGCCGACGTGCTCCCACCCGGCCGGGACGGTGACGCGGACGTTCCAGTGCGAGCAGGACATCAGGGCCTTGGTCTGCTCGGCCTCGGTCATCGTGGCGAAGGCCCGCGCGGTGATCCGCTGCGGGGTGCCGACCGGGGACTTCCACAGGTGCCTGGCGTAGGCGAAGGTGCGGTCGTACTCGACGAGCGCGGGCAGCTCGGCCGGGACGCGCGGCGGCAGGATCAGCTCGGTGCGGCCCTGGCCGGCGGTCGCGTGCAGCAGGCCGCGCAGCTCCTCGGACAGCACCGGGTAGCCGCCGGCGAACCGGCCCTTGACCGGGACGGTGCGCGACCACAGGTCCCGTCCGGTCTGGCTCGGCGAGCCCATCAGGACGACGTCGTCCCAGTGCCGGCGCAGCGCCTGCCACAGCAGCTTGAACGCCTCGCGCACCGTCACCACGTCGGCGCCGTCGGGGTCGAACCACTCCCCCACCGAGCGGATCTCGGTGCTGTCGCCGTCGGGCGCGGCGGCGGGGGCGTACCGGCCGACGGGCTGGCGCTGGTGCACGAAGTGCCCGGCGAGCCGGTCGCGGCCGGCGCCGACGGCAGTGGTCCAGCGCTCGGAGGGGGTGTTCAGCCAGGCGGCGACGGCGTCCTTCAGCGTGCTGTACCGCTCGGCGCCGTCGTGCCAGGGGGCGCCGGCGGTGATGTAGACGCGCTCGGTGCCGGGGGCGGCGGCCAGGACGGCGTCCAGGATCTCACCGGGCGTACGGGCGCCGAGGTCGAGGCGCACGACCCGGTCGCGCACCGCGAGGTCGCCGGTGGCGGCGTCCAGGAACACCGTGGCGCGGGCCTGCTGGACGAAGTTCGGTCGCTTGGACAGCAGCCCGGTGGTCACGGCCTCGAACCGGGCCCCCGCGGGGCCTTCGGGGACGGTGGGCAGCTCGCGCGGCCCGACGTCGGGCACCGAGTGCGGGACGGCAGCGACCGGAGCGACCGAGGCTGCGGATTCTCCCGACGTAGTTGCGGAGGTGGGGGCGGGTGGTGTGGCGGGTGGTGTGGCGGGTGCGGTAGCGGGCGCCGTAGCGGGTGCGGTAGCGGCGGGGCTCGTGGCGGCGGGGGGCTCGGCAGCGAGGGCCGCCGGGCGGGTCAGCGCCGGGGCCACCGCGGGCTCTGCTTCCGGCTGCGGCTGCTGATCCGGCTCCGGTTGCGGCTGTTGCTCCGGTTGCGGCTGCTGATCCGGCTGCGGCTCGGCCACGACGGCGGCCTGCTCGGGCTCCGGGGCGGCGCGGACGGGCTCCGGGACGGCGCGGACGGCGGACGGGGTCGGGTCCAGCACCGGGGCGAGCCGCACCACGTCGCCGAGCGTCAGGCCGGCGGCCTTGGCGATGGCGTCGGCCTTCGCACCCTCGAACCCCGCGAGCCCGGTGACCCGGCGCGCGCGCTGGGCGGCGAGCTTGTCCAGTGCCTTCCGGGCAGCCGCGACCGCCTTCTCCGCGGCGGTGATCTCCGCCCGCAGCTCCCGCAGCCCGGCGAGCTCGGCGGTGTACGTCTTGCGGTCCATCAGCGGGTCACTCCCCTTCCGCGGCGACGACTGCGGCAGCGACCGAAGCAGCGACCGAAGCGGTGGGAACGTAGGCGATCGGGCCACCGGACACCGACCGCAGGCGGGTGCCCAGCAGCAGATCGGCCAGGCGGACGTCCTGCGGGTCGGCGGGGCCGACGGCGTTGGCCGGGGCGGTGAGGTCGGTCAGGCGGCCCGCCAGACGGGCCGCCGGGAACCGGAAGCGGGCCGCGGTGCCGGCGGCGCCGTCGGACTCCCACGGCGTCAGGCCGGTCAGCACCGCCACGACGAACCCGGTCACCGTCACCGCCAGCACCCCACCGGCTGCGACCCGGGCCGGATCGCACCGCCACCAGCCGGACAGCGAGGCCAGCAGCTGTGCGTCGTCCAGCGCCGTCCCGAAGCCGACCCACTCCCGGCCCGGCTCGTCCACCCTCCTGAGCGCGTCCGACCGCAGCACGGCCACCTCGGCCGTACCGAGCCCGCCGAGGTCCGCGACCGGCCGGTCCTGCAGGGCCTGCAGCGCGGCCAGCGGGAACACCTGCCGCCCCGTTCCACGCACGCCGGGGACCACACCGGTGGCCATCAGCTTCTTCACCGTCGGAATGGAACACCCCAGCGCCGACCCGGCCTGCCCGGTCGTCACGAACACACCCAGACCTCCACGCCCATGCCTCTGCAGCTGACTCCAAAGACTAGTCCACCCCGCACCTTCCCCCTGGCAGGCACCCTGCGGCTCCGCCTCCACCCACGACCGGAACGGCTGACGCCCCCTCCGCAGGAGGGCGTCCCCCCGTCGTCACCGGTGGAAAGCAGGTACGCCAGCCGCGCGGAGCCGGGCCTCGGTGAGGGCGGTCAGCCGGGCCGATACGGGTGCCTGGTCGCCGCGGTGGTCGTTGATCAGCCGGTACTGGGCGCCGGCCCCGCGCCAGGCCCGCCGGTCGGCCGGGTCGCCCAGCAGTGCCGGGTTGGCGAGGTAGTGGTCGGCCATGGCGGTGGCGAGTTCCTCGATCCTGGGGTCGTCCGGCTCCCAGCCCTCGGCCTCGCAACCGCGTTTGACCAGTTCCACGTACCCGGGGTCGTCGAGGCAGTGTTCGAGCCGGGACAGGAAGCCGTCGAAGCCCTCCGGCACCATCGCCCGGGCCAGGACCAGGGCCTCGCGCTGCGCGTCCACGTAGTCGAGGCCGAAGCCGAGGCCGGGCATCCGGTCCAGCAGCGCGCAGGCGCGTTCGGGCAGCAGGGCCCGGTCGCCCTCGGCGAGCCGGTACAGCGTGTCGCGGCGCGCGCTCAGCTCCTCGATCCGCTCGGTCAGCCGCCGCCCGACGTCGGCGAGGGCGGCGGCGAACTCCCCGGTGTCGCCGTCCGCGTCGAGCAGGGGCCCGATCTCGGCCAGCGGCACCCCGGCGGCCGCCAGCGTGCGGACCTGTACCAGCCGCAGCAACTCGGCCGACCCGTACCGCCGGTAGCCGGAGGTGTCCCGGGGCGGTTCGGCGACCAGCCCGTTCTGGTGGTAGTGCCGCAGTGTCTTCACCGTGACGCCGACGAAGGCCGCCGCCTGTCCGATCGTGACGCCGTTCACCATCTGCTCGACCTGCCTCGGGTTCGTGGTGGAGGGGCCGCGCCGGCCCTGCGCGGCGCGGCCCCGGTTCGCCTGCGACGGTCGGGGCCTCGGCGGCGCGCGGCCGAAGGGCCGAGCGCGAGGGCGGAACGCTCCCCTCGAAGCGTACGGGCAAGCGTACGGGCATCCGTGCCCCGTACGGACATCCGTACCCCGTACGGGAGTTCAGCCCGTCGGCCGTGCCGGGTCGGCCTGCCCGCCGCGGAACACCTCGCCGACGAGCCGCTGTTGGGCGTCCCGGAACGCCGGGGCGAGGGACATGTCGGCGTCGTCCACGTAGTTCAGCCCGGCAGTCAGGGTCGTGCGGCCGTCGGGGCTGGCGTACATCAGCGCCGCAGAGCCGATGGTGGCGCCGTTGTGGTGGTGGACGGTGCCGACGCCCGGGCCCATGTCCTGCGTGAACAGCCCCAGGCCGTAGCCGATCGTCGGCTCCGGGGTGCGCATCTCGGCCAGCAGGTCGGCCCGCAGGAGCCGGCCGCCCATCAGCGCGGAGACGTACGTGTGCAGGTCCCGGGTGGTCGAGATCATGTCCCCGCCGGCCCCGACCCAGGACGGGTCGTGCCGGGTGATGTCCACCGTCCGCTCCCGCCCGGCGTCCTCGTAGCGGTAGTAGCCGTGGTTGTGGGGCTCGGGCACCTCCGGCGAGCTGCCCGGCGCCACGGTGCCGGTCAGCCCCAGCGGGCCCACGACCAGCCGCCGCAGCTCCTCCGCGAACGACCGCCCGGTGACCGCCTCGATCACCAGCCGCGCCAGCACGTAGTTGGTGTTGGAGTAGCTCCAGCCCGTCCCCGGCGCGAACCGGGCCGGCCTGGACAGCGACAACCGCACCAGCTCCTCGGGCCGGTAGGTGCGGAACCGGCCGTCCACCCACTCCCTGCCCCGCCACGGCACGCCCGGCACGACCGTCCCGTCCTCGCTGAGCTCGCCGGTGTGGCTGAAGACCCCGCTGGTGTGCTGCAGCAGCATCCGCACCGTGATCCGACGGTCCAGCCCGAACGCGGGCAGGTAGCCGTCGACCGGCGCGTCCAGGCCGACCCTGCCCTCCGCGACCAGCATCAGCACGACGGTCGCCACGAAGCTCTTGGTGACACTGCCGATCCGGAAGTGCCCGTCCGCCGACGCCTGCGCGCCCCCGTCCGGCTCCCGCACCCCGGCACTGCCGACCCACTCGCCCCGCTCGTCGTTCACCCGCAACTGCACCCCGAGGATGCCGGACCGGACGATCTCCTCGATCGCCTCCCGCAACTCCGGACGGTCCTGCCCCTGCTCGGACGAGGTGGTGGACATGTCGCTCCTTCACAGCCGTGGTGCCCGACTCCCCGCCGGGCCGCTGCCCCGAGCCTCCACCCCGCCCCAGGGTCAACCTCAACAGTGATCCGGCTCACACCTCCCGGCGCCCGGGCAGCGACTGGTGTCACTCCGGCCAGGCGGAGCCCTGGATGACCTCGACGAAGTCGCCGCGCTCGAAGCCGGGGACGAAGTGGGCGAGGACGTCCGCCTTGACGGTGCCGAAGGTGCTGTCCGGGCGGTCCTTGATGCCGTCGGTGAACGCCGCGAGGATGCGGTTCTTGAAGTCGGGGCGGGGGTGGGCGGCGATCACGGCGGCGCGCTGCCCGTCCGTGACGGCGTGGTAGCCGATGCCCAGGACGTCCAGTTCCACACCCCGGGTGACCAGCGCGATCTCGGGCGCATGTGCAGCGGGATCTCCGGGGTGGTGTGCAGGGCGATCGCGGTCCGGACCCGCTGGGCGGGCTCACCGGTGATGCCGTGGGCCTCCAGTAAGCGCCGAGCCTCTCCCCCGAAGCAGCCCCTTTCTCCCAGAGCCCCCAGAGCCCTCCAAAGCCCCTGAGAGCCCCTCAGAGGCCCTTCGGTCGCCCATCCCAGGGGGCCGGGGGCCGGGCAAGCACGTCCGGCCCGCAAGGGGGCCGGGAGGGCTGCGGTATTCGAACACCTCACCCCGCGCGTCCGGACGCGACCCCAGGAAGCCGGCGGGTTGCCGCCGACGGAGAGGCGGTCGGGTCAGTCGCTGAGTGCGAGATGCAGGATCGTGGCCCACCCGTCGCTGACCAACAGCAGGTTGCGCCACCAGATGTAGTGCGAGTGCGGGCCTCCGACATCACCGGAGCTTCGGGCGGGACCCAGGTGTGCCTCGATGAGGTCGGCGACGCCATCGGCGAGTTCGCCGGCCCGCCGGATCTCATCGGGCGTGCGCAGGTTGACTGCCGGCCACCTCCGGGCGGGCTGCATGAACCCCTCGGTCACCTGTCGACGGAGAATGTCCCGCCAGGCCCCGGGTGATGTGAACGGGCGTATCGGTGCCGGCACCTGGTATCCGCTGCCCCAGCCCCCGGCGTCGAAGACGGCCTGAGCGAGACTCTGCATCCGGTCATGACCGGATGCCGTCCCGGTCACGGGGACCACGTGAAGCATTTCGATGAACGGCTCGTGGTCGCAGTCCTGGAGCAGGTCCAGCAGGGGTTCCGCTGCGGCTTCCACTGCGTCCGGCGCAGCGAGCGGGTTCAGCATGGGTGTCCGGGTCCTCTCGTCCACTCTCGCGGTTCGGCCCCATTGTGCTGACTGAGCGCACATTCGTGCGGCGGAGTTTCTGCGGCCTCCGGCGAGCGGAGGCGCCGGAGCTCTCGTCGCTCACGCGGGGCCGACCGAGCTCGGCGAACCGTCGGTCCTCCGGGAGCTTCGACCGCCCTCCGCCCTTCCGAGCGGAGCACACGCCCCGACGGACGCGGAGAGGGTCCGGATATGCTTCATGTCTAGCAAGCGTTTACTGCGTCTTTTATGTTCAACGCGCCCACCGCAAAGCACCGTTCGGCGCGAAAACGCGCCTTCGCGGACGACATCGGCCGCTCTCGGGCTCCAAAGCCCACCTTGGGACCAAAAGTCTTCATGCATGCGTCAACTTGCTCCGCGCCGGACGGAGGTGAGAGGTTCGCGCCCGCTGTCCGCCTGACCGGCACTCGCAACGACTGCACCCAAGCCGAAACGGTGATCGCCCTCGTCCAGGTGTGTGCCGACCCCGGCCCGGTACACACCTGACCCGAGCGCGTCACCGCGGACAAGGGCCACAGCTCCCGAGCCTTCCGCGCCTACCTGCGCCGGCGCGGCACCGCCACCCGCGACGACAGGCCCCCGACCAGTACCGAGCAAGCCGTCACCTGGCTCACATGATCGCCAAGATGCTCCCTGGGTCCTTTCTTTTGGATCAGCGGGAGGACCAGGCGAAGATGCCCGCGATGTGGAGTGCGGCCTGGAAGACGGTGGCGGTCTTGTAACGGGTGGCCAGGCCGCGCCAGTTCTTCAGACGGTTGATGCAGCGCTCCACGGTGTTGCGCTTCTTGTGGGCTCAGTCAACGGCACGACCAGACCAACGATCCGATGATCGGAAAGAAACGCCCTAGCTGCTCCGCGGCGGTGCACCGTAGTTGGCCGTCAGCTCGGCGGCATAGGCGTCGGGGATCGGCCGGCCGCGGAAGACCAGCGGCAGCCAGGACGCCAGCGCGCCGGCTGCGTCGACGCACGGCCCGTACCGGACGTGCCAGTCCTGCCGCGCGATCTCGTCCGGGAAGCCTCGGACGACGGCGACTTCCGGGTCGCGTTCGCCCCAACAACCCCAGCGGCCGGACGGACCGGTGAGTGCGACGGTGCGCGCCGCGATGGTGATCGACTCCAGGGCTTCCCGATCCGAATCGAACCCGATCTCCGCCCAGTAGTCGTCCGGGGTGGCCTCGACGGACAGCGACAGTGCCGGCCCGGCCATGCCGTCCGCTTCGACGACGAGCAGGTCGACCTGCCGGTCGCCGTGCAGCCTGGCCAGCGCCGCGAGCGCCGGCCAGGCGACCGGGGTGAGCAGCAGATCGAACTCACAGAACACCGCAGGGTCGGCGAGTCCCCGGAAAACCTGCGCGGGCAACCTGGCATCGAGGTCGAAGACAGCGGCGGCGCGGGCGCGGAGGGCGTCCGGGTTCGAAGTCATGAAGCGGTGTCCTGGTCCTCGGTCTGGTCCGGGGCTGCCGTGAGCGGCCACGGGACGATCTGCTCGTCGGCTGACCATCAGTCAACACTGCCTGCTCGCCCTCTCCGGCGGCCGGGGCCTGTCCGGCGGAACAGGTGGCCGCCCCGCATGTGGGGCCATTGTTCTGGTCGTGGGGCGGGGTGACCTGACAGGCAACGAGCGGACGAGCCGAAGGACCAGCGGCCAACCGCAGGCGCCGAGGAAGCCGGCCGGCCCGTGATCGGGCGGGCGGATAACGCAGTCGCCGGCTGTTCGGCTTCCCTGCCACGGTCTGGCGATGACGACGCTGTTCCTGATGTGCGTGCTTCCGCATGGTCTACCTGCCTGTGGACGATGAGACCCAACGCGCCCGTATCGCCCATCGCTGGGCGACCACCCCCGAGGAGACGTTCTCGATGTCCGAGGCCGACATCCTGCACGGGCGGGCGCTTTTTGAGGAGCCCGACGCGGTGGAGCTGGAGGGCCACGAGGTCGAGGTCTCCGGCCCGCCGCCCGGCTGGGTGGGTTGGCGGGAGTGGGCCGCCGACCGGTGGCTGTCGTTCGCGTGAGTGCTGCGGCCCACGACAACGCAGCCGTACCGCGTGTGCCCGCACCACCGTCCTGTCGTCGCCACTGATCGGCCGCCCGCCGGTCGGCACCGCAGCGCGCGGTTGCGAAGCCGAAGCCCGGCCGGGTGGCAGCCCCACCGGGGCGGCTCCGGGCAGCACCCCCTCAGACCCATCCCAGGTCTCCGAATTTTCCGCGGAAAATTCGGAGACCCCTGGGCGGCCCTCGAACCCGGTCCCCGCCAGCGGTGGAACAGGTCGGTCCAGAGACCGGGACTCACTCCAGCCGAGCCGGCGTGACATCGCCACGAGCCTCTCCCCCGCAGTCAGTCCGCTGCCCCGCCGCCGAGCATCCCCGCCGTCGCCGTTGGTCTCCACGTGCCGGAGGCGCCACAGAATTTTCCGCGGAAAATTCGCGGCCGTCGGAAGTCCGGCTTCTCGCGACGGGAGTACCGGGCTGCCGGCGTCGCCGTGGGGGCACTCCCCCAGCACCCGGCTCCAACCGTCCGCAGACCTCCCCGGAATTTTCTGCGGAAAATCGGTGAGCCGATCGGGTCCGACCTCGGCCCGGCAGTATCGCCGAACGCGCGACCGGTGCCGCCGCCGACCGCGCTCAGCGGATCCCGGCCACGGCTGCACGGTGCTCTGCACATCGCATGAGCACCGCCCCCGCCTCGGAATCCTCAAGCCATTTCACGCACCGTCGGCGCCACGAACCTCGGCATCGTCCTCGCTCGGCCAGCGCCCTTCCACGTACAGCTGGATGAGTGCGGCGTGTGAGAGCGGGCTGCTGGGGTCGGTGACATCCCCGTTGGTGGTGTAGTCGAGGAGGACGACGTCCTCCTTGTTCCTGATCAGCTCGACCAGGTCGGCGACTCGGTGCTCCAGGATCCACCGGTAGGCCGGCAGGTAGATCCGGCGGCGAGCCGTTTCATAGGGCAGCAGCCGGTCGCCGTGCAGGCCGGCTCGGTGGCCATGGACGGGGCCGTATCGACTCACCGTCCGCTTCAGCCCCTTCATCGTGGTGATCGCGAGCCTCGCGGGGTCGACGTCGGAGTCCTGGAAGACCTTGAGGGCCTGCCAGATTCCCTCCACCGACTGGCTGGTCAACCCCTCGCTGAAGGGAACCGGGATGCCGCCGTGCGGGTAGAAGGGGCTCAGCCGCACCCACGGCTCCGGCGCCTTGGAGGTCACGTCGATGATCTCCGCGCCGGGGAAGGCGGCCATCAGTGACGCCGTCGTACGGCGACGGCTGGCAATTCGGATCGGCATCTGGAGGCCCCTCCCCTGGTTCGATGACATCAACCACCGAGCATCCCCGATGCCACTGACATCCCGTCCGCCCGAGGCGCCGGGCGCCGTCGACGAGCAGCCGACGCACGGAGTCCGGCGGCCGTCCGACGCGAGGCGGACAGGGCTCATGAGCCCAGACACCCCGCCACTCGTGCGCCGGATCAGCCCGGGATCAAAGCCCGGAAATTTTCCGCGGAAAATTCGTGCCCCTGGCGAGCTGCCCGGCCCGAGCGGACTCGGCGCCGGCCGAACCGCCCCGGAGTGACCGCCGAGAGCCGTGAGCCATGAAGGCCGCTGCTGCGACGGATGCCCCCGAGGTCCGGGCGAACATCCGGCCGGGAGCGTGCTTCGGATGCCGGGATCAGGCGTCGGCCAGGACCGAGTCGAGTCGGTCCAGGACGTGCGGCCAGCCCTCGCCCATGCCCTGGTACGCCTGCCTGCCCATCGGTGAATCGAGATCGAAGCCGGCGTGCTCCAGGAAGAGGCGGGTGCCCTTGCCCTCCGGCTCAAGCCGCCAGGTGATCGACGTGTCGAGCGATCCTTCGGCGAAGCGGTAGCGCAGTAGCCGCTCTGGCTCCACGGCGGTCACCTCGCACGGCTGGGCACCCCAGGGGCCCATGTCGAGGGTGAACCGGTGACCCACCAGCGGCTTGATGTCGCCTGCGGCCCACCAGCGGGCGTGCAGGGCTGGATCGGTCAGTGCGGCCCACACCGCCGCCGGTGGGTGGGCCAGGAACTTCTCGCAGCGGATCTCGGTGTCCTCGGTCACGGGGTGCTCTCCTCATCCAGAAAATCTGCCAGCGCGGTCAGGCGCTGGTTCCAGTAGTGCTCAAACGGGTGCAGCCACTCACCGACTTCGGCCAGCCGAGCCGCTTCGAGGTGGTAGTACCGGTGGCGACCGCGCGGTTCCTCGCGGACAAGTCCGGCGCCGCGTAGCACCGCAAGATGCTCGGAGACCGCCGGCCGTCCGAGCTCGAACAGTGCGGCCAGCTCACCCGTGGAGCGCGGCCCCTCCCGCAGGTGTTCGAGCAGCTTGCGGCGCACGGGGTTCGCCAGTACGCCGAACACGTCGGTAGGCATGCCGCCAATTTACGTCGGAGATTTCCGATGCGTCAACGTTGTCCGACGCGATCCCTCCGCGCGCCCTGGCGGCAGGGGCCGTCCTCTCGGCTCCGGGGAGGTGGGCATCAGGGGCATGAGGCAGCGGCAAACCCGCTGCCGCCGCCACCCCACCCTCGCCCCGGCCCGGCCCGGCGGCGCGATGCGGCAGAACCACAGGTACGACCGCGGTGGCGCCCTGGCCCACTCCCCGCATGGGGTCGTCGATTTTCCGCGGAAAATTCGATGGGTCCTGGCGGCTGCCGGACTCACTGAGTTTCGAGGCGCGCGCGAAGCGCACCCGCTCCTCCTCCGACCGACATCCGGACGCCGGGGGAGCCACAGCGCCCGCGGGGAGTGACCCCAAGCCGCGCGGAGAATTTTCCGCAGAAAATCGGGACCATTCAAAAGCCGGTCGAAGCGCCGACGCCGGCGGGGGAGCGGGGCGAACCGGCCGCGCCGACCCGGTGCGAGCAATGGGGGCGCCGGCCTGCAGGCGTGCGCGCGCACCGGAACGCGGCCCGACCGAGGCCTGTCCAGACAATCCTGCCGACGCGCCCGGTCCACCACGGATGACCCGCCGACCGGGCGCCTGCCCACTGATCCACAACTCGAAGACCGGCCCCGGACGGTCCAGAATTTTCCGCGGAAAATTCTCCGCGCGGATCGTGGTCACATCACCGAGGGGTTACCCCAGCCCGGAAGGGCGGTTCGAGTCGAGCGCTGGGACAGGCCCCAGGTCGAACTCGCAGATCTCCATCCCGGCGAACGACGTGTGGTCCCGGTCGAACTGAAGCCAGACGCGAGGCGCATCGTCGTCGTCGAGATGAAGCCATGAGCTGTCGGCACGGGAAGCCGGAGCCGTTCGGAGGTAGGTGCAGGTCGGACGACAACCGCACCACCCGTGAAAGCGCAACCGCCCGACGGCCCCGGCCAGGGCGGATTCCCCTTCAGCGATCAGCGCCGCCTCCACGAACGACACCAGCCGGGGATAGACGTCCCCAAGCAGCGGTGGTCCACTCTCATGCATCCCGTCAGGCTAGTGAGGAGGCCGACAGCGTGCGGGCCGAACCGCGCCGTGCAGGTCGTACCGCAGCCACCATCGGCAAAACCACGACGCCCGCCGACGGCGGCTACTAGGGAACCGGCCTGCTCATCCCGCGCCGCGGGCCCAAGGCGGCGAGCCCACCGAACGCCGGGCCGCGCACAACCGAGCACAAGCAGGTCCGAGCTCGCGCTGAGCACGTTCTCGCCCAGATGAAGCCCTGGGAGTCCTGCGCGATTGTTGTTCCGCCGCGGGCGCCTCAAGGGCGAGGGCCTCCACCACGAAGTGCTCGGCATCGCCCGCCTGCACAACCTCCAGGCCGTCCAACCCAGGCAAGGGCAGCAGCCAAGGCCGCTGCCGGCGGGGGAAAAGCGCGTGTCGACGGGGAGTCTCCCGGTGCGAGACTGCGCGGCATGACCACACCTGAGCTCAGCGAACTGGACTACCTTCGGGAGATCGAGCGTCTCGCCTACCGTGTCACCGTCGAGGCGTCCAACGAGGACTGGCTCTCGTTCGCCCCTGATCCGGACGATGCGACGTCTCTCCAACGCAGCGTCAACGCGCTCGCCCGCGTCCTGCGTAGCTACCACTTCGAAGGCGACGGCTGTACGGAGCAGGATCGTCCCCTGGTCAGGCTCGTCGGCGCCACGGGGCTGAAGCCCGGAGTCATGCTGGCCGGGATGGACGAGGACTACGAGGAGGCGTGCGCGCGAATCGGTGTCGACGCACGGCCGGAGGGTTGGGCGCTGTGGAACACCTGGGACGACGGGGGCCTTCAGGTGACCATGGTGGTGTCCGCCGTCGACTCCACCCAGGGCCTCTTCGAGAACTGGTCCCGGGGGAGGGCGCTCGACCCGGTGACCCCGCTGCCCTCCCAGGTTGTTCTCGTCCGCCGAGGCTGGATCGGCCCGATGACGTTCTCACCACGTGGCGTCAGTAAGACCGGCCGCGGCGGGCAACCGTTGTCCTGACCTCCGCGCTGTGCCCGGGGAGAGGACAGGAACAACCGGGGCGACCAGCGCCCTGTCATCGACCCGTGGGACCCGGCGACCCCGGCTCGGAAATTTTCTGCGGAAAATCCGGGACCGTCGGGATGCCGCATCGAGGGCGGTTGTCCGACCGTGAGGCGGCGCGTCGCGGACACCCCGTAGCGCCGGACTGTCCGCGCTCCCGGCGTTCTCCGCGTTCTCCGTCTTCTCCGCGTTCTCCGCGCCACGAAATTTTCCGCGGAAAATCCTGAGCCCATCGACATCGCCGAACGCACCAGCCCCGCTGGATCAGCGACGCTGTGCGTCCCGTGCCTGCGAGCCGATCCGGTGGCGGCTGCAGCAGCTCCTCCCCGATCACGGACAGGACGCCGCGCCCCCGGCTGTCAGTCCCGCGGGCCTCCACCTGTCCCGTCCCTCGGTTGGATCCGAGGGAGCGCGGGATCCGAATTTTCCGCGGAAAATCGTCCGGCCGATCCGCGGTACTCAGCGGGGGAGAGGTCCGGCGAATCGCAGCCCCGAGCAATCGCAGCCCGGAGCGCACGCGGCGCGGCACCGGCCATTGCCCCGGCCGGCAGTCGGCGGGGCCGGAAAATCGCTGGGCCCTCCGCCGCTCGACCGCTACCGTACGGGGACGATCATCCGGGGGTGGCTGATGCGGCCGATGCTGCTGATGGACGTCGACGGTCCACTGAATCCGACCGCGGCGAAGCCGTACCGGAGGCCCCAGGGCTACGAGACGCACCGGCTGATGACCCCGCAGTGGGAGGCGGCCGAGCGGCGCAGGCTCCGGGAGTGGGGCCTTCCGAACAAGCCGCCGAAGCCACTGCGGGTCTGGCTCAACCCGGATCACGGGCCGGCGCTCACCGCCCTGCCGTACGACCTGGTCTGGGCGACGACGTGGGAGGAGGAGGCCAACACCTTCCTCTCACCCCTCCTGGGGCTTCCCACCCTGCCGGTCATCACCTGGCCCGATCCGCGTCCCCAGCCCGGAGGGGGCGTGTTCTGGAAGACACCGGAGATCGTGGCCTGGGCCCAGGGCCGCCCGTTCGCCTGGGTCGACGACCAGATCACGGACGCGGACCGCGGCTGGGTCCGGGCCCACCACCACGGCCCGGCGCTCCTCCATCGCATCGATCCGAAGACCGGAATGACGGCGGACGACTTCTCACTCCTCGCGGACTGGGCACGCGTGACGCCCTGACAGCTCGCCCCGACAGGTCACCCCCACAGGTCACTCCTCCCCGCGGGAGCGTCCCCGCCATGGTCGGTCACCGTCATCCGGACCGAAGGCCCTCACCACCCGCCCGTAGGGTGAGGCGCATGACAGGCACCGGCGGGACGGGGAACACGGCAACGGAACGTGCGGCGCTGGAGCGCGCGCTGAGCGAGTTGGATGCGCGGCTTGCCACGGATGCCGAGCGCGGGCACGACGCCCGCCGTCGGTGCGAGCAGCTGGTGGAGCAGCTGCGCACACCGGCCGCCGCGTTCCTTCGACCGGAACTGGAGCGACGCCTCGCCCGTCACGTCGATGCCGGCGACTCCTTCGCCCGGGACCGGATCGCCCACGCCCTGGCGGGTGCCTGTGGCCAGGATGCCCTGCCCGCCCTGCTGCGTGCGATGGTGACCGATCGCAACGACGACGAAGCCACACTGCAGCTCGACGTCCTCAACCTGTTCACGGCTTGGCCCGAGACCTCGCTCAGGCTGTCACTGGAGTGCGCCGCCTCCGACGACCCCGGGACACGGATGGTGGGTCTCTGGAGTCTGGCCGTCATCGACTTCGGCGGAGACACGTA
The DNA here is from genome assembly GCF_044541955.1 of Kitasatospora sp. NPDC085464. Taxonomy (NCBI): domain Bacteria; kingdom Bacillati; phylum Actinomycetota; class Actinomycetes; order Kitasatosporales; family Streptomycetaceae; genus Kitasatospora; species Kitasatospora sp. NPDC085464. Next base: position 86,999 of record NZ_JBITTM010000014.1, read on the forward strand.
CTTCGGGCTGATCGCCGACGCGGCCCGCGACCCGAACCCTGCGATACGCGCCCACGCGATGACGACCCTCGGCACCGTCTTCGGCTCACCGCCGATGAGGACGAGAACGTACGCGACGCCGCGCACCAAGCCCTGGCGCAGCCGACGGGGTGACCCTGGTCCTCGGCGCTGATCCCCATGCCCCGGACGCTGATCCCTGCCCTGGAGTGAACACCGCAGCCGATCCCCGCGCTCAGTCCGAGTTGAGCCACACCAGGACCCCGGGGCCGTCCGGCGTGATCACCGGTACCCAGGCCTCGTCGGCCTCGCCGATCCGGCTCTCGTCCAACTGCAGCCAGGGTGGTCGACCTGACCACTCGACAACGCGCGTGCCGGCAATGGCTGAGGAACTCTTCCCACGAGGCCTCTGCACACGGATGGCGAGAGCTTGGGCACTCAGATGCTGTTGGCGATGCGCTCGTGGTCCCGTTCGCCCTCGCGGGTCTGGATACCAGCGGCGAGCAGCTTGTGGGCGAGCTCGGTGACCTCATCGCCGAACGCCGCGAACAGGCCCTCGTTCTCAACGGCGTACGCCGCATGCGGAATCGGCGGCGCGACCGCGTCGACCGCAGCCTTCGTGATGGAGATGACCTCCGGCCGGAGGCCGGCGATCCGTCGGGCGAGGGTGTCGACGAAGGAATCGAGTTCTGCGGCGGGCAGGGCACGGTTGATCAGGCCGTACCGTTCCGCGAGCTCCGCACCCACGAGTTCGGCGCCGAGGATGAGCTCCAGCGTGCGGGCCCTTCCTGCCAGGCGCGTCATGTTCACCGTGCCGCCGCCTCCGGGGAGGATCCCCATCAAGGACTCCGGCTGCCCCTGCCCCGACTTGCCGATCGCCGCGAATCGCATGTCCAGGTACATGAAGAACTCGTTGCCCGCGCCGCGCGCGAAGCCCGCCAGCTTGCCGATGGTGACCTGCGGCAGCGAGCGGACCTCCTCGCTCATCGCCTGGAGGATGTTCAGGCCTTCCGGGACGGTCGAGCCCGGCGCGGCCGCGATCGCAGCGCGAGTGGCTGCAGGCAGCGCGTCAGGGTCGGTGAGGTACGCCATGTCACCGTGTGCAACGAAGAACTCCGGGTCAGCGCTCTCGAAGACGATGACGCGGACGTCGGCGTCGTCCCGCACACGTGCGACGAATGCCCGGAGTGACGGCAGGAGGACCGCGTCCATCAGATTGAGCGGCGGGTGATCGATTGTCACGGTCGCGACCCCGTCCGAGACGTCGATCGTCAGGGCGGGAAGGTCTTCGTAGCTCATGAGGTGGCTCCGTATCGCGGTAAGGGACGGTCCGTGACCGGGCCGCCGGCTGGGGACAGTGTCGCGAATCTCAGCATCACGACTGACACTGAGTATCAGATTAGGAACCTGTGTCCGAATAAGCAAACAAGTGTGTCGGAGTACACTCGTCCCCATGAGTGCAGCACCAGTCGGTACCCGTGAGATCAGCCGCCACGCGGTGCGAGCAGAGCTGGCCCGCGTCGCGTTCAACCGGTTCTGCCTCACGGGCTTCGACCAGGTCACCTTCGCCGACCTCTCCGAAGCCGCCGGAGTGTCGCGGAGCACCTTCCTGCGCTACTTCGGCACCAAGGAAGACGTGGTGCTGTTCGTCTTCGACCCTGTCGGTGGCGTCATCACTGACGCGCTCGATGCCGAGCGGGCCAACCAGGACGACTGGAGCAGGCTGCGCAACGCCCTGGAGTCAGCCGTGAGGTTCCTCGTGGGCGACGTTCAGCAACTCGTGACGATCCTCGGCCTCATCGAGCAGACCCCGGCCCTGTGCGCACGCCTCCGCGAGAAGCAGGCTGAATGGCGACCGGAGATCGTCGCCCGACTGCAGAGGACAACCTCCTCGACCGACGGGTCATCGGTCATCGCCACCGTTCGCGTAGCGGCGGCGCTCGAAATCCTGTGGATCGTCCTCGGGCAATGGGCTGCGAGCGACGGCCAAGAGGACCTCGGCGAACTGCTGGACGCTGCGTTCGCCGCCTTCTCGACCCCGGCACACCGGCAGACGGACGCTCCGTTGTAGAGGGCCGAAGCGGCGGCCTCCTCAGCGGTGCCGAAGCGGCCGAAAGGAGTGATCGACCCGGCGGCGGTGATCGCGTCGTCGGAGTCCAGCCCCGGCCGCGAGTGCGGGAGTGGGGTGTCGATCCGGCCGAAGCGGACGGTGTCCACACGCAGCCGTGCGGCGCCCCCACAGCACCCATCTGCGCGACCTCTAGGCTGAAGCCGCACGTCAATGGCCGTGGACGGCGGCCGGGGAGGGTTCTGGGCAGTGGAGAAGATGGGCGAGCAGGGCGAGCTGGACGAACTGCGGGCACGGCTGGCCGCGCTGGAGGCCGAGGTGGGCCGCCTGCGCGCGGAGTCCGCGGCAGCGCACACGGCCGCGGTGCGCACCGGGGAGGCCCGCACCGCAGGGGGACGCACGACAGGGGGACGCACGGCGGAGGCCCGCACCGCGATGAGGTGTGGGGTGGCGAAGCGCGAGGCACCGGCCGCGGTCACAGTCACGGGCGCGGCCACGGGCACGGACGGCAGGACGGCAGGGGCCACGACGGTGACGGCGAAAGCCGACCGGGGCGGTACGGAGGCCGGCTCCACCGCGCACGCGCACACGCCGGCGCCGGACGCCGTGCGCCCCGACCGGGCCGAGCTTCACCAGTCGATGACCGGCCTCGCCGACGCCCTCGGCGTCATGAGGTCCGAGCAGGCAGTACGGGCCGAACGGGCCAACCGGGCTCTGCGGGCCGAGCGGGCCGAGCGGGCCGAGCGGGCCGAGCGGGCCGAGCGGGCCGAGCAGCCGACCCAGGTGCTCCGCACCCGGCCCCTGGAGGCCCGGACCAGCGCGCCCGCCCGGCACAGCCAATTCCTGGAGAGCCTTCTGGCAGGCCAGGCGGTCCTCCCGGAGGAGCCGCAGCGCGAGAACCGCTAGCCACCCGGGCCGAACGCACCGGATGCAGCGGTCGGCCCCACGATCAGGCCTCGGCCTCGGCCTCGGACTCGGACTCGGGCCTTAGCCCGGGCCCGGGCCCGGGCGTCACGCCCGCGCGCCTCAGGCCTTCGGAAGCGTTATCCCCAGCTCCAGCATGGCCGGCGAGGCCGGGCCGCCCTCGGAGCGCTCGGTCTTGTAGCCCTTGACCCCGGGGGCGACGGTGCGCGGGTCGACGGCCTCCGACGGGGCGCCGGTGGAGTACAGGCCGTCCGGGTCCTGGTCGCGGTCGTGGGGCAGCAGCCAGAAGACGCGCCGGCGGAAGGTGCCGGAGGCCCGCGAGGACTTGGCGTCGGGGCCGAGGATCGCGTAGCCGACCATGCGACCGTCGCGGTGGTAGGCGGGGCGGCCGCGGCGCGTGGTGAGGCGGTCCAGCGACTGGCGGACGTAGTCGAGGTCGGAGGTGTCCTCCAGCCAGACGAGGTCGGTTTCGTGGGCGAGCTCGGCCGGGTCGATCAGCGCGCTCACGCGTTCTGCTCCTCTGTGTCGTCGGTGATCAGGCCGATGCCCGGGTAGTACTTGCGGCTGTTGGACAGGACCATCTCCTTGGGAGAGGTCATACCCAGTGTCTCGCGGACTCGTGCGGCGAAGGCACGCCCGGATACGGGATTGGCCCCTTCGAAGCCGCACCAACGGGTGTAGGCGCCGAAGAGCTGGGATTGTTCGGCGCGCATGCCCTCGCCTGTGATGCATGCCTCCTTGAGGAAGCGGCCGACGTGGTCCTCGGTCTCCGCGTACGCGGTGGTGGCGACCTGGACGCGCTGGGGACCCGCGAGGTCCTTCTCGCCGGCGAAGTAGCGTCGGGCGCCGTCGATGAGCCAGGCGAGGATGCCGGGGCCCTCCTCGGCGACGAGGACGTGCGCCAGGTTGTCGATCTTGCGTTCCTCGGGGACGACCCGTTCGAACGGGATCAGGCGCATGCGGCGCCAGAAGGCGAAGCCGCCGGTGCCCACCTCGGGGCGGTGGTTGCCGAGCAGCCAGAGCTTGTGGGTGGGCTCGAAGGAGAAGAAGTCCTGGCGCATCCGGCGGGCCTTGATCTTGTCGCCGCCGGTGAGCAGCTTGACCCGGGCCTCGTCGAAGCGGTCGCCGGGCTTGAGCTCGGAGCACACGATGATGCGGCGGCCGTGGAGCTCGGCGAGGTCGGTGGGGTGGCCGTCGAAGGTCTTGGCCATGAGGAAGCCGGGCGGGGCCGCGTCCGCGTAGTCGCCGAGCAGCTGGATCATGACGTCGAGCAGGACGGACTTGCCGTTCTTGCCCTGCCCGTAGAGGAAGGGCATGACCTGGGCACCGACGTCGCCGCTGATGGAGTAGCCGAGCAGCAGGTGCAGGAAGTCGCGGGTCTGGCGGCCTTCCTTGTCGTCGCCGAAGGTGTCGGTGAGGAAGCGGTTCCAGCGCGGGGTGGGCATCCGGGCGGGGGCGAGGGTGGTGGACCGGGAGTGGTGGTGCACCTTGGGGTCGGGCGGGACGATGGCGCCGGTGCGCAGGTCGACGACGCCGCCGGGGGTGCACAGGGCGTAGGCGTCGGCGTCCAGGAGGGCGGCGTTGAGGACCATGCCGGGGGCGGACTTCGCCTGGGCGAGCATGGCGTTCATGCCGGAGGTCGACAGGGCGCGACGGCGGTGCCGGCGCAGGTCGGTGTTGGTGTAGAGGCCGCGCGGGTCGTGGGTGGAGATGCTCTCGGCCATCTCCCCGGCGGCCCACAGGACGGTGTCGTCCTCGTCGAGCTGCCAACGGTGGGTGGACCAGCGGTACCAGCCGATGCCGGGGACGTGGCGGTAGTCGCGTCCGTAGAGGTGGACGAAGAGCTTGGCGTTGCCGCGGTCGGAGAGGGAGTCGGGCAGCAGGCCGTGCGGGCTCGCCTGCGGGCCCGCAGCGGCCTTGGCCGTTCGGGCTGCCTGGGCGGCCTGCGGCGCCGCTGCGGTCCGCGCGGGGGCCCCGTGGAAGGGCAGCTCGGACTGCTCGGACTGCTCGGACTGCCCCGGCGGCACCGGTGACTGGGCGGTCTCGGCGGGGTCGTCGAGCAGGCTGTCCTGGACGGCGGCGCCGTGCCAGGGGGCCTGCGAGGGACCGGGGACCGGCGGGTACGCCAGGATCTGCTGGGCTGCGGCCACGGGGTCGAAGACCGTCCTCTTGCGGGTGCTGTCGGTCATCCGCGGGCCTTCCCGATGTGCAGGGGCTGCCGGGCGCCGGCGGCGAGGCCGGAACGGATGACGGCGGAGCTTTGCCTGTCCTGGGCGGGACGGGCGGTGCGAGCGGCATCGAGGAGCAGCTGCTCGGCGGCGGTGTGGGTCAGGTGTCCGGCGGAGACGAGGCCTCCGACGGTGTAGGCGGCGCGGTTGAGCTTGCCGGTGAAACCGGCGCCCTCGGGCGTGGTGGCACAGTCGGTCACCTCCTGCAGGACGGTGTCGAGGACCCGTTCGGCTCCGCGCTTCCCGCCGCCCGCGGCCACGACGGCCTGACGGGCACGGTCGGGCACGGGGGGCGGCGCGGCCGGACGGGTCTCCGGCCTCTCCTTGAGGTGCCCGGTGCGGACGAGCTCCTCGGCGAGCCACCGGGGGAGGGGTGCGGGGGTCATGGCGCCGGGCAGGGGGGTGTAGGTGCCGGCACTCGTGGTGGTGCCGGGGGCGACGATGTAGCCGCCATGAGCTCTGATGTCGACCTGCCAGGCGAGGGCCCGTCCGGTGGAGGAGCCGGTGGAGCAGGTGAAGCCCCGGTGCTCGTCGTCCAGGTACCAGATGTGCAGGCCGCCGGAGGGCGTACGGACGCGCAGTGTGGAGGTGTCCTCTGCGGGATCGGGGGAGCTGCGGAGAGCGGCGAGCAGGGCGAGCGTGTGGTAGCCGTTCTCCAGGCCGTCGAGGTCGACGTGCTCGTGGATGGGGATGCCGGGAAGGATCCGGTCCCGGGCGGGGACGGTACCGGGGTGGCTGTCGACGTCGACGACGACCAGGCCCGAGGGGCCGCAGGCGACACCGGTACCGAAGTCCGGGTTGGTCCGCCACCAGGCGGTGATGACGTCCTGGTCGACGGTGGCGGCGTGGAAGCCGTGGCACCAGCGACCGAAGCGGGGGCAGGCACAGTCGCCGGGGGAGTGCGGGGACTCCTGGCAGCTCTGACAGTTGGCGGGCGGGGTCTTGCGCCCGGGCGCCAGCGGATGGACCGGCCAGCCCTGAGCTGCGCACCAGCGGGCAACAGCCAGCGCATCAGGCTGGCGGCCCGTTCGGTCGCTCCCCACGGCCTGCGGCGCCGTCACGCTGGTCCCTCCCCCTTGGTTCAGTAGCTGCTTCAGCAGCTCCAGTCGCTCGGTAGCTGCCCGGATTTGAGTCGCTCGGTTAGTCGCTGAGGGCAAAAAGCCAGGTCAGGGCACTGGTGAGCGCCAGATCAGCGACTGAAGCGACTGAAGTCCAGAAGATAGCTCACACAGACTATCCGAGCGAGCACGTACGCACCCGGAGTGGCGGCCCTTGCGGGGAAACTCAGCTACCCAACCTCGGGGGAGCGACCGAGTCACTTCGGTCGCTGTTTTCGGTCCGCTGACGTTTCCGCAGGTCAAAGCCGTTTTCCAAGCCCAACAGCGACTGAAGCGACTGAAGCCCGGGTCTATAACGCGCACACGCACACGGGAATGTCTTCATATACCCAAGCTTGAGTCGCTTCGGTCGCTGTTGGGGTGAGTGTAGCGCCTCTGACCTGGGGTTTTATTCAGCGACTGAAGCTCAGCGACCAAAGCTACCGAGTCTCTCCCGCCCGGTCGCTCGGCGTGTCGCGCCTGCCAGGACCGTGCCTGAAGCGCAGGAAGGTCTGAAGTTCGGTCGCTTGAGTCGCTTCGGTCGCTCGCTGCCGGTGGGAAACGGCTCGGCCGCCCCTGGGGCCCTCTTTGGTGGGGTGCCCCCCCTGCTTCAGAAAGAGTTCCTTCGTTGAGTCGCTTCGGTCGCTTCGATCGCTTCCGTAGCTTCGGTCGCTCCGCCACCGCCCGATGATGGAAGTGCCGGGAACGCCCCTCCCACCAGGCCTCTTGCCCCCGAGGCACCGCGCATCTGACGCCGACAGCGACCGAAGCGACTCTGGCCGCGGATTGAAAAGCGCAGTGACGGACCAGCGACCGAGCAGCGACCGCCCCGGCTGGGACCTGCTCGTCGCGGTTCGGTCGCTGCCGCCCGGTGCAGCGACCGAAGAAATCCTCCGGGACACGCGTGACCTTCCCGCCCCCCGGTCGTTGTTCCGGCGGATGCCGCTGGGCGAGGGTCACCGACCCGACGACGTGAGGACCTCTGCAGATGGGCGTGGTGGTGCTGACCGTGGGCGATCGGAACCGGGAGCCTTCCGCGCTCGCGGACTCGGTCGCTGTCCGGGAGGGGCCGGTGTTGCCGGCCGTGGCCTCCGGCCACGGCGCGAAAGCTGCCGGGGCGTCGAGTCGTCCTGCAACCGGGAGGGGCGGATGCAGCGTCGATGAACGGTACGGGGTGACGACGGGTGTGGCCCCGGCTCGGGCGCGGGACCGGATTGTCAGTGGTCGCATCTAGCCTCTCGGTACGACGGGTGCCGACGGGCACACCGGTGCGGAACGGGGCGGAGTGCGGGGGATGAGCGTGGACTTCTTCTGGCGGCGGGTGGCCGAGCGGTCCCTGGCCGAGCTGTCGCCGAAGGGGCTCGTCGCGTTGGTGCCGCACTGGTTCGACAGCGAGTTCGGGCCTCTGCGCGAAGCCGGTGCGGTGCTGGGCGTGGAGCGCAACGGCTACCTGATGCACGTCGCCCTGACCGGGGCGCCCGGTGGCGCGGGTACGGATCCGGCGGCGGCGCAGTTCCCGGTGTTCGGTGGTGAGGAACGGGTCGAGTCCGGGGGAGACCCTGGCAGCGACGGGTTCCGCGAGTGGAAGGTCCTGGTGCTCAGACCGGACGAGGTGCGGACGGCATCGGCCTTCCTGGACGGCGTGGACATTGACGACCTGCTGGCCGCTTCCGATGCAGCCCTGGCAGCGGAGGTCGTGTCGCTCGGCTCCGCCACCCCGTGGAGCGAGAAGTGGTCCTCGGCCCTGGCGGCCGACCTGCGCGAGTTGAAGGGCTTCTTCGCCGGGGCCGCAGCCGTCGGCGACGCCGTGATCAAGTTCGAGTCCACGTGACCCGGCCCCCGCGGCCGTGCGGCAGCAGCGGCAGCGGCACGCTGAGCGGTGGGATTTTCCGCGGAAAATCGATGAGCGCCGGATGTCGGCCCGGGCCCTTCCCGGAGGATCGGCTCCTCCCCATGGCCACTTCGTGAACCGGGCGGGGATGTACGACTGTCACGGCGAGGTCGACCGGGTCCCCGGGCTGCTGGAACGGGTGGAGCGTGAGGACGACGCCGAGGCGTGGCAGGAGTTGGGCTTCCGCCTGTGCCTCGAAGACGACCTCCTCTACCCCGCCAGCTTCGCCGCTTTTCCGCGCCTGGTGCGCCTCGCCTCCGGGAGCGCACGGGCGCGTGCCCTGGCCGGGACCATCCTGTGCCGCGCAGCAGGACACCACGGCTGCGACGACCTGTTGGCGGAGTGCGCCGATGCGATCGCCGAGTTCCGCGAACTGCTGGACCGGCATCTGCGGTCACGGCCGGCCGACTACCTCGCGAGCTACCGCGCCCTGCTCGCGGCCGAGCAGCAGTTCCACTGGAGCGCCGACCTGGCCGACTTCACCGATGACTTCTACGACGTGGCCTGCCCGCACTGCGCCGTGACGGTGACCGTCGCGATCGGGGACCACGGCCGCTACTCGGCGATCCGGGACTGGAACCTGGGGGACGTGGACCGGCGCGACCTGCGGCCGGCGCTCCGCGAGGAGCTCTCGGGCGTGGGGCGGTGGATGTACGAGACCGCCCTCCGCGACGGGGAGTCGCAGCTCGCCGACGGGATCGCCCACCTCTTCGGCAGGGCCGAATGCCCGCGCTGCGCCAGCGTGTTCACCGTCGCGGACGAGTACGCCTCCGCCAACGGCCCCGGTGCGGTCGGCCCGGTGTCGTCGGCTCCGTCCCGTCGGCCGGTGGGTCCGGGCTGATGTCACCGGACCGAGTCTAGTTAGGTGAGCCTAGCCTTACTATCCTGTCGGGAGGACGTCACCGGCCACGATCGAGGAGCGGGCATGGGAGACCTCAGCGGGAAGACCGCACTGGTCACCGGCAGCAGCCGGGGCATCGGACGCGGCATCGCCCAACGTCTGGCCCGGGACGGCGCCCTGGTCGCCGTGCACTACGGCAGCAACGCGTCGGCGGCCGAGGAGACCGTCGCGAGCATCGCCGCCGCCGGAGGCCGGGCGTTCGTCGTGGGCGCCGAACTGGGCGTCCCCGGCGACGTGGACACCCTCGTGACCGGGCTGGAGGCCGGACTGCGCGCGCACGGGGGATCGACGATCGACGTCCTCGTGCACAACGCGGCACTCAACCTCATGGGGCGACCGATCGAGGTCCTCACCCCGGAGGAGTTCGATCGGATGGTCGCGGTCAACGTCAAGGCACCGTTCTTCCTCACCCAGCGGCTGCTGCCACGGCTGCGCGACGGCGGCCGGATCATCACGATCTCCTCGGTCTCCACCCGGCTCGCCTCCGCCCACGGGATCGCGTACCCGCTCACCAAGGGCGCGCTCGACGTGTTCAGCCGCACCCTGGCCAAGCACCTCGGCCCGCGCGGGATCACGGTGAACTCCGTCGTCGTCGGATTCACCAGCACCGACATGACCGCCGAGGTGCTGGCCGACCCGGCGAACCTGGAGCGCAACATCGGCCTGACCGCGCTCGGCCGGATCGGCCGGGTGCCGGACATCGCCGACGCCGTCGCCTTCCTCGCCTCCGACGACGCCCGCTGGATCACCGGCGCCAGGATCGACGTCACCGGGGGCGTCGGCCTGTGACGACCTCCAACGTCCCCGTCGCGCGGGCGGTGTCCCCGGCGCCGAGGACACCGCCCGTGTGCGGCAGCGGCGTCCGCCGAGCCCGGCCTCGGCGGGTGACAGCGCCTCAGGTCGCGGTCCACGGCCGGGGCGTCACCTCCGGTACCGCTGTGCCACTGCTGCGAAGGCGGCCTTGGGTTCCCATGCCATGTCGGGATAGGTCTGCCCCCGGCGTCCTTCGAGGAGTTTGACGATGCCGAGGCCGGCCCGGTCCAGATCGTCCCTGGGATCGCCGTCCGGGCGGTGCGGGTAACCGGGCAGGGCGAAGAGGAAGACGAACGCGCTGTCCACGCCCTCGGTCTGGAAGATCTCCAGCAGTTCGCTCAGGTAAGTCGCCTGGCCGGCCTCGTCGCGCTCGTAGACGCCGTTCAGTCGGGTGGGTGCCTTGGTCTCCGGGTCGTGCTCGACCACCTCCAGTACTCGCCCGCCGCGGTCTCCCGCGCCGCGGTAGGCAGCGGTGCCGAACCCGGTGATGGCGAGCGGCTTCGGCCCCTGCGCCAGGATGCGCACCGCCTCCCGGAACCGGTCGGCGACCTCGGCGGAGCGGAGCAGCTCGAACGTCGCGATGTCGAAGGGGGCCCAGTCGACCTGCTCGAACTGGATGGAGGCATAGGTGAGCCTGCCCCCGAAGCGCTCGCGGACCGTGGCCGCGGCCTCGCGGAGGAACGCGTTGAGGCGCACGCCGAGCTCGCGCATCGCGTCCGCCCGCCGCTCGGGTCGGCCCATCAGCTGCTCGACCCGTTCCTCGGGGCTCCCGCCGGGCAGGAACCCGCGGTTCATCACGCTCAGCTCGACCCCTGCGACGAACACGACCGTGGCCCCCTGCTGTCGGAGCCGTTCCGCGCGCTCCGCGCAGTCGCGGAGGAGCGCGAGGATCCGTTCCGGGTCCAGTTCCAGCGGATAGGGCGAGAACCAGACCTCCAGGCCGAGCTCCGCGGCGGCGCGGGCGGCCGACTCCAGTCGGTCCGGGTCGCCGCCGATGATCTGGACCGCGTTGCAGTGCAGGTCGTCGCGGATGATCGCGAGTTCGCGCCGGACCACGGCGGGGTCGACGTGTTCGCGGGATGTCCGGCCGTGAACGACGAATCCGGTGTCGTAGGTCATTCCTCGTGCTCGCACGGTGTCGTCCTCTCCGTCGGGGCCCCGGCCGGGCGTCGGCTGGGGCGTCGGTCGGGTCGAGGCTGACAGAAAAATTGCGCACACGCAAGATTGCTTGCACGCAAGATTGCGCGTGCGTAAGAGTGCGTGCGCGCAATCAGTGTGGGATGCTGGCACCCGTGACGACACCACCACCAGCACCACCACCGGCAGGGCTGCGGGAGCGGAAGAAGCAGGCCACGCGCACGGCGCTACGCGAAGCGGCCCTGCGCCTGGCCGTGGAGCGCGGACCGGACCAGGTGCGGGTCGAGGACATCGCCGAGGCCGCCGGGGTCTCACCGCGCACCTACAACAACTACTTCGCCAGCCGCGAGCAGGCGATCGTCTCCGCCGTCACCTCGGACCGGGAGGTGAGGATCGCGTCGGCGGTCGCGGCCCGGCCCGCGGGCGTGCGCCTGGCCGACGCCGTCACCGAAGCCGTGGTCGAGCAGTACACGACCACCGGCGAGCTCGAACCCCGGGCGCTGCTGCTGATCACCGCCCGGACCGCGCTGCGCGAAGCGTTCCTCGACACCACCGCCGGCATCGAGGCCCCGCTCACGGCGGTGATCGCCGAACGCCTCGGTGACACGGGAGTGCACACGGCCCGCGTCCTCGCGGCGAGCGTGGCCGTGGCGGTACGCATCGCGCTGGAAGGCTGGCTCCGGCCGACCGGGACCGCCGGGACCGCAGAGGCAGCGGAGGCGGCGGAGTCCGCCGGGACTCTCGGCACCGGAGGGTTGGTCGTCCCCACCGGCGCACTGCCCGACCAGCTGCGGGCCGCACTGGCCCCGCTCGCCCCCGCGTTCGACGCCGCCGAGCGAGGCGCCCGGCCCTGACGGCGACGAGTCGGTGGCTCAAGAAGTGAGAGTCGGTCCCGTCATTCGGGGCCCAGCACGCCCAGCTCGACCTCCTCGAACACCCGGGACCACCAACCGTCCTCGTCGCTGAACGCGGCCGGATCCTGTTGCCGGGCCCGGACCAGGAGGTCGGCGGCGTAGTCCTCGTAGGCTGCGTCGTCCTCGCTCCGGCCGGTCCGGATCTCAGGCCGGCCGCGCGGTGGTGAGGAAGTCCAGGACGAGCGGGCTCGCGAGGGCGCGGAACTCCTCGAAGTAGGCGTGCCGTGCGCCGGGGACCAGGTGCAGTCGGGCGCCGGGGATCCGGTCGGCGAGCAGGGGCGCGTTGGCCGTGGGGTTGAGCCGGTCGTCGGTTCCGTGCACGACGAGGGTGGGTGCGCCGATGCGCGGCAGGAGGTCCCACGCGTCGTGCCGGTTGCTGGCCGCCAGGTGGTGGCGCCGGGCATGGGCGGGCATGCCCGGGTCACCGAGCGTCCGGTGGGGGCCCGGATGGTCCGCGAGCCAGTCCGGGGTGTACATGAGTTCCAGGAGGGCCTGCCGGGCGGCCGCCGGTTCGGGTTGCGCCAGTGACCTGCGCACATCGTTGTCGCGTGCGACGCCGTGCGGGCCTCCGGGGGAGGTGCAGCCGAGCACCAGGGCGCCCACCCGTTCGGGGTGGCGGGCGGCGAGCTGCTGGGCCACGCGCCCGCCCATGGACGTGCCGTAGACGTCGGCCCGGTCGACGCCGAGTTCGTCGAGCACGGCGATCACGTCCCGCGCGAAGCCCTCGGTGCTGTAGGGCCGGTCGGGCTTGTCGCTCCCGCCCGTGCCGCGGTAGTCGAGGGTGACGGTGCTGCGGGCGGCGTGGAAGTCGTCGCGCACCCCGTCCCACCAGTGGTGGTTGTTCGCCTGGCCGGCCAGCAGGACGAGCGGCGCCCCCGCGCCTCGGACCTGGTAGGCGATCCGGACCCCGTCGGGCGCCGTCGCGTGTTCTGTCCTGTGCTCGGTTCCATGTTCGGTCCCGTGCTCGGCCGCGTGCTCCATCGGCGCCCCTCGCCCCCCGTGACTTCTCGACGGGAAGGGTACAGCGCCCGGAGTCGCACAGGGGGCTCCGCCCGGGTGGCGTACGGTGGGGACCATGTCTTTCGCAGCAGTTCTCTCGCCGCCCGCCCTCTGAGGCGGGTCGCCGTCGACACCGGCGCGTAGGTCGGCCGTGGGCCGGTACGCGCTGATCGGTCGTGCCCCGCAGACGCGAGACCACGACCATCTGCTCCGTCTGGAGATTCCTCCGTGTCGAAAACTGCTGTGGCACCGACCCCTGCCACCACGACGGCGTCACGCTCCGTGCGCCGCGGCCTCGCCTGCCTGGCGTTCGCCGGCCTCACCTGGGGCACCACCGGAGCCGCCGTGGACATCGTCTACCGGTCCAGTGACTTCGGACCCGTGGCCGTCTCGTTCTGGCGGCTCCTGACCGGCGTGGCGCTGCTGCTGGCGGCCCGCGCCGTGCGGCCCGCCCGGGCCCTCCGGCCGGCTCGTGCCGTGCGGCCCGCCCGCGGAGCGCGCCGGACTCCGTGGCCCTCGGGCCGCCGCGTGCTGCTGTTCACGGGCACCGGCATCGGCCTGGCGGTCTTTCAGACCGCCTACTTCGCCGCCGTGCAGGACACCGGGCTCGCGGTCGGCACCATCGTCACGCTCGGGGCGGCCCCGGTGCTCACGGCGGCGGCCGGGCGCCTGTTCCTGGGCGAGCGCACCGGGCCCGCCGGACTGCTCGCGGTCGACGGCGCGCTGACCGGCCTCGCCGTCCTGGTGCTGGGCAACGGGACCGCCGTCGTCCACCCCGTCGGCGTGGGGATGGCCCTGCTGTCCGCCGCCGGGTTCACCGTGTCCAACGTCCTCGGCCGGTGGACCGGACGGCACGGCGACGGCGAGGACCCGTACACCCTCACGGTGGGGTCCTTCGCCGTCGGCGCGGCGGTCCTGCTGCCCTTCGCCTGTGCCGAGGGCCTGATGCCGCACACCGCCCACCCGGGCCAGGTCGTGCTGCTGATGCTCTACGTCGCCACCGTGACGACGGCGGTCGCCTACCCGCTGTACTTCGTGGGGGCGGGTGCCGTCCGGGCTGCCACGGCGTCGGTGGTGATGCTCATCGAGCCGGTCGGCGCGGCGGTGCTCGCCGTCCTGCTCCTCGGCGAGCGGCTCACCGCGGCCACGGTCGTCGGCACGGTGCTGATGCTCACGGCCATCGCCGGCCTCGCGGTCGCCGAATCGCGGCGGGAGGCGAACTTCTGACCGGGCATCGACCGGGCATCGACCGGGCATCGACCGGGCATCGACTGGGCGTCGAACAGCTGTCCAGCGCTCGCTGACCGGTTGCCGACCGCTGACCGGTCAGCGTTGACCGCTCGCCCGGCGGGATGAGGGCGATGCGGTGCGCCGGGGCCGACGGTTCCGGCGCACCGCGCGCACGCGCCCCGAGGCGACCCGGCGGCCGCGCACCGGTCCGGCGGTCCGGTGGTGAGCGTTCAGCCGTCCTTCACCGGGGCCATGACGCGGCGTCGGCAGGGCTTTGCGTGGCCATGCCACCTTGCGGCAGACCACAGCTACCGACAGGTAGCCCGCCCCGACCCGAAGGGCCGCCGTGAAGCGCACCGCCCCCCTGTCCGCCACCATGACCGTCTGCCTCGCCGCCGGCGTGCTGTTCACCGCCGGCACCGCCTCCGCGCGGGATCGGTCCGGTCCGTCGCACACCGGTCCGTCGCACGCCGGGCGCGACGTCTACGGGACCAAGACCCCGTACGCCCCGCAGGGCAGGCCCGGCCACTACCAGAAGGCACCGAAGGGCTTCGTGCCGGTCTTCACCGAGAACGTCGCCCGCCACGGCTCCCGCGCCATGACGGACAGCGGCGACGGCGACGCCGTGCTCGCCGTCCTGCGCAAGGCGCAGGACCGGGGCGCCCTCACCGGCCTCGGTGCGCAGCTGGGCCCGCAGGTGCAGTCGCTGCTGACCGTGGCCGCCGCGCTCGGCTACGGCAACCTCTCCGCCCGCGGAGCGGAGGAGCACCGGCAGACCGCGCTGCGCCTGGAGCAGCGGTTGCCGAGCCTGTTCGCGGACATCGCCGCCCGGCACGAGCCCATCGCGGTGGAGACGTCGGGGGTGGCGCGCACCGTGGCGAGCGCTGATGCGTTCACCGGCGCTCTGGCCTCCGGCGACCCGGCACTGGCGGGCCTGATCAAGGCGCCGGTCACCGACAAGAACCTGCTGTACTTCCACAAGCAGCCGCAGAACGCCGACTACCAGGCGTACGTGAAGAGTGATCCGCAGCTGGCCGAGGTCCTCGCCGGGATCGACGGTGACCCGCGCACCGCCGAAACGGCGCACCGGGTCGTGGCGCGCCTGTTCCGGGACGACTTCGCCGCTGCGCTGTCCGGCGCGGAGCAGGTCGCCTTCGCCCGTTCGCTGTACCAGCTCTACAGCGCGGCGCCCGACCTGAACGTCGAGGCGCCGGACGTGGACCTCACCCCGTTCCTGGCCCGCCGCGACGCCCAATGGCTCGCCTACCTCGACGACGCCGAGGAGTTCTACCAGAAGGGCCCCGCGTTCAGCGGACGCACGATCACCTACCGGATGGCCGGGGTCCTCCTCGACGACCTCCTCGCCCAGGCCCAGGCCAAGGCCGACGGCACCAACGGCAACGGCGCGGTGCTGCGCTTCACCCACGCCGAGGAGATCGAACCGCTCGCGGCTCTGATGGGACTGCCCGGCAGCACCGAGCCCGCCGAACCCGGGCAGCCGTACGCGTACGGGAACAACCCGTGGCGCGGAGCGGAGGTCTCGCCGATGGCCGCGAACATCCAGTGGGACCTGTTCGCGAACACGACCTCCGAGGGGCGGCCGGCCACCTACCTGGTGCGCATGCTCTACAACGAGAAGGAGACGGCCTTCGCGTCGTCCTGCGAGCCGGTCGCCAAGGGTAGTTACTTCTACGAGCTCGACGAGCTGAAGCACTGCCTCGTGCACGGCTGACGCCCTCGGGGCCTCCGGCCGGGTCCGTGCCCTGTACGGCCCCGGCCGGAGGTGCGTTCGGCGGGTGTGCGGATCGGTCCTCAGGGGACCTGCCTTGTGACAGGTGCGCAGGTCGCCCCGGGGCCTTGGACGCCGAGGTCACGGGACGCCGAGGTCACGGGGCGGCGGTGCGTGCGGTGCGGCGGAGCGGGCGGCTCGGCGGTGCGTGCGGGGTGGCCGCGCGACACGCCCCCACCCCGCACGCGCCGGGGTGCCGTGCTACCCGTCCTTCAGGTGCGCGAGGCCGGAGACGAGCCGGTCGGCGATGTCCGCCGGCCAGGGAAAGGCGCGGGTGACCGCGCGCTGGTGGGCGAGGCCGTGCAGGCCCAGCCACAGCGCGACCGCGTCGCTGGACAGGTCGGTACTGGTGGCCTGACCTGCGGCGACGCAGTCGCCGATGGCCGTGGCGAAGACCTCCAGGGCTTCCGCGCCGAGCGCGGTCAGGTCCGCCTCGGTGATGGAGCTCTCGCCGAGGGTCGGTGTCCAGAGGCCACCGAACATGGTCCGGTACCGCCCGGGGTTCGTCCGGGCGTAGTCCAGGTAGGCGTCGCAGAGCGCGCGCAGCCGCTGCCGGGGGTCGCCCTCGGTGTCCTGGGCGGCGGCGCGCAGATGGCGCTCCAGTTCGGCGAACTCGCGTTGCACCACGGCCAGGAGGATGGCCGGCTGGTCGGGGAAGTGCGGGTAGATGGACGGGGCGGCGATCCCGACCCGCCGGGCGACCGACCGCAGGGTGATGGCGCGCTCGTCGCCGTTCTCGTCGAGGAGCGCGACCGCGGCCGTGATGATCTCTTCGCGCAGGCGCCCGCCCTCGCCGCGGCGGTTGCGCGCACGGGCCGGTTTGGGTGCGGCCGTTTCCGTTGTGCTGGTTTCGTTCACGCCTGTCACCTTACGCCGTGAAGCTTACGGGCGTGAAGCCTTGCGGCCGTAGTCTTACGTGTGTAACTTTACGGCCGTAGGCACAACGGCCGACAGCCCGTCCCGCCCCGAGGAGCCCGCCATGACCGGCACCACTTCCACCTCCACCACCGTCGCGACCGAGGTCGTCCTGCCCGGCGTGGTCGAGCCGAACGGCCTGCAGGTCCGCACCCGCCCGCTGCCCGCTCCCGCCACCGGCCAGGTCGTCCTGCGGATGGACGCGACCGGCGTCTCGTTCGCCGAACAGCAGATGCGCCGCGGCAAGTACTACGACCAGCCGCCCTTCCCCTTCGTGCCCGGCTACGACGTCGTCGGCACGGTCACCGCCACCGGCCCCGGAGTGGACCCGGCGCTGACCGGCCGCCGGTTCGCCGCGGTCACCAAGACCGGCTCCTGGGCCAGCCACCTGTTGATCGAGGCCGCGGACCTGGTGCCGGTCCCGGACGGCGTGGCCGCGGACGCGGCGGAGACCGTGGTCGTCAACGGCATCACGGCCTGGCAGATGCTGCACCGCCTCGCCGCCGTCCGCCCCGGCGGCACCGTCGTCGTCCTGGGCGCCAACGGCGGCGTCGGCTCCACCCTCGTCCAGCTGGCCCGGCACGCCGGCATCACCGTGATCGGCACCGCCTCCGCGCGCCACCACGACGCCGTCCGCGTCCTCGGCGCCACCCCCGTCGACTACCGCGACCCGGACATGTACGCCCGGATCCGCCGGCTCGCGCCGCAGGGCGTCGACGCGGTGTTCGACCACGTCGGCGGCCCCGGCCTGGTGCAGTCCTGGCAGCTGCTGCGCCGCGGCGGAACGCTCGTGTCCTACGGCACCGCCGCGACCAAGGACGAGACGGGCAACTCGCGACTGCCCGTCCTGAAGGTCTTCGCGCGGCTCCTCCTCTGGAACTACCTGCCCAACGGCCGGAGCGCGCACTTCTTCAACATCTGGGCCGGCCGGCGCCGCCCCGCGACCTTCCGCCGCCGCCTCAGCGAGGACCTCACCCAGGTGCTCCGCCTGCTCGCCGACGGCGTCCTCACCCCGCAGATCGCCGCCCGCATCCCCCTCGCCGACGCGGCCGCCGCCCTGGAACTCGCCGAGTCCCGCACGGTCACCGGCAAGGTCGTCATCGTCCCCGGCGAGTGACCCGGGTGACTGGCCGCCACCCGCCGCCAGCCCGGGCCGATCTCCCCCCGGGCGCGGGCGGCGTTCGCCCACCGATGGGGGAGCCCGCCGCTCCCGGGCGAGGCGATCCGGTGGCAGGCCGCCGCAATGATCGCTGCCGAGGCCGCTGCCGCTGCCGATGCCTCTGCCGTTGCCGCTACGGCCGCCGGTGGCGTTGCCGGTGCCCTCGGTTACGGTGGCCGGGTGAACGGATCCACGACCGCAGGCGGCGGTACCGGTTGGTGGAGCTGTGTCTCGTGGCACCGTGGTGGCGGGATGCCCCCGGGCGGACGGCCGACGGGCTCCGCGCTGTCGCCGACGACTACCGGGAGGACGTGCCCGACCTTGACCGGCGGCGCGAGCGCGCGGCCCGGGTGCTCGGTCTCGATCCCGCCGCGCTGCCCTCCGAGGCGGCGGCCCTCGCCCGGCTCGCCGAGCTGTCCCGGGGGCCGGTCGCGGCGACGTGCCTCGTCGTCGGGTACGACGGCGAGCCGCTCGACCCGCTGTTCGAAGACGACCGATCCTGACGCCGCGCCGACCGCTTCTTGTCTGCAGCGCGTTTGCGAGGTTATTTGTGCTCAATGCTTCGAGCTGCCACTGTGTCCGCCATGAAGATCACGATCACCGTGGAGAATCCGACCCCCGAGGCGCTGGAGAAGCTGCTTGCCCTGGCCGCCATGCCGGCCGCCGTCGTGACCGCCGTGGCCGACGAGCGCTGGACTCCGGAACGGGCCCGTTCGTACTACGAGCGTCTGCCGCCCCGTGCGCAGCAGATCCTGCTCCAGGTCGTCGAAGGCGACGGCGAGTGTGCTGCGGACGAGTTGAAGGCGAACGGTCGGAGCCTCCGGGGATCCACCGGGGCATTCCGCCGGGTGCTCTCCGAAGGGAAGCGGACCGGCCTCTGGCCGGAGGCGCTGCCCGCACCCCTGGTGTCCCACGTCGTCGGCGGGCAGCTGAAGAAGCTCGAAGTGCCGGGCCGCGGCACGGAGCGGTACGCGCTCCCGGACTTCGAGGAGGGACTGCGCGATCTGCTGGGTGGCGACTGACGAAGTCGCCGCGCGGCCGCGTCGCCGAACCTCCGGCGCCGGCGGCAGGTCAGGAGATGTGAACGGCCAGCCCGCACAGGCCGAGACCGCTCGCGGCGGCGCTGCGCCACAGCCGCAGCGGGCCGTCCAGGACGCACTCCTCTCGGGGGAGGTAGCCCAGCCAGTTCCGGGCGTCCGCAGCGGCGCGTTCCGTGTCGGTGAAGGTGAGGGCGCGCTCCACGTCGGGCAGGGTCCGGCGGACCTCGGCCGAGGTGAGGAGGAAGTTGCCGCACCAGCCCGGCAGGAGCGCGGCGCGGGCCGGGCCGATGGCATGGAAGAACGACTGGACCGCGTAGTCCTTGGAATTGACCGAGACGAAGATATTCTCGTCCGAACGGTCCGTCCACACGTTCTCGATGGCGGAGAAGTCCGGATCGACGGTGCCGGAGCACAGGTCGTCGACGTGACGCCCCGGGACGGTGAGGTCCAGGAACGACCGGACGGCAGCGTCATCCGCCGCCGGGTGCCCCGAACTGCCGTACCACGTACGGTGGTCGGGCAGCGGAGCCTGCTGCCACCACTTCCATCGCCGTTGGACGTGGGGCTCGGTGCGGTCCGCTTCCATCGCGGGCAGCAGCCGGGGTGCGAGGTCGGCGATGAAGGCGTCCTGGTGGCTGCTGATCGCCCAGATACTGGTGAATCCCATGCCCGGGACGGTAGTACCCGTCCCTGACATCCACCCCTCCCCGGGCCGACCCGGCGCGGGCTCGCGGCCGGGGTACGGCACGCGAGCCCGGCGCACGACCGAAGGCCGCAGGCGCAGGCCGTAGGCCTTCAGGCCTGGACGAGGGCGGACGGGATCAGAATCCGCTCTCCTCTCCGGACGGGCTCATGCGTCGCCGGTGACGGGGGTGAGGCAGAACGGGTGGCCCTCGGGGTCCGTGAGGACGATCCACTCGTCCTCACCCGGCTGGAACTCCGGCCGGGACGCACCGAAGGCGAGCAGTTCCTCGGCCGCGCGGTGCACGTCGGCGACGGTGAAGTCGAGGTGCACGTGCGCGGCGCCGCCGGGCCAGCCCGGCGCCCGGTAGCCGTCGACCCGGACGAAGGCGAGTCGGACCGGGGTGCCGTCGCCGAGCGAGGCGAAGTCCTGGTCGCTGTGGGTGATCTCCCACCCGGTGGCCTTCTGGTAGAACGCGGCGAGCGCGACCGGATCGGCGCAGTCGATGACGATCGTGCTGAGCTGCTTGAGAACGGGCATGCCGATGACTCCTCGGTATCCGAACTGAATGGGGCGCGAGCGGTCCTGGCCTTCCGGCCCGGCCCCTCGCACTCCGTCAGCGTGCCCGTCACGGCCGGTCCCGGTCTTGAACATCCTTGCGGGGGCCGGGGGTTTGTCAGACCCGCCGGGTAGCGTCGGCGACGTGCTCACAGCCGTTCCCCTCGCCACCCGGCCCGACTTCGGCATCAGCGCGGTGGCCTGCCGCGCCGACCACACCCGGTGGTCGGCGCCGGAAGTCCGCAGCGACTACCGCGTGGTGCTGGTGCGCCGCGGCCGGTTCCGCCGGAGAGCCGCCGGCGTCGCCGCCGACCTCGACGCGACGGTGGCCTACGTGGGCGTGCCGGGCGAGGAGGAGAGCTTCGCCCACCCCGACGGCGGCGACCACTGCACCGCGATCAGCGTCACGCCGGAGCTGTGGCGCTCCCTGGCCGGTGAGGGTCACCGTGCCGGTGCCGGTACGGGCGTGGGTGCCGGAGCCGGACGAGCCGGGCAGGCGCTCTACGTCGACCCGCGGCTCGACCTGGCCCACCGGCGCCTCATCGCCACCGCCCGCTCGGGCGACGTCGACTACGCGCTCGCCGAGGAACTGCTGACCCTGCTCTCGACGGCCATCGGCCGTACCGCGGCCGGACCGACCCCGCTCGGCCGCGCGTCGCCCGAACACGACCGGCGCCTGGTGGCGGCCGCCCGCGAGGCGATCGTCGAAGGACACCCGGCCTCGAACGCGCTGCTCCCGCTGGCCGAGTTGCTCGGTGTCTCGCCGTACCGCCTGAGCCGGGCGTTCCCCCGCGAGCTCGGCGTCTCGGTGACCCGCTACCGCCACCGTGTCCGGATCGGCCGAGCGCTCGACCGCCTGGAGGCCGGCGAGAAGGGCCTCGGCGCCCTCGCCGCCGAACTCGGCTACGCCGACCAGGCCCATCTGACCCGGACCATGCGCCAGTACCTGGGCCACACCCCGGCGAGGCTGCGCCGGCTCCTGGCTGCCGCGGGCGTCTGACCGCGTGCGACCGACTGCGCGCACCTGACCGCGTGCGACGCGCGCGCAGCGGAGACGCTGTCAGGCGCCCGCGGCCAGCGACAGGCCGGTGAACAGCATCGTCGTCGCGACGAGGGCGTCCAGGACGCGCCACGAGGAGGCGCGGCGGAAGAAGCCGGTGAGCAGACGGGCGCCGAAGCCCAGCGCAGTGAACCAGCACACGCTGGCCAGTGCGGCGCCGAGCGCGAACTCCCAGCGCAGTGTGCCGTGGGTGGCGGCGATGGCGCCGAGCAGGAGCACCGTGTCGAGGTAGACGTGCGGGTTGAGCCAGGTCATCGCGAGGCAGGTGAGCACCGCGCGGCGCCCGGAGTGGACGGTCGGTCCGCCGGCCTCCAGGCTGGAGGCCCGGAAGGCGCGGCGCGCGGCGATCACCGCGTAGCAGAACAGGAAGACGACGCCGACCGCGCGCACCGCCGTCAGCGCCGCCGGCCACGCCGTGATCAGCGCGCCGAGCCCGCCGACGCCGCAGGCGATCAGTACGGCGTCGGAGGTCGCGCAGATCGCGACCACCGGCAGGACCGCCTCCCGGCGGACGCCCTGGCGCAGGACGAAGGCGTTCTGCCCCCCGATGGCGACGATGAGTGACAGACCGGCCCCGAAACCTGCGGCCGTGGCGGTGAACGTGCTTCCCATGGCCGACACCGTAGGCAATCGGCACATCACAAGGCCAGCTAAACATTTTTACGTATCCTTAGCTGTCATGAAGGCTGAGCTGCCCCACGACCTGGTCCGGACCCTGCTCGCGGTCGTCGACGAGGGCACCTTCGACGCCGCCGCGGCGGCCCTGCACGTGACGCCCTCGGCGGTGAGCCAGCGGATCAAGGCACTGGAGCAGCGCACCGGGCGGGTCCTGCTGACCCGCTCGCGGCCGGTCAAGGCGACCGAGTCGGGGCAGGTCGTGGTGCGCTACGCCCGTCAGCTCGACCGGTTGGAGGGCGACGCGCTCGACGAACTCGGGATGCCCGGGGGCACCGAGGACGCCGGGCCCTCGGGTGCCTCCTGGCTGCCGATCGCGGTCAACGCGGACTCACTGGCGACCTGGTTCGTGCCCGCACTGGCCTCCCTCGCGCAGGACGCGCGCATCCACGTCGACCTGCGCCGCGAGGACGAGGCGCACACCACCGCCATGCTGCGCGCCGGCGAGGTGATGGCCGCGGTCACCTCCACGCCCCAGCCGGTGGCGGGCTGCTCGGTGCAGCGGCTCGGTGCGATGGTCTTCCTGCCGGTGGCCGCGCCGCAGTTCGTCGCCCGCTGGCTCGACGGCGACGCGGCCCTGCTGCTCCCGGACGCCCCGGTGGTCTGCTTCGACCGCCGTGACGAGCTGCAGGACACCTTCGCCCGCGATCTGACGGGCGGTCGGGGAGCGAGCTTCCGGCGGCACTACGTCCCGTCCAGTGAGGGCTTCGCCGACGCCGTCGCGGCCGGCCTCGGCTGGGGCCTCGTCCCGCGCAGCCAGGCCGAGCCCCGGCTGCGCAGCGGCGCGCTGGTCCGCTTCCTCCCACGCCGTACGGTCGAGGTCCCGCTCTACTGGCAGCAGTGGCGCCTCGACTCGCCCGCACTGGCAGCCGTCGCCGCGGCCGTCGCGGCGGAAGCGGCGCGTGCCCTGCGGTAGCGGCGCGAGCCGTGCGCGACAGTGCACGTGCCCTCCGGCAGGGCGCCCTGCCGCGGGTCAACCCGGCCGTCGACTCCTACGACGCCGTCTCCGGCGGAAGCTGCTCGCCCGGCACGCCGACCGGACCGCGGTGGACCACCTGAGCGCGGAACGACCCCGGGTCACCGTCTGAGACGGCGTCCCGAGGGCCCGGCCGGACGCCCCCCGGACCGGCACCGCGCCTGAGCGCCCCCGTGAGCGCTCCTGCGAGCGCTCAGGGCGCTCCTCCGGGAGCCTGCCGCCGCTGCGCGTGCTCCTCGAACCTGCGCCGCAGGTCCTCCTTCCAGCGGGCCGCGTTGCTGCCGTCCAGCTGACCGGCGAAGGCCCGGTAGGCGGCCGGCGCCAGCGCCTCGCGGTCGGCGCGCTCCGCCGAGGCGATCGCCCAGAGCGCCTTGTCCGTGTCGTTGTCCAGCCCGGAGCAGGAGCGCGGGCCCCCGCCCGCGAGCACGCGCTCCAGTTCCGCGCGGAAGATCTGCCGCAGCTCCCGGTCGGTCGGCCGCCTGTCCCGCATCCCCGCCCCCTCTCGACGTCGAACCCGAACTGCCGTCCTCCGTGGGGGACTCGGTGACGCGGGCCGTGGTTCCCCGGGCCGACCCCCGGTTCCCCGGGCCGACCCCCGGTTCCCCGGGCCGACCCCTGGTTCCCCGGGCCGACCCCACCCGACCGGCGCGGTCGTCTTACGGATCGCTGACACCCTGCCGCCTTGGCGGTCCGCGGTGGGGCCCGGCGGGTAGCGTCCCGGGACATGAGGATTCTGGTCACCGGCGGCGCCGGGTTCATCGGTTCGGCCGTCGTGCGTGCCCTGGTCACGGCGGGCCACGAGGTCCGCGTGCTGGACGCGCTCCTGCCCGCGGTCCACCCGTCGGGGGCGGTGCCCGAGCTGCCGGGCGGCGTCGAGTTCCGGCACGGCGACGTCCGGGACGTGTCGGCGGTGCGAGGGGCGCTGGCCGGGGTGGACGCGGTCTGCCACCAGGCGGCCGTGGTCGGCCTCGGGCTCGACCTCGACGACGCGCCCGAGTACGTCGGCTGCAACGACCTCGGTACGGCCGTGCTGCTGTCCGCGATGGCCCGTACGGGGGTGCGGAGCCTGGTCCTGGCCGGATCGATGGTGGTCTACGGCGAGGGCCGGTACACGTGTCCGGAGCACGGGTGCGTGGCGCCCGGACCACGGCGTCCGGACGACCTCGATGCCGGCCGGTTCGAACCGCCCTGCCCGGTGTGCGGGGCCCCGCTCCGGCCGGGACTGGTGGACGAGGCCGCACCGGGCGACCCCCGCAACGTGTACGCCGCGACCAAGCTCGCCCAGGAGCACCTGGCCGCCGCCTGGGCCCGCGCCTGCGACGGGTCGGTCCTGACACTGCGTTACCACAACGTCTACGGCCCGGGCATGCCGCGCGACACCCCGTACGCCGGAGTGGCCTCGCTGTTCCGCTCGCGGCTCGCCCGTGGCGAGGCTCCCCGGGTGTTCGAGGACGGCGGCCAGCGCCGGGACTTCGTGCACGTCGACGACGTCGCGGCGGCGAACCTGGCCGCCCTGGAGGACGTCCGCGGCCGCCTCCCGGGCCGGGCCCGGGCGTACAACGTCGGCAGCGGGGAGGTGCGCACGGTCGGCGAGATGGCCCGGGCGCTGGCCGACGCCTACGGTGGGCCGGCCCCGGTGGTGACCGGGCAGTACCGGCTCGGGGACGTCCGGCACATCACCGCCGACTCCTCCCGGCTGCGTGACGAGCTGGGCTGGCGGGCCCGGGTGCCGTTCGGGGCGGGGATGGCCGAGTTCGCCGCCGCACCGCTGCGCGCCTGAGGGGCCGGGGGCCCGGGCCCGGGCCCGGGCCCGGAGCACGCGAGGGGCCGAGCACCCAGGTGCCCGGCCCCTCGCGTGCCCC
This sequence comes from Kitasatospora sp. NPDC085464, assembly GCF_044541955.1. Taxonomy (NCBI): domain Bacteria; kingdom Bacillati; phylum Actinomycetota; class Actinomycetes; order Kitasatosporales; family Streptomycetaceae; genus Kitasatospora; species Kitasatospora sp. NPDC085464. The sequence continues at coordinate 111,914 of NZ_JBITTM010000014.1, forward strand.
CGCTACCCGCTACCCGCGAGCCGCCGGGAGCGCGATCTCGAAGCAGCAGCCCCCGGCGACGTTGCGCACCCCGGCGCGGCCGGCGTGAGCCTCGACGATGCCGCGGACGATGGCCAGCCCGAGGCCGGCTCCGCTGTCCCCGCCCTCACCGGGATCGCGCCGCGGCGTCCGGGCGGTGCTGCCGCGCCAGCCGGTCTCGAACACGCGGTGGAGGTCCTGCTCCGGGATGCCCCCGCAGCCGTCGGTGACCGATAGGACGACCTCGTCGACCTCCCGGCGGGCCGAGACGGCGACGACGCCGTCCGCGGGCGTCGACCGGATCGCGTTGACGAGGAGGTTGCCCAGGACCCGGGTGATCTCGCGGCTGTCCACCTCGACCGGTTCGGCGGCGACCTGACCGCCTTCCAGGCGGACGCCGCGCTGGCGGGCCAGCGGATGGGCGCCGGCCAGTGCGTCGTCGACCAGGTCGTAGACGGACACCCGGGACACCGAGAGGGACAGCGCGCCGGCCTGGATGCGGGAGAGCTCGAAGAGGTCGTCGACCATCCCGGTGAGCCGCTCCACCTCGGTGCGGATCCGCCCGAGGTAGTGCTCCGGCTCGTCGACCACCCCGTCCTCCAGGGCCTCGGCCATCGCGCGCAGCCCGGCGAGCGGCGTACGCAGGTCGTGGGAGATCCAGGCGATCAGCTCGCGCCGCGAGGCGTCCAGCGCCTGCTCCCGGGCACGCGACTCGGCGAGCCGGGCACTGGTGGCGGCGAGCTCCTCGCTCAGCTGGGCCAGTTCGAGCCCGAGGGGATGCGCGGGGGCGGTGAATCCGGCGTCGCTCCCGACGGTGCGGGCGGCCTCGGTCAGGGCGCGGCTGCCGGCCACGACCTGGCGTCCGAGCAGGGCGGCCGTGAGCAGCGAGACCACGGACGCCATGCCGAGGACCGTGATCACCACGCCGAGGTCGTGTCCGGACAGGAACATCGCCTGGGCGACGGCGAACGTCCCGGAGGTGACGGCGAGCACGGTGACGGCGGCGACGCAGAAGAGCGAGAGGGCCATCGAGCGGCGGCGCAGCAGCCGTACGGCGACCCAGCCGAGCAGGCCGGCGCCGGTGGCGCCGAGCCCCGCGAACAGGGCGATCAGCAGCAGGTCCTTCACGCGGGGCCGTCCTTCTCGTCCGTCACGGGGTCGTAGCGGTAGCCGACGCCCCAGACCGTGGTGATCAGCGTCGGTGCGGCGGGGTCGTCCTCGATCTTCTCGCGCAGCCGGCGCACGTGGACGGTGACGGTGGACAGGTCGCCGAAGTCCCAGCCCCAGACCCGCTGCATCAGCTCCTGGCGGGAGAAGACCGCCCGGGGGTGCCGGAGGAAGAACGCGAGCAGGTCGAACTCCCGCAGCGTGAGGAGGAGTTCGTTCCCTCCCCGGTGCGCCCGGCGGGCCTGCGGGTCCAGGGTGACGTCCCCGGACGCCAGCGGTGCGAGGGCCGACGCCGTCGGCGCGGCGGCGCGCGAGCGGCGCAGGACGGACTGGACGCGCAGGACGAGTTCGCGCGGGCTGAAGGGCTTGGTGACGTAGTCGTCCGCGCCCAGTTCCAGGCCGAGGATGCGGTCGGCCTCGTCGCCCTTGGCGGTGAGCAGGACGACCGGGAGGTCGGCGCCGTCCTCGGAGGCGCGCAGCCTGCGCAGGATCTCCAGTCCGTCGATCCCCGGGAGCATGAGATCCAGGACCAGGAGGTCGGGGCGGTGGGCGCGGGCCAGGTCCAGGCCCTGGCGGCCGTCGCAGGCCCGGTCGACCAGGTGGCCGGCCCGGGTGAGGTAGCCGGCGACGACCTCGCCGACCGTGAGGTCGTCGTCGATCACCAGGATGCGGGCCGGGTCCGGTGACGCGGCGGAGGCGGGGCTGTCGTTCACCTCGCCGAGGATACGAGCCGTGGCCGGGGCGGGGTGTCCCGCCGGGGTCGACGTTCGTGTTCCGTAAGATCGCGGCGCCTGCGGACCGCCGCCCCTGCGGACGACAGGACGACGGGACGGGGGACAGCGGGACGACGGGACGGCGGGACGACGTAGGACTTTCGTAAGGGCGCGGTTCGGCCGCCACGGGCCCGCCCGCGCTTAGCGTGGCCGACGTGATCTCTCCGACTCCCTCCCCTCCTTCTCCCTCGTCGCCGCCCGTCGATGTGGTCCTGCCGTGCCTCGACGAGGCCGGGGCCCTGCCCTGGGTGCTGGGCCGGCTGCCCGTCGGCTGGCGCGCGATCGTCGTCGACAACGGCTCCCGTGACGGCTCGGCCGACCTGGCGCGCTCGCTGGGCGCGACGGTCGTCGAGGAGCCGCGGCGCGGCTTCGGCGCCGCCTGCCACGCCGGGCTGCTGGCCGCGACCGCCGAGCTGGTCTGCTTCATGGACTGCGACGGCTCGCTGGATCCCGCCCAGCTGCCGCGCGTCGCCGCGCCCGTCCTCGCGGGCTCCGCGGACCTGGTGCTCGGCCGGCGCCGCCCCGCGGCCCGCGGGGCGTGGCCGCTGCACGCCCGCCTGGCCAATGCCGCGCTGGCCCGCCGGTTGCGGGCGAGGACGGGAGCAGCGCTGCACGACCTCGGCCCGATGCGGGCCGCCCGCCGTGACCGGCTGCTGGCGCTGGGCCTGGGCGACCGCCGCTCCGGCTACCCCCTGGAGATGGTGCTCGCCGCGTCGGCGGCCGGGATGCGGATCGCCGAGACGCCCGTCGACTACCTGCCGCGCACGGGTCGTTCCAAGGTCACCGGTACCGTGCGCGGCACCCGGCAGGCCGTCCGCGACATGCGCGCCGTCCTGGCCGCGCCGCCGCCGACCCTCCTGGTGATCGCCAAGTCGCCGGTCCCGGGGCGCGTCAAGACCCGGCTCACCCCGCCGTGCACGCCCGAGCAGGCGGCGGCGCTGGCCGGGGCCGCACTCACCGACACCCTCACGGCCCTCTCCCGGATGCCGGCCGGACGGCGGCTGCTCGTCCTGGACGGTGACGTCGGCCCCTGGCTGCCGCCCGGCTGGGACGTCGTGCCGCAGTCGGACGGTGGGCTGGACGTCCGGCTCGCGGCCGCCTTCGCGCACGCCGCGCGGACCGCGCCGGACGCGCCCGCCCTGCTGGTGGGCATGGACACCCCGCAGCTGGACGCCGCACTCCTTGCCGAGGCCCTGTCGCCCGCCCGGCGTACGGGCGTCGACGCCTGGTACGGGCCGGCCGACGACGGCGGGTTCTGGGCGCTCGGGCTGGCGAAGCCGACCGAGCGGCTGGCCGGGCGGCTGCTGCCGGGCGTGCCGATGTCCACGCCGGACACCGGACGGGCCCTGCTCGACCGGCTGGCGGCGGAGGGCCTGACGGTCGGCCGACTCCCGCTGGTCACCGACGTGGACACCATCGAGGACGCGCGGCACGTCGCCGCCGAGGCCCCGGAGAGCAGGTTCGCGGCCTGCCTCCGGTCGATCGCGACCGCGCAGGAGGTGACCGGGTGACCGTCGCCACCGAGGCGTGGGTGGACGACCCGTTCGCCGAGGCCGTCCGCGTCGGCCGGGGCCCGCTGTGGCTCCGGCGCGAGGACGGCCGCCGGATCCCGCTGGACGTCGCACGCTGGTGCGCACCCGCCGCCGGGGCGGACCACGGGCTGCTGGTGCGCTGCACCCGGCTGACCGCGCCGGTGGTGGACCTCGGCTGCGGCCCCGGACGCCTCGTCGCGGCCCTGCTCGGCCTGGGCGTACCGGCTCTGGGCGTCGACGTCACCGGAGCGGCGGTGGCCCGGACCCGCAGTCTCGGCGGGCCCGCCCTGCGCCGGTCGGTCTTCGACCGGCTGCCCGCCGAGGGCCGGTGGGGTGGTGCGCTGCTCGCCGACGGCAACCTCGGCATCGGCGGCGACCCCGGGCGGTTGCTCGCCCGGAGCGCCGAACTGCTCGCCCCGGACGGCGTGTTGCTGGTCGAGGTGGAGCCGGAGGAGGTCGACGAACGGGCCACCGTCCGGGTCGAAGGCGCGGACGGACGGGTCGGACCGCCCTTCGACTGGGCCCGCTGCGGTGCGACGGCCACCGCCCGGCGCGCCGACCGGGCGGGGCTCGTCGAGACCGAGCGCTGGACCTCCCACGGCCGCCACTTCCTCGCCTTCCGGAAGGCGGTCCGCCCCCGCTGACGGGGCGCGCCGCCGGTGCTACTCCCGTACGGCTTGCTTCTCCTGCGCAGGCTGCCTCTGCCGCACCGCCGGCTCCTCCCGCACCGCCGGCTCCTCCCGCACCGCCGGCTCCTCCCGCACCGCCGGCTCCTCCCGTACCGCCGCGGGATCCTCGTGCGGCCACTGGGGGTGCTCCCGCTCGGCCCAGCGCCGGTCGACCAGCCCGGTCCGCATACCGCGCCGGGACTCCGGGTCCCGCAGGGCCATCCGGACGTGCCCGACGGTGACCACGGCGACGGCCGCGGCGAGCCAGTCGTGGACGAAGGTCGCGCCCGTCCGCCACGTCGCCGGTGCCAGGTGGGTGAGCCACATCGCCAGGCCCGTACCGAGGAGCACCAGCATCGCACCGAGCGTCCACTGCGCGTAGAGCTTCTGCCCGGCGTTGAACTTCCCCGCCGGACGGTGCTCTGAACGCCGACGTACGGCGCGCAGCCAGGCCCGGTCCACCGGATGGAAACGGCTCAGCCTCGACACGTCCGCCCGGACCGCCCGGAAGGCCAGCCCGAGCAGCAGGGGTACCGGCAGTGCCAGGCCGCACCACACGTGCACGGTGACGACGAGCCGCCGGCGCCCGACCAGCTCGGCCAGCGGCGCGAGGTAGAGGCAGGCGGCGGTGGCCAGGCAGGTCAGCATCAGGGCGGCGGTGGCGCGGTGCACCCAGCGTTCGGCGCGGCTGAAGCGGAGCACGCGGTCAGGCGGTCGGTGCATCGTCACGTCCGTTCGAGCGGCCGACCCAGGCATCGATGTCGTAGCCGTTCTGCTCCCAGTAGCCCGGCTCCACGGTGCGGGTCACGGTGATCCCGGACAGCCACTTGGCCGACTTGTAGAAGTACATCGGCGCCACGTACAGCCGCACCGGGCCGCCGTGGGTGTGCGTGATCGGGGCGTCCTGGAGCTTGAGCGCGACCACCACGTCGTCACGTCGGGCCTGTTCCAGGGTGAGGCTCTCGGTGTACTCGCCGTCGAAGCAGCTGAACCGCACCGCGCCGGCGCCCGCCCTGACCCCGGCGGCATCGAGCAGGTGGGCCAGCGGCACGCCCTCGAACGGGGTGTCCGGCACCCGCCACCCGGTCACGCACTGGACGTCCCGCACGATCCGGCGCTGCGGCATCGCCTGGAGGTCGGCCAGGCGGTAGCTCCCGGGGCGGTCCACCAGGCCGTCCACCGTCAGGGTGTACGTGTCCGGGCCCCGGGTCGGAACCGAGGCGACCACGGAGTAGTACCGGAAGCCACTGCCGCCGGGCAGCAGGCCGGTGAGGCCCGTCGGGTCCTTGCCGGCCACGGCCTCCTGCGCCCGCTGGAGGTACGGACCGGCCGCGACTCCGGCCGCGCCGAGCCCGAGCAGCCCCAGCACCACCCTGCGGCCGACGGGTGTCCCCCGGCCCTCTTCGATCTGTTCGTTCACGCCACCGATTCGACCAGCCGGGCGGCGGGACGGACAGGGCCGGCGCCGGTTCGTCAGACTTCCGTCACTTCTCGGCGCCCACCGCCACGGACGCCCGTCCGGCGTGGCGCTGCCGCAGCAGCGGGACCAGGAGGACGACGCACAGGGCCGCCCCGTAGGAGAGCTGCTGCGCCGTCTGGCCTCCCGTCAGGTAGAGCGCCTGCCCGGCGGCCGGGACGGCCAGCCACTCCCAGCGGCCGTCGAGTGCGACCAGTGCGACCACCAGCAGCCCGTACCAGGGGTAGGAGGGGGCGACGAGCAGCAGCGCCGTGCCCGTCACCAGGAGCGCGCCGGCCCACGGCCGGTGCGGGTCTCCCCGGCGCAGGACCAGGACCACCACCGCCGTGAGGACCAGGGCCGCCGCCCAGGGCAGGAGGGGGTCGGGCAGCAGCAGCCGGAGCAGTCCGAACCGGTCGATGTGTCCCTGTTCGTAGCCCTCCTCCCGCAGGTAGCCCGGCAGGTAGCCCAGGACAGAGGTGCCCGAGGCCGCCACGTAGGGGAGGTAGGACAGGGCGAAGGCTCCGAGCGCGGATCCGACGAGCAGGACGTCGTCGCGGGTCGGGCGTCGGGCCAGCAGACCCGACAGCGCCCCCGGCAGGGCCAGGGCCGGCAGCAGCTTGGCCGCGACGGCGCCGCCCAGCAGCAGCCCCGCGCGGAGCGCCCGGCCGCGCGCGCGGAGCGCCTGCCCGTCCCCGGGCAGCGCCTGCCCGCCCCCGCGGAGCGTCCGCCGGCCCGCATCGAGCGTCGGCCCGTCCCCGCCGAGCGCCCGCCCGCGCGCCGCGCAGCCGAGCCCGGCGACCGTGAGCAGCACGCCGAGCGTGTCCACGTGCGCGTCGTTGACCGCCCACACCGTCACGCCGGGGAACCACCCCCACAGCGCGGCCCGCCACTTCTCCCGCCCCACCCGCAGCAGGAGCCCGGTGGTCGCCACCGCCAGCACCGCCCCGCCGACCTGCACCCCGCGCACCCCGCCGCCGAACGGGTGCACCGCGGCGAACCACGCCTGCGCCACCGGCGGGTAGACGGTGTGCACGGCCGGCCGGTTGATCCGGGTGCAGTCCCCGGCCGCCGTGCGCCGCTCGTCCCAGCCCGTGCACCCGTCCCCCTCCGGGAAGAGCCCCGGATCGCGCAGCCGCGCCAGCGCCGGATCGTCCGGAGTGTGGGTGTAGGGCGAGATCCCGGCGGCCTGGACCCGGCCGTCCCAGACGTAGCGGTAGGCGTCGTCGCTGGTCCGCGGCGGCGCCAGCAGTCCGACGGCGGCCACGGCGACGCCACCGGCCAGGACCAGCGGCACGACCCGGTCGCCGGGCACCTCGCGCAGCAGCAGCACGGCGGCGGCGAACAGGGCGACGTCGAGGAGGTACCAGCCGGGGAGCGGGAGGGCGCCGCTGCGGGCGACGGTCAGCGCCAGGGCGGTGACCAGGGCGGCAAGGGCGAGGAGACAGCGCAGGACGGTACGGGAGATCACGTCGCCCACCCTCCCACCGGCCCGCCTCCCAACCCCCGGTGGCGCCTGCGACGTTCGGATTCCGTAAGCACGTCGGAGCACCGGTCGGCGGTCCCGGGGCGCTTCGATGGACGGGTGGAAACCGAACCCGCCGACTCCGGCACTCCGGCCCCCCGCCGCCGCTACGACCCCCCGCTGCCCGCGCCCCCCGCGTTCCTGCGGCGCGGGCCGCTGCGCGAGGGGGCGTTCACCTCACCACTGCACGAACCGCGGACCGTGGTCGTCGTCGGCCGCTGGCTGGGGGCGGCCCTCCTGGTGTGCTTCCTGACCGGTCTGACCAGCCATCTGCTCCAGGACCCGCCCGGCTGGCTCGCACCGCACCTGCCCGCACGGCCGGTGAACGGCTACCGGGTCACCCAGGGCCTGCACGTGATCAGCGGCCTGGCCGCGATCCCGTTGGCCGGCGCGAAGCTGTGGGCGGTCTACCCGCGGCTGTTCGAGTGGCCGCCGGCGCGCAGCGTGCTGCACGCCCTGGAACGGCTCGGCATCGCCCTGCTGGTGGCGGCCGTCCTGCTGGAACTGTTCACCGGCCTGCTGAACACCCTGCAGTGGTACCCGTGGCCGTTCCCGTTCCGGCAGACCCACTTCTGGCTCGGCTGGCTGGCCACCGGCGGCCTGCTGGTCCACCTGGCCGTCAAGGCACCGCTCATCGCCGCGCACTGGTGGCGCCGGGCCGCTCCGGCCCTGGCGCAGCGCCGTGCGTTCCTCGCGGCGACCACCGCCGCCGTCGGTGCCGTCACCCTGGTGACCGCCGGGCAGAGCGTGCCCTGGCTGCGGTCCCTGGACCTGCTGGCCCCGCGCCGCCCGGACATCGGCCCCCAGGGCCTGCCGGTGAACCGCACCGCCGCCCAGGCCGGCACGGTGACGGTGCCCGCCGACTGGCGGTTGCGGGTGGACGGGCCGCAGCCGTACGAGCTCACCCTTGCGGAGCTCGGCGAACTCCCGCAGCACTCGGTGGAGTTGCCGATCGCCTGTGTGGAGGGCTGGAGCGCGTCGGCCCGGTGGACCGGCGTCCGGCTGGCCGACCTGGTGCGACGCGCCGGAGGCCCGCCCGGCTCGGCGGTGCGGGTCACGTCGCTGGAGGCCTCGGGACCGTACCGGGTGATGGAGATGCCCGCGACGTACGTGGACGATCCGCACAGTCTGCTCGCCCTGCGTGTCAACGGCGAAGTCCTGGCGGCGGACCACGGGTTCCCCGCGCGCGTGATCGCGCCGAACCGGCCCGGTGTCCTGCAGACCAAGTGGGTCGCGCGCGTCGAGGTGATCGCATGACCACCGGCGTCCGTGCCGCCCGTGCTGTCCGGGCTCTCCGCATCGTCCGTGCGCTGCTGCTGGCGGCCGGCCTCGCCGTGATCGGTTACGGCCTGTCCGGGCTGCTCGGTGACCCGTACATCACCGACCCGTCGGACGTCCTGGTCTGGGCGGTCGGCGGGCTGGTGGTCCACGACGGGCTGTGGGTGCCGCTGCTGTGCGTGCTGGGCGCGTTCGTGGTCCGCGGGCCCGTGCTGCGCGGCTGGCTCTTCGTCGCGGCGGCCGTCACCGCCGTCGGCCTGCCGGCCGTCCTGCGGGCCGACGAGGACCACGGCAACCCGTCGGTGCTGCCGCTGCCGTACCTGCGCAACTGGCTGCTGGTGCTGGCCGCCACCGCCGGCGTCGCGCTGCTGGTCGCGTTCGCCGGGCGGTGGCGGCGCCGGGACCGGGCCGCCGGGCGCCGGGATCGGGCCCGCGGACTCCGGGATCGGGCCCGCGGACTCCGGGACCGGGCCGTCAGGCGCCGGGAACCCCGGGGAGACCGGTCGTGAGACCGTCCAGCGCGTGTGGGCAGGCGCACTCGCGCAGGAGCGGCAGCCGCTCCAGTGCCTTGAACAGGACGGTGCGCAGCCGGTCGACGTTGCGGGCGAAAGCCTCCAGCACCTCGCCGTGGGTGACGCCCTCGCCGCTCTCCACCCCGGCGTCGAGGTCGGTGACCAGGGCCACCGAGCTGTAGCAGAGCCCGAGTTCACGGGCGAGCACGGCCTCCGGGTGGCCCGTCATGCCGACCGCCGACCAGCCGTTGGCGGTGAACCAGCGGGACTCGGCGCGGGTGGAGAAGCGCGGGCCCTCGATCACCACCAGGGTCCCGCCGTCCACGGGCTCCCAGGCGGCCTCCCGGGCGGCGTCCATCGCCGCCCGTCGCCCGGCCGGGCAGTACGGGTCGGCCATCGACACGTGCACCACCTCGGGCACCGTGCCGTCCGGGAGCGGCAGGCCATCGTAGAAGGTCTGCAGCCGCCCCGAGGTCTGGTCGACGAACTGGTCGGGCACCAGCAGGGTGCCCGGCCCGTACTCCGGGCGCAGCCCGCCCACCGCGCACGGCGCCACCACCTGCCGCACCCCCAGCGCGTGCAGCGCCCACAGGTTGGCCCGGTAGTTGATCCGGTGCGGGGGGAGCCGGTGGCCGCGCCCGTGCCGGGGCAGGAAGGCGACCCGGCGGCCGGCCACCTCGCCCAGGAACAGCGCGTCGCTCGGTTCGCCGTACGGTGTGTCGATCCGCACCTCGGTCACGTCGTCCAGCAGCGCGTAGAGCCCGGAGCCACCGATCACACCCAGCTCGGCGCTCGGCGGGACGTCCTGGTCGACCGTCATCCCGGTCCACCTCTCTTCTCGGGAACAACCTCCCCGTCACTGTAGGAACGGACCGTGCCGGAAGCCGGGACCCCGGACCTTACGGATCGCGAACGTCCCGCGGAGCGCACCCGCCCCGCGGCTCGCGCCCGCGGGACCCCGCCCGGCTCGTCGGCCACGGCCGTCGGCGGTCCGACTCACCGAACGGGGCCGTGCTGCGCCCGGCCCGGCGGCCCAGTGAGCCGTCATACCGGGGTACCGGTGCGACCGGGAGGTTCCGCCCCGGGTGCCACGGTCTGCCGCTGCCCCGCCGCTAACGTGAAGGGCAGGACGGCCGGTCGGCCACCGGGTCGACCGTCCCACCGAGGCCTCTGCCGGGCCTTCCGGCACCCCGCGGCCGTCCCTGCTTGCGACCGGCACCATCGTCGACGGCACACGGAGGGTGGCATGAACACCACATCATTCCCCGCAGCAATCGCCGCGCACGCCGCGCACGCCGCGCACGCCGCGCACACGGCGACCACCGCTACCAGTGCGAACGGCCACGGGCTCGTCCGGGCCATCCGGACGCCCGGCCCCACGGTCACGCCCGCCCCGTGGGCGACGCGCGACACGACCCCGACTCCGACGACGACCACGCCGCCCACGGGCCGGCCCGCGCCGGGCTCGACGACGGCCGCCACCTGGACCCGCAGGGCGTCGCCGTCGCCCTGGCGTGCCTGCCCGTGCTCGTCCGGCGCCTCGACCCGTACGTCAGGGCCGCGGCCACCGGCCGCACCGAACTCGCCGATGCCGTGCGCACCGCGCTGTCCACCCACCTGCCGCAGCTGACCCCGCACGCCGCCGAGGTGGTCGAGTTCCTCGCGCAGTACTACGGCGTGGAGGACTGACGCTCCGGGACGGCGTCGCGGCACCGCCGGGGGCGGTGCCGCGACGCCGTCGCGTCACTGCGCGGACAGTCGCGGCGTGCGCGGCGGAACCGTCCGCCGGCTGCCCGTCGCCTCGAAGGCCGCGGCGAGGGTCAGCAGGGCGTTGTCGTCGTAGGCGCGGCCCGCGAAGGTCAGCCCGACGGGCATGCCGGTGTCGGTCATGGTGCCCATGGGCACGGTCACGGTCGGGATGCCGAGGTGACGGGGCACCAGGTTGCCGTTCGCGACCCACACGCCGTTGCGCCAGCCGAGCTCGGCGGAGGCCTCGTTCACGTCCATGTCGGCCGGACCGACGTCGGCGACGCTGGGGAACACCACCGCGTCCAGGCGCAGTCCGTCCATCCACTCCTCCAGGTCGACCCGGCGCGTCTCCTCCAGCCCGCGCAGCCCCTCTTCGAGGTGCGGCATGTCGGTGAAGGACGCGTAGGGGCGCTCGCGCACGAAGCGCGGGTAGTCGCCGATCGAGTCGTCGAAGCCGGCGTAGCGGTCCGGGAGTTCGCCTTCCTGCTTCGGGAAGATGCGGGCGCCGTCGACCTCGGCCAGGCCGGCGAGCCGCGGGTCGCCGTTGGCGCTCAGGAAGTCGTCCCACGCCCAGGCCGACAGGTCCTCGATCTCGACGGTGAGGAAGTCGCGGCCGACCAGGCCGCGGGTGAACAGCGAGGGCGCGCCGGGGCGGTCGGACTCGTAGTTCGACACGACGGGGAAGTCGACCTCGACGACCTCGGCGCCGGCCGCCTCCAGGTCGCGGCGGGCGGCTTCCCACAGGGCGATCACCGAGGGGCGGGTGTCGATCGGCCGGCCGGTCTGGCCGCCGATGCCGCCCTCGGGGTTCGTTCCGGCATCGGGGTCGGCGTTGATGTACATCCGCGGGACGCCGACGCGCTTGCCGGCGAGCGAGGCGCGTGCGGCCGGCGCGTCGGCGGGCGCGAGCGCCGGGTAGGAGGCGGGGCGCACCCGGGACGCCGCGGGCAGCGGCACCCACGGCTGCGCGCGCCAGAGGTCACCGCGCGTCTCCGGGTCGTCGGCCACGATGACGTCGAGCAGCTCGAACAGGTCGGCCATGGTGCGGGTGTGCGGGACGACGACGTCCATGGTCGGCACCAGCGGCCAGTTGCCGCGCACCGAGATGACGCCGCGGCTGGGCGTGTAGGCGCACAGCGCGTTGTTCGAGGCGGGCGCCCGGCCCGAGGACCAGGTCTCCTCGCCGAGGCCGAAGGCGCCGAAGGACGCGGCCGTCGCGGTGCCCGAGCCGTTGGAGGAGCCGGAGCCGTAGGCGCTGGTGAGCCAGTCGGCGCTGTACGGGCTCTCCGCGCGGCCGTACACGCCGCGCTGCATGCCGCCGTTGGCCATCGGGGGCATGTTGGTCAGGCCGATGAGGACGGCCCCGCCCGCGCGCAGCCGCTCGATGGCGAAGGCGTCGCGCTGAGCGACGAGGTGCTCGAAGGCGGGCGAGCCGGCCGCGGCGGTCAGCCCCTTCGCGAGGTAGCTGTCCTTCGCGGTGTACGGGATGCCGTCGAGCGGGCCGAGCGTCTCGCCGCGCGCACGGCGGGCGTCGGAGGCCTCCGCCTCGGCGCGGGCGTCCGGGTTCATCACGACCATCGCGTTGAGTGCGGTGGGGGTGCCGGGCCGGTCGTACGCGTCGATCCGCGCGAGGTAGGCGTCGAGCAGGCCGACCGCGGTGGTCTCGCCCTTCTCCAGCGCCGCACGCAGCTCGGCGATACCGGTCTCCACAACATCGAATCCGCGCGTCATGCGGGTGTCTCCTGGTCGGTCGGGGCGGGGCGGTCGTGCGAGCCGTCCTGCACGAGGTCGGCAGCCGTGTGCTGGAACGTTCCAGCACGTTCCGGTACGGGCACCTTACGCAGTGCTGGAACGTTCCAGCAAGGGAGCGGCGGACCGGAACAGGAGATCGGCGCAGGGCTGCGTCTAGACTTCCGGGCTGTGACCAGCCGCCCCGTGACCCTGATCGATGTGGCCCGGGCGGCCGGAGTGTCCAAGAGCACCGCCTCCAACGCGCTCGGCGGCTCCGGCCGGGTGTCCGGCACCACGCGCGAACGCATCCTCGACGTGGCCCGGGAACTCGGTTACCGGCCGAACACCGCCGCGCGCAGCCTGCGCCGCTCCAGCACCGGCGCGATCGGCCTCCACCTGCCGCGCACCGCCACCCGCCTGGACTACTACATGAACCTGGCGTTCGGCGCGGTCGAACGGGCCAGGGAGGACGGCCTGGACCTCGTCCTGCTGGCGCCCGGCACGGCATCCGGCGGGGGACTCGCCGCCCGGGTCGACGGCCTGCTGGTGATCGACCCCGAGGTCGACGACCCGTCCGTCCCGGACCTGCTGGACGCGGGCGTGCCGGTGGTCACCGGCGAGCGCTACCTCGGCGGGGGAGTCGCGCCGAGCGGTGCCGTCGTGTGCGACAACGCCGCCTCGCTGGCCGCGCTGCTGGACCACCTCGCCGAGCGCGGAGCCCGCCGCCCGGCCCTGCTGGCCCCCGGCCCCGGCTCCGACTGGGCGGCAGCCCTGCGGGCCGCAGCCGGCGACTGGAGCCGGCGCGAAGGCGTCGAGGTGGTCGTGCGGACGGTACCGTTCGCGGCCACACCGGCCGAGGCCGAGGCCGCCACCGCGGACCTGATCGCCACCGTCCCGGGCCTGGACGCGGTGGTGTGCGCCCCCGACGGCGCGGTGCCCGGCGTCCTCGCGGCCGCGGCCCACGCGGGCCTGCAGCCGGGGACCGACCTGCTGGTGGCCGTCTGCGTCGACGGCGCGGCAGCACGTGGTTCGAGCCCCCCGGTCACCGCGGTCGACCTGCGGGCCGCGGAGTACGGGCGCGCCTGCGCGGCCCTGCTCAGCGACCTGCTGGCCGGGACGGCACAGCCCGGCGTCGTCCGCCGCCACGACTGGGCCCTGAACCTCCGCGCATCCACCACCGGCCGACCCTGAACCCGGCCCCGGGGCGGACCCGCGCCCCGGTCGTCAGCCACGAACACCGGGAGAGGGGGCGCCGGCCGGGGCGGGCGCCCCCTCTCCGCTGCGCCCTGACGCCCCGGCGGACCTGTGCGGTCAGAACGCCTAGAGCTGCGAAGCCCCGCCGTCGACGGGGAACTCCGTTCCCGTCGAGAAGGTCGCGCCGAACGCCAGGTAGGCCACCGCGGCGGCCACTTCCTCGGGAGTCCCCAGCCGCTGCATCGGGATGGTGCTCCGGAAGCCGTCCTTCGTCGCTTCGACGACGTCGGCGGGCAGCGAGGAGCGGTCCAGGATGCCCGAGTCGATCGGGCCGGGGCTCACGGCGTTGACGCGCACCTTGCGCGGAAGCAGCTCGCGGGCCAGGGTGCGGGTCATCGACCGCAGGGCTGCCTTGCTCGCCGAGTAGACACTGAGCGCGTCGAGGCCCAGGGCGTTCACCACCGACGTGGTGAGGACCACGCCGCTTCCCTCGCGCATCAGCGGCGCCAACGCCTGCACGGTGAAGTACGGGCCCTTGGCGTTGATGCCGAACAGCTCGTCGTACATCTCCTCCGTCGTCGAGTCGAACGGCGCGGACGCGGTGACGCCGGCGTTGACGAACAGCGCGTCCACGGCGCCGAACCGCTCCCGGACCGTGTCGGCCAGCGCCTCGATGTCCTTCAGGGACGCGGCGTCGCTACGGACGGCGATCGCCTTCTGCCCCAACTGCTCCACGGCGGCGTCCAGGGAGGCCTTGGTGCGGCCGGTGATCAGGACGTCCGCCCCACCGTCCGCGAACAACCGGGCCGCGGCCAGGCCGATGCCGTTGCTTCCGCCCGTGATCACGATCTTCTTGCCGTCATAAGTCGTCATGTCCTCCAGCCAAATGTCCACCCGCACACCGTGTCCAAGACCTGTTCCGCATGCCGTCATGCTCCGGGCGCATGGCGGCACGCGACGTACCCTGGGCGAATGGACGTCGATCTGCGGCTCGTGCGCTACTTCACGGTCGTGGCGGAGTACGGCAACTTCGGCCGCGCCGCCACCAAGCTGCACGTGGCGCAGCCGGCGTTGAGCCGTCAGATCCAGCGGCTGGAAGCTCAGCTCGGTGTCCGGCTCTTCGACCGCTCGCCGCAGGGGAGCAGCCTCACCGACGCCGGTCAGGCCTACCTTCCCCGGGCCCGGACACTGCTCCAGGAAGCCGAGCACGCCGCCGACGCGGCCCGAGCCGCCGGCCGGCCCCCCGGCATCACGGTCGGCTACGCCGAAGGACTGGTCATCACCGCCTGTGTGCAGGAACTGCGCCGCCGGCACCCCGACGGTCGGGTGCGCACCCGGCACCTCGACTGGCGGGACACGGACGCCCTCGCCGAGGGGCGGCTCGACGCCCTCGTCGCCTACGGACCCCTGCCCTTTCCCACGGACGGTTTCCGGGTGACCAGGCTCCACGAGGAGCCGCGGGTGCTCGTCATGCCGGCGGGTCATCACCTGGCGGACGGAAAACCCGTCAGCCTGCGGGCTCTGTCGGACGAGGACCTGGTGGCCTGCGTCAGCACCCCGGTTCTCTGGAGCACGCCCAGGCCGGTCGGCGACCGCCCGGCACCACCCCCGCCCGCGAACGACGACAGCTACGAGGACAAGCTGGAACTCGTCGCGACCGGTCACTGTGTCGCGATCTTCCCCGCCGGCGACCGACGCGCCGCTGCGCGCGAGGACCTCGCCGTGGTGCCCGTCGTCGACATCGATCCCTGCGAGGTCGTGCTCGTCGCGCGCGCTGACGACCCCAACCCGCTGCTCGGATCACTGGAAGACGTCGCACGTACCGTGCTCGGCACGGCCTCCCGGCGGGAGAACGACGCACTGCCGGTCACCTGAGTGCAACGGCGGGCTGGTGCCGGATCCTTGCTCCCCCGGGTGGACACCGAGGCCGAGGCGGGGCCGGGGGCCGGAGCAGTGCACAGGGCTCCGGCCCCCGACGCCGTACCGGTCGGATCAGTACGCGTTGTCGTACGTGTAGAACTTGGTGTGGTCCAGCAGGTCGGCCGGGGTGACGTCCTTCCACGGCTTCATGGTGTCGTTCAGGGCGACCACGTTCCTGGTGCTGCGGACCGGCTGGTAGCCCTGGCCCGGGTGGCGGCTCTGCCAGGCGGCCCACAGGCGGTCGATCATGCAGTGGTGCATCCAGAACACCGGGTCGTTGGGCGACATGCCGGTGCTCATGGTGCCGCCGACCCAGACGTGCACCCGGTTGTGCACGTTGACGCCCGCCCAGCCCTCCAGGCTGTTGCGGAAGCCCGCGCTGGCGCTGTTGAACGGCGCGGCGTCGTACGTGGCGATCGCCAGCACGGCGTCCACGTCGGCCCGGGTCGGCAGGTCCTGGCCGCCCTGGCCCAGCCGGCGGATCAGGTAGTTGCGGCTGTCGGGCCGGACGGTGAGCGTCCAGTTGCCGGAGCCCTGCGCGAACGGGCCGGTGGTCACCCGGCCGCCGGTGCCGGTGCCGTCACCGCCGAGGAAGTCCGCTCCCCAGAGCGAGGAGTTCGGGGTGCGGTCGGTGGTCCAGTCCCAGTACGGGAGCGTGACGGTGGCGTCGATCTCCTGCAGTGCGCGCTCGAAGCGCAGCAGGAAGCTGCGGTGCCAGGGCAGGAAGGAGGGCGAGCGGTGGCCGGTGCGCTCGGTGGAGTCGGTGTCGCTCATGATGAAGTCGTTGTGGGTGCTGACGAACGCGTCGTACGCACCTCGGCGCTTGAGTTCCAGGACGGCGTTGACGAAGGCGCGCTTCTCGGCGGGCGTCAGGGTCGACTGGCTCTTGCGGACTGCCATGGTTCTTCCTTCGAGGGTGGTCGGTGCGGAGGCCGGATGGCGGTCGGGAGTCAGGCGGCGAGCGGAGCCAGGTCTGCGCCGTTCAGGGAGTCGACGGCGGCCCGGACCAGCGCCCGCGGCGTGGTGAAGGTCTGGTAGTGGTTGATGACGCTGATCCAGGTGCCGTCCGCGTTGCGCATCATGTGCAGTTCGCGGCCGTCGATCAGCACCATGTAGCCGCTCATCGCGTGGTGGCCGTCGCCGGACATCGGCATGCCCTGGATGCGGCGGCCGCGGAAGACCTCGTCGAAGCTGTCGCCGCCCTCCGTGTCGGCGCCGTTGGCGGGTGCGACGGCGGGGCCGGTGAGGCCAAGGGCGACCGCGCCGGCGGCGACGGCCGTCGCGACGACGGCGCCTTGCAGCATCCGCCGGCGGGTGATCTCGGTGGTGGTGTCTTCGGACATGGCTGTGCCCCCCAGGTGGAAAATGTGAAGAACTTTCAGTGCCCCCGTTGTGGCGGACCGGTCGGCAGCGTCGACTGCCGGACGCGTCGTCGGCGCCGGTCAGGACGGTCCGGTGGCGATCGGCCCGCTCGGAATCATTCCTACCAGTCGTGAGCGAACAGCTCGGATGTGTGATCGGCCTGGGGGTGGAAAGTGATCGTTTCAAGCCGGTCGTGTGAAAGATGTTGCATCTTCTACAGAAGTCAGAGCTTCGGTTCAGGGGGAGTCCCGTGTGCGGAAACCGAAGATCCTTCGCCCGGGCGGCCACCGCGCCGCAAGGCCTGCGGTGTTGACGCACCCCTTGTGACGATCGCTACACGAACAGGATGGCGCGATGCGGCAGGCGGCCGCGGACCTGCTGCTATGGCCGCGCGGCGGTCACGGATCCAATGCCTATGGCCGCGCGACGGCCACGGACCCACGGCGAGGGCCGCGCGGCGGTCACGCGCGCACCTCCGGCGGGCCGCTCAGAGCTGGAGGGTGAACCAGATGGTCTTGCCGCTACCGCTGGGGCGGACGCCCCAGCCGTCGGCCAGGGCGTCGACGATGGTGAGCCCCCGGCCGGACTCCTCCTCGCTGGTGGCGAGGCGGGGGTGGGGCAGCTGGGAGCTGCGGTCGCCGATCTCGACGGTGAGTTCGGTGCTGGTGCGGCGCAGCAGCAGTTCGATCGGCCCCTGGCCGTGCTGGACGGAGTTGGTGAGGATCTCGGACAGCAACAGGCAGGCGTCGTCGGTCCGTTCGGCGCAGCCCCACGTGGTGAGCGTCTTGGTGAGGAAGACGCGGGCCTCGCCGACGGAGGACGGAACGGTGGGCAGGTCGGTGGTGGCGGTGGCCAGCGGGGCGGCGGGCAGCTGCAGCAGGAGGAGGGTGACGTCGTCGTAGTGGCCGTCGGTGTCGGGCAGCACGGCGGACAGGACGCGGTCGGCGACGGCCTCCAGTCCGCCGTTGCCGGTGAAGGCGCGGCCGACGGTCGCGACCAGCTCGGTGATCTGGGCCTCGATGTCGCCGCCGGGGATCTCGACCAGGCCGTCGGTGTAGAGCAGCAGGGTGGCGCCGGGCGGTACGGCCTGACAGGCCTGCTGGTGGGGAATGCCGCCGACGCCCAGCGGGGCGCTCACCGGGGCCGGCAGCGCCCGGATGGTCTCGTGGGGGGCGGCGAGGAGGACGGGCAGGTGCCCGGCCGAGCAGATCGTCACCTCGCCGGTGTCCGGGGCGATGACGAGGTAGCAGCAGGTGACCAGTTGGTCGGGCAGCTCCAGGTCGGTGACGGCCGCGTCCAGGGCCTGCATCAGCTGGCGGGGCTCCATGCCGGTCTTGGCCAGCGCGTGGGCGGCGGAGCGCAGCTGCCCCATGACGGCGGCCGCCTCCAGCCCGCGGCCCATGACGTCGCCGATCAGGACGCCGACGCGGCCGGCGCCCAGGGGGATGAGGTCGAACCAGTCGCCGCCGACCCCGGCGCCCTGGGTGGCGGGCAGGTAGCGGCTGGCGGTGGCCAGGCCCGGGATGGCGGGCGGGGTGCCCATCAGGCTGCGCTGCAGGGTGAGGGCGATGTGCCGTTGCTGTTCGTACAGGGCGGTGAGTTCCGCCTCCGCCCGTTTCCGGTCACTGATGTCGCGGACGATGGCGCAGGCGCCGGTCACCGTGCCGTCGGCGGTCCGGGTGGGCCACAGGGTCACGTCCACGTCGATCAGCCGGCCGCTGCGGGTGACCCGCAGCGTCTCGAAGTGCTCGACCTTCTCGCCGTCCCCCAGCCGCTTCAGCAGCGCCGTGATCTCCTCCCGGTGCTCGGGCGTGGCCAGCATGGCCACATGGCGGCCGAGCGCCTCGGCGGCCGTGTAGCCGTACAGGGAGTGGGCGGCGGCGTTCCAGTAGGTGATGCGGCCGTCGAGGGTCTTGGCGAGGATGGCGTCCTGGGAGGACTCGACCAGCGCGGCGAGCTCGTTGATGCGGGCTTCGGCGGCCTTGCGGTCGCTGACGTCGCGTACGGCGGCGGAGAAGAGCAGGCCGTCCGCGGTCTCCAGGGGGCTGAGGCTGATCTCGACGGGGAACTCGGTGCCGTCCTTGCGCAGGCCGTGCAGTTCCAGTCCTGCGCCCATCGGGCGGACCTGCCGGTTCGCGGCGTACTCGTCGCGGTGCCGGTGGTGCTGGTCCCGGAAGCGGGTGGGTACCAGCAACTCCACGGAGCGTCCGAGCAGTTCCTTGCGCGGATACCCGAACAGGGCCTCCGTCTGGGCGTTGACCAGGGTGATGGTCCCCGCGTCGTCGGTGATCACCATCGCGTCCGGCGCCGCCTCCAGCAAGGAACGGAAGCGCTCCTCCACTGTCCCGACGGCCGTCGTGACACCCCGGCAGCCCGTCCCCTGGCCCGCAGCCGTGTCCTCGTCCGGTCTCCGGCCCACCACGTCGCCCACGCCTGCTCCCTTGCCTTGCCGTACCGGCGGTGCTGCTCCACCCCAGCGCATCAGGACTCCGGGCGCTTACCTATGTCCGCAATTGGCTGCTGACATTTCAATATTTCTGGAAGAAGATCATAAATGACCAATTGCCGCGTGGCTTGGGCCCGCTCACCCCTGCGGCAGTGACCTGGCGGCTTCAGAAACCGCTATGAGACACGTCAATGGCGAAGCCCCGGCCAACGGATTCCGTCATGATGCATCGACGGCCGCTCCCCGTCACGCGAAATTCACAGACCGGGGTCTACTCGCATAGACAGCGGTGGGCCATCCTGGTGCGATGCCGGCGCTCGCGCCGGAGCACCGCCGCGTCACAGCACTGCGTACGACCCTTTCGTCCGGGCCGGTTCCGTGGGCCCGGCACCGGACCTCCCGCCCTCCCGCCCGCCCACCGGGGCGCGGCAGGAGGGCGGAGGTCGAGTCGGAGGAACACCAACTCACCGGGAGATGCAGATGAAGCCACGCACCGCCGCCACCGTCGTCGCCCTGGCCCTGGCCGGCCTCGCCCTCTCGGCGCCCACGGCCGGCGCCAGCGGCACCAAGCTGTCGCAGGCGACGGCCGCCGCCCAGTTCAGGAACGCCGGCATCACCTGGAGCTCCAGCGGTGGCTGCACCACCAGGTCCAACTCCACCTGCACCTCGTTCGAGCAGATCAACTCGGGCACGGTGAGCACCATCATCACCCTCAAGCAGGCCAGCGGCTGCGCCATCAACATCACGGGCGGGACCGAGGTGGGCCACGCCTCCGGCACCTACAGCCACTACAACGGCTACAAGGTCGACATCTCCCGCAGCTCCTGCATCGACGGCTACATCCAGAACAGCTTCACCTACATCGGCTACCGCGGCGACGGCTACCCGCAGTGGAAGGCCGCCTCGGGCAACCTGTACTGCAACGAGGGCAGCCACTGGGACATCCTCGTCTACTGACGCCGACTCGACCCCGGGTGCCGGCTCCCACGGGGGCGCCGGCACCCGAGGCGTGTCCTGCGGATCCTGTCCGCGGCACCACACCGGACCGCTGCCGGAGCACCGGCAGCCGGCGTCGGCCTGCCCTCATATGTGCTCGGATGCGCTCAGAAGTGCAGCGCGCCGATGTCGCGGACGGTCCGGGCGAGGGCCCGGATGAGCTCGTTCTCGGTGTCGCGGCGCCACACCAGACCGTAGGGAATCGTCCCCATCTCGGGAATGGGGACGAACTGCACATGGGACATGGACCAGTAGCGGGTGACGTGGGACGGGAAGGGGTGCACGATCTCGCCGGTGATGACGAGATGGATCAGCTCGTCGGCGTTGGTGGCCGACTCGATGCGTTCGATCTCCTTGCCCCGGGGCGTGTAGAACGAGAGGTAGCCGTCCTCCCAGAAGTCGGGCATCGCGGGGGGCATGGCATGGCCGAAGTCACCCAGCGCCTCGACCGAGATCTGGGGTCGTCCGGCGAGTTCGTGGTCCGCGGCGACGGCCAGCACACGAGGGTCGTGGAAGAGGACCGGGCCAGTGGTGAGATCGGGCTCGTCCACCGGTAGCCACGTGACGAAGACGTCCATGTCGCCGTCGCGGAGCCGCTCGAACGGTTCGACGTACGGCGCCCTGCGGATCTGCAGCTCCCACTCGGGGTGGCGGGAGCGGAACCCCTCCCAGTAGTGGTGCAGGTCGGGCACGTTGAAGGGCATCATGCCGACCCGCAGACGTGCGGTCTTGCCGCGGGCGGCCAACCGGGCACGTTCGAGGCTGTCCCGCAGGTGCGTGTGGACCGGCCGCAGATCGGCGCACAGCTGCCGGCCGAGCGGGGTCAGGCGGACCTGGCGGCGGTTGGAGCGGTCGAACAGCAGACCGCCGATCTGCCGCTCCTGACGGGCGATCACCTGGCTGACCCGCGCCTGGGTGAGGTGCAGCCGGGCGGCTGCTCTGCCGAAGTGCAGCTCCTCCGCCAAGGTCAGGAATATCTCGATCTCGCGCATTTCCATGCTGCCGAACCCCCCGTCATAAGCCCGATTTATCGGATCTTACTGATCTTGGACGTTGATGGCTTCGACGGTCGACTGAAGGATCGTCAGCAGACCCCAACCCCTACCGGACCGGAGTGCCATGACCATCGTCGACACCGAGAAGTCACCCACCACGTCAGGCGGCGACCGGGTGCCTCTCACGAGCTGGCTCGCCGTCGTCACCATGGCGGTCGGGACGTTCGCGCTGGTGACGGTCGAGTCACTGCCGGTGGGGCTGCTTCCCCTCGTCGGAGGAGACCTCCACGTCTCCGAGGGCACCGCGGGCCTGATGGTGACCGTCCCCGGCCTGGTCGCCTCCGTCACGGCGCCGCTGCTCCCGGTGGCGATCGGACGGCTCGACCGGCGGGTCGCGCTGATCGGCCTGATCACCCTGATGGTCCTGGCCAACGGACTGTCGGCCGTGGCATCCGACTTCACCGTCCTGCTGGGCGCGCGCTTCCTCATCGGGATCAGCATCGGCGGCTTCTGGTCGCTCGCCGCCGGCCTCGCCGTGCGGCTGGTGCCGGACCGGTTCGTCCCCCGGGCCATGTCGGTGGTCTTCGGCGGCGCCACGGCGGCCAACGTCCTCGGCGTACCGGCCGGGACGCTGATCGGCGGCCTCGCGGACTGGCGCACCGCGTTCGTGGCCGCGGGCGCACTGGGCCTCCTCGTGCTGGTGGGCCTGCTCTTCCTGCTGCCTTCGATGCCCGCCCGACAGGTCGTCCAGCTGCGCACCCTGCCGCAGCAGTTCCGCCACCCCGTGGTACGCGCCGGCGTCATCGCCACGTTCCTCCTGGTCGGCGGCCACTTCGCCGCCTTCACCTTCGTCAGCCCGGTCCTGCGGACCGTCTCGGGGATCGGCGAGGGCGCGATCGGCCCGCTCCTGCTCGGCTTCGGCGTCGCCGGCATCCTGGGCAACTTCCTCGCCGGTGCGGCCGCGGAGCGGAACGTCCGCGCGACCATCGTCACCCTCAGCGTCCTGCTCACCGCGGTCCTCGCGGTCTTTCCCCTCGCCGGCCGCACCCCGGTCGGCGGGACCCTGCTGCTGCTGGGCTGGGGACTGGCCTTCGGCGGCGTGCCCGTCGGCGTCCAGACGTGGATCCTCAAGGCGGCACCCGACTCGGCCGAGGCGGCCACCGCCCTGAACACCTCCGTCTACAACCTGGCCATCGCCCTCGGGGCCCTGCTCGGCGGAGTCGTCGCCACCGGCCTCGGCACGAGCGCCGTCCTGACGGCTGGGGCCCTCTTCGCCCTCCTCACCGTTCTCGCCGTCCGGAGCGCACCGCGCGCCTGAACAGCGTGCTGCGTCCGACCGGCGCGCTTGCACAGCGTGCCGCATCCGCCCGGCGTGCCTGAACAAGTGCCGCATTCGCCCGACCACCCACACCCTCACGATCTCCCGAAGACAGGAGCACCGCCATGCACACCCCCGCCCGACCCACCAGCCGCGTCTGGTTCATCACCGGCGCCAGCCGCGGTCTCGGCCGCGCCTTCGCCGAGGCGGCCCTGACGGCCGGCGACCGCATCGTGGCCGCCGCCCGCACCACGACCGCGCTGGACGAGCTCGCGAGCGCCCACCCCGGACGGGTCCTGCCCCTGACGCTGGACGTGACCGACCGGGACGCCGTGTTCGCCGCCGTCGCCGCGGCGGTCGGCCACTTCGGACGGCTCGACATCGTCGTCAACAACGCCGGAATGCTCTCGATGGGCATGGTCGAGGAGTTCACCGAGGCCGAGGCGCGCGCCCAGCTGGACGTCAACTTCTTCGGCGCGCTCTGGGTGAGCCAGGCCGTCATGCCCGTGCTGCGCGAACAGGGCTCCGGTCACCTCGTGCAGGTCTCCAGCATCGCCGCCCTGGGCGGCTTCCCCAGCACCGGCCTGTACAGCGCCGGCAAGTTCGCCCTGGAAGGCCTCAGCGAAGCCCTCGCAGCGGAAGCCGCCTCCTTCGGGGCCAAGGTGAGCATCCTCCAGCCCGGCGGCTACTGGACCGACCTCTACACCGCGATGCACAGCACGAGCCCCCTGGAGGCGTACGCGCCGCTCCGGGAGAAGCTGGCCGAGCAGTTCGCCGAGGGCTCGGTCGACAGCGATCCGAAGCTCGCCGCGGCCGCGTTGATCGAGCTGGTCGACAGCGACGAGCCGCCGCTGCGCCTCCTCCTGGGCAGCATGGTCTACGACCTCGCCTTCGACATCGCCCGCACCCGCATGAACACCTGGGCGGCGTGGGAACACGTCAGCCGCGCCGCGGAACACGCGATCACCGGTCCGGCCTGACGGCCCGGGAAGAGGCAACATGTCGTTCCGCACCACGGCCGACGTCGTCCACCGCTTCAACCGCGCCTTCATCCACCACGACGTCTCGCTGCTCGTCGACCTGCTCGCCGACGACTGCGTGATGGAGACGAAACAGCCCGCCCCCGACGGGGCCCGCTACGAAGGCCGCGCCGCGTGCCTGCAGTTGTGCCGGGCGCTCGCCGAGGACCGCACCAGGCAGTACGAGCCGGAGGCCGTCGTCATCACCGGTGAGCGGGCGACCGTCCGCTGGCGGTGCCGCTTCGGCGACGGCCCGGCCGACACGGTCCGCGGCGTGACGCTCACCCTCGTCCGGGACGGCCTGATCGTCGAGGCCCTCGGCTACGGCAAGACCTCGGACGGCAGCCGGCCGGGAGAGGCCGAATCCACGGACACCATCAGGAGCCAAGGCATGCGTGTGTTGTTGGTGGCGTACGGTTCGCGCGGGGACGTCGAGCCGATGCTCGGACTCGGCACCGCCCTGCGCGACCTCGGCGCCGAGGTACGGGTGTGCGCCCCACCCGACTTCGCGGAACTGTCGGCCGACGCCGGCATCCCCCTGGTGCCGCTCGGCCGGTCGCTGCGCGAGACGGCGACCAAGGCGGTGACCGGCACGGCCAAGCCCCCGGCGGAGAGCCTGTCCGAGCGCGCGGCCCGGATGGTCACCGCCACGTACGAATCCGTCGTCGCGGCAGCCGAGGGATGCGACGCAGTGGTGGCGACCGGTCTGATCCCGGCAGCCGCCGCTGCCCGGTCGGCGGCCGAGGAACTGGGCATCCGCTACCTGTTCGTCGCCTTCTTCCCGAGCTATCTGCCGTCGCCGCACCACCCGCCGCTCGCGTGGCCGGGCCGGCCGCTCCCGCCGGACGAGACCGACAACCGCGTGCTCTGGGACCAGAACGCGGAACACCTGAACGCGCTGTTCGGCGCGGCGATCGACACCCACCGGGCGGCCGTCGGTCTGCCGCCGGTGGACGACGTCCGCGACCACGTCCTCACCGACCGTCCGTGGCTGGCGGCGGACCCGCTCCTCAGCCCCTGGCCGCAGTCCGCGGACCTCGACGTGGTGCAGACCGGGGCATGGATCCGGCCGGACGAACGGCCGCTCCCCGCCGAGCTGGAGGCCTTCCTGGACGCCGGCGAACCACCCGTCTACGTGGGCTTCGGCAGCATGCCCGTGCGCGAAGCGCCGGACGTCGCCCGGGCGGCCGTCGAGGCGGTCCGCGCCCGGGGGCACCGCATCCTCCTCTCCCGCGGCTGGGCCGACCTGGCGCCGACCGACGAGGACGGCGACTGCTTCCCGGTCGGCGAGGTCAACCACCGGGCGCTGTTCGGCCGGGTCGCCGCCGTCGTGCACCACGGCGGCGCCGGTACCACCACGACAGCCGCCCGGGCCGGTGCACCCCAGGTCGTGGTGCCCCAGATGGCGGACCAGCCGTACTGGGCCGGCCGGGTGGCCGAGCTGGGCATCGGCGTGGTGCACGAGGGTCCGACCCTGACCCTCGACTCCCTGTCCGCCGCGCTCGGCGAGGCCCTGACCCCCGGCACCCGCGCACGGGCGAGGGACCTGGCCGCCGCGATCCGCACCGACGGCGCGACGGTGGCCGCGGAGCTGCTGCGGAACACCGTCGATCCCTCGTAACCCCCTGCTGTCGCACTTCTGTCGATCATTCGAAAGGAAGAAACGTGAAGGTACTCGTACTGGGTTCCACCGGCTACATCGGGTCCGCCGTGACACGGCGGCTGACGGCGGACGGCCACCAGGTGGTCCACTTCGTCAAGGACGCCGGGCGGCTCGGCCCCGACGCGGCGTCGCGCGTGGGTGATCTGGGCGACCCGGCTTCGCTGCGGGCCGCCGTCACCGATGACATCGATGCCGTGCTGAACCTCGCCACGCCGACCGGCGACGAGACGGCGGACGCGGCGGCCGTGGACGCGCTGACCGAGCGGCTGCGCGGCACCGGGCGGGCGTTCGTGTACACCAGCGGTGTGTGGGTGCTCGGCGCCACCGGGGACACCGCGGTCGACGAGGACGCCGCCACGGACGCGATCGCCATCGTCGGCTACCGCCCGCGCATCGAGCAGCGCGTCCTGGCGACCACCGCCGGGGACGTGCGCGCCGTGGTGCTGCGGCCCGGCATCGTGTACGGCCACGGTGGCGGCATACCCGGCCTGATGACCGGCTGGGCGAAGGAGCACGGCACCGGCCGGTACGTCGGCTCGCCGGCCACCCGCTGGCCGATGGTGCACGTGGACGACCTCGCCGAGCTGTTCGTGCTGGCCCTGACCAAGGCCGAGCCGGGGAGCGTGCTGCACGGCGTGGCCCACGAGGCCGTGCCGGTCGCCGCGCTCGCCGCCGCCACCGACATCGCCGCGGGGGGCACCGGCCGGGCCGAGACCTGGCCGCAGGAGCACGCAGCCGACGTCGTGGGCGCCCCGTTCGCCGAGGCCCTGGCGCTGAACCAGGTCGTGTCCGGGCGCCGCGCCGTCACCGAGCTGGGCTGGCGGCCCAGCCGCCCGTACGTCCTGACCGAGCTGGCCGAGCCGGCCGAGATGACCGAGATGACCGAGATGACCGGAGGCGACCGTGGCTGACCTCACCGGCTCCACCCTGCCCATCTGCCGCACCTGCGGCACCCAGTACGCCGCCACCCGCCCCGACTGCCCGGTCTGCCTGGACGAACGCCAGTACGTCGGGGCCGACGGCCAGCAGTGGACCAGCCTCGCCGAACTGCGTGCCAAGGGCCACGAGGGACGCTTCGAGGAGCAGGGCCCGGACGTGCTCGGCATCGGCTGCACCCCCTCCTTCGCCATCGGCCAGCGGGCCCTGCTCGTGCGCACGGCCGGCGGCAACGTGCTGTGGGACTGCGTGCCCTACCTCGACGACGCGGTGATCCGCGAGGTGGAGAAGGCCGGCGGGATCGACGCGATCGTCGTCAGCCACCCGCACTTCTACTCCGCCGTCGTCGAGTGGGCCCACGCCTTCGACGCGCCCGTGTACCTGCACGAGGCCGACCGGCAGTGGGTCGGCCGCCCCGACCCCGCCCTGCACTTCTGGAACGGCCGGACCCACCGGCTGACCGACGAACTGACGCTGATCAACCCCGGAATCCACTTCCCGGGCAGCACGGTCATGCACCGGAACACGGGGGAGGGCGCGCTGTTCACGGGCGACGTGGTCAACGTCTGCCCGGACCGCCGCTGGGTCACGATCATGTACAGCTACGCCAACCACATCCCGGAGCGCCCCGACGCCGTGCGCGCCGCCGGCGAACTGCTCGCCGGCTACCGCTTCGAGCGGATCTACGGGGCGTGGTGGGACCGCGTCGTCACAAGCGACGGCAACGAGGTCCTGGCCAGGTCGGTGGACCGGTACCTGCGCTTCGAACAGGCGCTGCCGATGGAGTCCCGCTCATGACGACGACGGAACACGTCCACCAGCACTGACCGCAGCACGCTGCAGAACGACCGGCCTGCCGGGCGGACGGGCACAGCGCCCGGCCTCGGACATCACGGGGCCTTCGGCACCGTCCCCCGGCAGGCTGTCGGGCTGTCGATGCGGCTGGACGGGTGTAGTTCGGCAGCCGACCTCGGCGGCCTCCGGCCGAAGCGGCGGGCCGCCCGGTTACATGAGCCTGCGCCGCGGTGCGGGGCGTGCCGGCGTCGTTCACGGCCCCGGGCCCGACGGACGAAAGAGCACAATGGCAGAGCGTGACCCTCGCAACCGCACCAGCCGCAGCCCTCGACGTCGCGGACGCGCCGCCGCCGTGGTCGCGGCCGCCGCGCTGGTGGCCGCCGCGGGACCGGGATTCGGGACCGGCGCGGCCGCCCTGGCACCCGGCACCCAGTTCACGCCGTTGACGGCCGCGGTGATGACCGAGCCGACGCCGTTCGACGCCACGGACGGCAGGACGCACCTCTCCTACGAACTGCTCACCACGAGCGCACTGTCCACCAGCACCCCGCTGCGGCTCGACCGGGTCGACGTCCAGGACGCCCGCACCCACCAGGTCATCGGCTCGCTGAGCGGGCAGCCGCTGGCCGACGCCGCCAATCCGGTGGGCGACCCCCTGCCCGGTGCGGACGCGTACACCCCGGCGCCCCCGGGGCCCACGCCGACCGTCATCCAGGGCTCCCAGCAGTGGATCATCTGGCTCGACCTGACCCTCGACCGCGGTCAGCCGGTGCCCGAGGTCCTCGAACACCACCTCTCGGGTGCCGTCCTGACCCCCTCCGGCCCGTCCGCGTTCGAGGAGACGGTACAGGCCACCCCGACCTCCCGCACCGCGCCGTTGAACCTGAACGCGCCCGTCCGCCCCGGCACCTGGTACGCCAGCGAATCCTGCTGCGGCAACACCCACCACCGGCGAGGCCTCGCCCCGATCAACGGCCGCTTCGACGTGCCGCAGCGCTTCGCGATCGACTGGTACCGGCTCGGCGAGCAGGGGCAGGCCTGGGAGGGCGACCCCGCGCGGCTCACCAGCTACCTGAGCTACCGCCAGCCGGTCGTGGCCGCGGCCGGCGGCAGAGTGGTGGAGGTCCAGGACGGGATCCCGGACAACCCGCCGCCCGTCACGCCGCCCGTCCCGCCGATCGAGGACACCGTCGGCAACCACATCACCCTGGAAGTCGCACCGGGCCGCTACCTGCTCTACGCCCACCTCGAAGCCGGCACCCTCGACGTCCGGGAGGGCGACTGCGTCGAACCCGGCCAGGTCCTCGGACTGATCGGCAACAGCGGCAACTCCACCACGCCCCACCTGCACTTCCAGGTGACCACCACGGCCGAGTTCTTCCCGACCGACAGCCCGCCGTTCACCTTCCGGAGCTTCCGCGTCCTCGGACAGGTCGAACCCCGGATCTGGGACGACAACCTGGGCCTGCAACCGACCGGCGTCCTCCCGATCACACCCTCACCGTACGAGGGCCCCCACCGTGACCAGTACCCGCTCGACCGCGAGGTGCTGGAGTTCTGACCGGACGTTGCGGGGGCTGACAGGGCCAAGGCCAGTATCAGCCCCCGCAACGGCCGCTCCCGGCCTTCGGCTCCCGGCCTCCTGCCCGCCCAGCGCGGGCAGCGCAGGTTCCTGGACCCGCAGCTTCAGCGGTGCTCGGGGTTGTCGGAGTCGAAGCGGCAGCCGGCGTCCCACTCGGAGCGCTGGTTGCCGTGGGCGGGGATGCCGCCGGCGTCCTTGAGCATGCGGGCGAGGTGGAGCTGGTTCCAGGTCATGAAGGTGGTGTTGCGGTTGGTGAAGTCGTTCTCCGGGCCGCCGGAGCCGGTGTCGAGGTAGGAGGGCCCGGGGCCGGCCTCGCCGACCCAGCCGGCGTCGGCCTGCGGCGGGATGGTGTAGCCGAGGTGCTGGAGGCTGTAGAGGACGTTCATCGCGCAGTGCTTGGCGCCGTCCTCGTTGCCGGTGATCAGGCAGCCGCCGACCCGGCCGTAGTAGGCGTACTGGCCCTCGGAGTTGAGGATCGACGAGCAGGCGTAGAGCCGCTCGATGACCTTCTTCATCACGGAGGAGTTGTCCCCGAGCCAGACCGGTCCGGCCAGCGTGAGGATGTCGGCGGCCATCACCTGGGAGTAGATCACCGGCCACTCGTCGGTCTCCCAGCCGTGCTCGGTCATGTCCGGCCAGACGCCCGTCGCGATGTCGATGTCCACCGCGCGCAGGACGTCGACCTGGACACCCTGGCGTTCCAGGATGCCGGTGCTGACGTCGATCAGGCCCTGGGTGTGGCTGCGCTCCGGGGAACGCTTCAGCGTGCAGTTGATCACCAGCGCGCGCAGGTCGGCGTACGACGTCGTCGGGTCCGGCACGAAGTCCTCCTCCAGGAGCCGTGGGAGCCCGGTCGGGGTCGTGGTCGGGTCGTGGACTCCCCGCACAGCTCACCAGTCCGGTGCGGCGGGCGCCCGCGGAGCTGGGCCGGACGCCTGACGGCCTGCCTTTCGGTCGGTTCTGGTCGCCCGCCGCGACCGCCGCGCGGACAATGGCCCCGAGGGGGACCGGGGCGAGGGACAGCCTTCGCGGGCGCAGCGCACCGGGGCCGTGCAGGGGCTCGGGGGCCGAGGAGGAAGCCGTGCCAGTGTGGCACCTGCGGGACTTCCACGACGACGACCTGGACCAGGCGATCCAGCTGTGGGACCAGGGCCGGCACGCCGACCTGTCCCTCCCGGTCTTCCCCGTCTCCGACGTCGTCGCCGCGGCCCGCGGGGGACAGCCGGCCGTGGTCGCCCTGGTCGGGGAGGAGCTGGTCGGCATGGCGGTCGCCCGTGCCGAGGGCGAACGCGGATGGATCATGATCGTGGCCCTGTCCGGCGCGTGGCGCAACCGTGGCCTCGGCAGCGCGTTGATCACCCAGGTCGAACAACGCCTGCGCGCGAAGGGAGTGCGGCGGTTCAGCGCGGTCCTCACCCCCGGCTCGACCGGGACGGCGGCCCTGGAGAACTCCGGCTACCGCCAGGTGAGCGGGCTGGTCTACTACGAGAAGCTGGAACACCCGGACGCGGGAGACGCCGGGCTGCTCGCCCAGCTCGGCGGCCGGGTCATGCCGCACGGGCTGTGGGAGCGGCTCGCGGGGATGCACGCGGCCAAGGACGCCATCGAACGGCGGATCGTGCTCCCGCTCACGGAGCCGGAGCTGGCCGAGAGCTACGGCGTCCGCCCGCCCAAGGCGGTCATCCTCTTCGGTCCGCCCGGAACCGGGAAGACCACGTTCGCCAAGGCGGTCGCCTCACGGCTGGGCTGGCCGTTCGTGGAGCTGTTCCCGTCCCGGCTGGCGGCCGACGCCGACGGGGCCCTCGCGGCCTCGCTGCGTGAGGTCTTCGCGGACCTGGCCGATCTCTCCAGCGTGCTGCTCTTCATCGACGAGGTCGAGGAGATCGCCGCCGCCCGCTCCGGCACCGCCGTCGACCCCGGACACGGTGTCACCAATGAGCTCCTCAAGCTCATCCCGGCGTTCCGCGACCACGACGACCGGCTGCTGATCTGCGCCACCAACTCGCTGCGCACCCTCGACTCGGCGTTCCTTCGGCCGGGCCGCTTCGACTACATCATCCCCGTCGGTCCGCCCGACGCCGTCGCGCGCGAGGCGATCTGGCGCCGCTACCTCGGGCCGAGCGCGCAGCGCGTCGACATCGACAGGCTGGTCTCCGCCAGCGAGATGTTCACCCCCGCCGACATCGAGTACGCCGCCCGCAAGGGCTCCCAGCAGGCCTTCGAGAACGAGATCACCCACCGCACCGGGCTCCCCGCCGGCACCGACGACTTCCTCGCGGCGATCGCCGCCACGCGCCCCACCCTGACCGCGCAGGCCCTGGAGACCTTCAACGAGGACATCGAGCGACACGTCCGGACCTGAGAGGACCGGGCGGACCTGGCGGGAAAGCCGTGGCCGCCCCGGCGTCGGTTCCGGGGCGGCCACGTCGCGACAGACGCTTCCGGAGCCTGCCACGTTGCGTAGCTTAGCAGTTGCTAATATTGGCAAATAGTCCGGGCCGACCGCCCTCGCCCCACGCTGACCAGGCCGTTCGACCACGTTGCTACAGTCTCCACCGATGAAGCCAAGCCCAACCAGCGCCCGGCAGGGGCGGTGAATCCCATGACGGCCGACTCGCCGCGCAGGCCCTCGGTCATTGCCGTGCCGCTCTACCAGCACAAGGCCGAGTTCTTCAAAACCCTCGGCCACCCCGTGCGCATCCGCGTCCTGGAGCTCCTGAGCGAACGCGAGCACGCCGTCGCCGAACTGCTGCCCGAGGTCGGCGTCGAGCCGGCCCACCTCTCCCAGCAGCTCGCCATCCTGCGCCGCGCCGGCGTCGTGGTCTCCCACCGCGAGGGCGCCGCCGTCGTCTACCGGCTCACCAGCCCCGAGATCGGCGAACTCCTGGCCGTCGCCCGCGCCATCCTCGCCGCCCTGCTGACCGACCGCGCCGAACTCCTCGACGACCTGCGCCCCGGCGCCGGTCCCACGCCCGGCTGATCGTCGTGACGCGGGGCCCCGCCCGGTCGGGCGGGGCCCCGGGAGGGGTGGTCAGCTGAGGGTGCGGACCGCGGCGGCGTCGTAGGGGAGCAGGTCGGCGAAGCGGCCGGAGAGGACCTTGGCGGCCCACTGCGGGTCCTGGAGGAGGGCGCGGCCGACGGCGACCAGGTCGAACTCGTCGCGCTCCAGGCGGTCGAGCAGGTTGTCGATGCCCTGGACCGGGGCGCCCTCGCCCATGAAGGCGCGGACGAAGTCGCCGTCGAGGCCGACCGAGCCGACGGTGATGGTGGGGCGGCCGGTGAGCTTCCTGGTCCAGCCGGCCAGGTTGAGGTCCGAGCCGTCGAACTCGGGGAGCCAGTAGCGGCGGGTCGAGGCGTGGAACGCGTCGACGCCGGCCTCGGCGAGCGGGGTGAGGATCGCCTCCAGCTCCTGCGGGGTCTCGGCGAGGCGGGCGTCGTAGTTCTCCGACTTCCACTGCGAGTAGCGGAAGATCACCGGGAACTCCGGCGAGACGGCGGCGCGCACCGCGGCGACGAGCTCGGCCGTGAACTTCGTCCGGGCGACCGGGTCGCCGCCGTACTCGTCGGTGCGGCGGTTGGTGCCCGCCCACAGGAACTGGTCGAGCAGGTAGCCGTGGGCGCCGTGCAGCTCGACGCCGTCGAAGCCGATCCGCTCGGCGGCCGCGGCGGCCTCGGCGAACGCGCCGATGACGGCGTCCAGGTCGGCGCGGGTCATCGCCCGGCCCGTTCCCTCGGTGCCGTCCAGGCGGATGCCGGACGGGCCGACGGCGGGGGCGTCGGCGACCGGCGGGTCGCCCTGCTTGCGCACCATCCCGATGTGCCAGAGCTGCGGCACGATGGTGCCGCCCGCCGCGTGGACGTCCTCGGCGACGCGGGCCCACCCGGCCAGCTGCTCCTCGCCGTGGAAGCGCGGGATGTCGTCGGTCTGGCCGGCGGACTCGTGGCCGACGTACGTCCCCTCGGTGACGATCAGACCGACGCCCGCGGCGGCGCGGCGGGCGTAGTACGAGCGGACGTCCTCGCCGGGCACGCCGCCCGGGGAGAACCTGCGGGTCATCGGCGCCATCACGATGCGGTTGGGCACGGTCAGCCCGTTGATCGTGACGGGCCGGGACAGGATCTCGGCCGCGCGGGAGGAGGCGGGCTCGGTGGACGGGACGGGCTCGGTGACGGTCATGGGGATCCTCGCGGGTACCGGTGGTGTGCGCCGGAGCGGAAACGGTTGCCCGTGCCAACCACCTCCACGGCTTCGGCATTTCGTCGGCCGCGCGGTTCCCGCTGTGATCCGCGCCACTGCCCGCCAGTGGGGATCGGCGGTCGCGCGTCGACCGCTCAGCTGGCCGAGCGGGCGGGGGTGACCGTGCTCGACATGTCGGCGATCATGTCCGGTGCGGTTCGAATCGAAAGGAACGCAGATGAGCGGAATCCCGGCGGAGATCGACACTCCGGACATCGTGGTCGACCTGGAGGTGCTCGAACGGAACATCGAGCGCATGGCGGCGGCACTGCGGGCCAAGGGCCTGCGGCTGCGTCCCCACGCCAAGACCCACAAGATGCCGGAGATCGCCGCGCGGCAGCTCGCGGCGGGGGCGGTCGGGCTGACGGTGGCGACCATCGGGGAGGCCGAGGTCTTCGCCGAGCACGGCGCCACCGACCTCTTCATCGCCTATCCGCTGTGGATCGGGCCCCGGCAGGCGGAGCGGCTGCGGCGGCTCGCCGGCACGGCGCGGATCGCGATCGGGGTGGACTCCGTCGAGGGGGCCGAGGCGGCGGGCCGTCACCTCGGGTCCGCGGCCGGCGACATCGAGGCCGTGGTGGAGATCGACAGCGGCCACCACCGCAGCGGTGTCCTGCCGGAGCAGGCCGTGGTGGTGGCCCGGGCGGCGGCCGCGGCGGGGCTCCGCGTCGGCGGGGTGTTCACCTTCCCGGGGCACAGCTACGCGCCGGGCATGCCCGCGAAGGCGGTCGAGGAGGAGCAGCAGGCCCTCGGCCGGGCGGCCGGACTACTGGCCGCCGACGGCTTCGAGATCACGCGGGTGAGCGGTGGATCCACGCCGACCGCGGAGCTGACCGGGGCAGCGGGGGCGAGCGCGGGCGCGGAGCAGGGCGCGAGCGCGGAGCCGGTCGGGAGCGCGGAGCCGGTTGGTGACCCGGCGCTCACCGAGGTGCGGCCGGGCGTCTACGTGTTCGGCGACGCCCAGCAGTTCGAACTCGGACGGTGCACCCTCGCGGACATCGCGCTGACGGTCGCCGCGACCGTCGTCAGCAGGCACGAGGGGGACGACACCACACCCCGGCGGGTCGTCCTGGACGCGGGCAGCAAGGTCCTCGGCGGTGACCGGTCCGCCTGGGCGACGGGCTTCGGCCGGCTCATGGACCACCCCGAGGCCCGCATCACGGCGCTCTCCGAGCACCACTCCACCGTGGTGTGGCCCGACGGCAGCGACCTGCCCGCGCTGGGGGAGCGGCTGCGGGTGGTCCCCAACCACGTCTGCGTCGCGGTGAACCTCGTCGACGACGTCGCGGTGGTCCGGGCCGGCGAGCTCGTGGACCGCTGGCGGGTGGCCGCCCGCGGCAAGAACGCCTGACCGGGGCACCCTTCCCAGGGGCCGGATCCCGCCTCACCGCGGGATCCGGCTTCACTGCAGGATGTTGATCGCGCGGGCGATCACCAGGCCGGCCAGGATGAGGGAGGTCGCGGCCTCCACCATCATCAGCAGCTTGGCCCACCTCCTGATCGCGGAGATGTCGGTGGGGCTGAAGGCGGTCGCGGTCCAGAAGGACAGTGACAGGTAGTCGGTGAAGTTCGGCATCCAGTCGGGCGGCGCGTGGACGCTGTGCTGCATCTCGGGGAACACGAAGGTGGGCGGCACGTCGGGCCGGTTGGCGCGGGCGGCGGCGCCGCCGCGGTCCAGGTCCCAGTACCAGAGCGCGAAGGCGATCACGTTCGTCACCCAGGTCACGCCCCCGGTGGCCAGCAGGCCGGTGGCGTTGTTGGCGAACAGCTTGTTGTCGGTCAGGATGTCCGTCACCAGGTGGATGCCCGCGTGCAGGTTCGACGCGGTGACGAAGGCGATCAGGGCCTCGGTGACCACCCGCAGCCAGGTCTTCTGACGGTCGATCCGCCCGGGGTCACCGATGACCAGGACCGCCAGCAGCGTGAACATCACCACCGGAACCAGCCAGACGGGGTCCAGCCGGTACGACGCCGGCAGTGCCACGTGGAGCATCGCGGCGGTCGCGACCGCCAGCCCCACGGGCCACCAGTGCTCGCCCCGCTCGGTGGCCGGAGCGGGTGTGACCGGCGGCGGACCGGCTGGGCCGGGGCTTGGTGGCATGCCTCATTGTCACCTCGCCGACCCGGCTGCGCGGTGTTGCCGCCGCCGCGCGCCGTGCGGCACACGATCGCCGACTGTTCGCTGCCGGCCTCCGTCACCACCGCCCGCAACGGCTCCTACTCGCTCGGCGTGAAGCTCGGCCTCAGTGGCCTGAACGAGCTGCGCATCGTCAGCGGACACCGCCTCCCCGGTCTTCACCGTCACCGTGCGCTGACCCGCCGGGCCCGGGGCCGTGAGGCCGCGGAGCCCCGGGAACGCGGGAAGGGGGCGTCCGTTCCGGCGGACGCCCCCTTCCCCCTGTGCTGTGCCGTGCGCGCCGCGTCGCCCCGACCCGTGATCGGCCGCTCGCGGGGCCGGCCGTTACTGCGGCGTCACGTAGGCGCCGGAGATGCCGCCGTCGACGAGGAAGGTGTTGGCGGTCATGAAGGACGAGTCGTCGGAGGCGAGGAAGGCGACCGCGGCGGCGATCTCCTCGGGCTCGGCGAAGCGGCCGAGCGGGATGTGGACCAGGCGGCGGGCGGCCCGCTCCGGGTCCTTGGCGAACAGTTCCTGCAGCAGCGGGGTGTTCACCGGGCCGGGGCACAGGGCGTTGACCCGGATGCCCTCGCGGGCGAACTGCACGCCCAGCTCGCGGGACATGGCCAGCACGCCGCCCTTGGAGGCGCTGTAGGAGATCTGCGAGGTGGCCGCGCCCATCACGGCGACGAAGGAGGCGGTGTTGATGATCGAGCCCTTGCCCTGGCGCTGCATGTGCGGGATCGCGTACTTGCAGCACAGGTAGACGCTGGTCAGGTTGACCTCCTGGACCCGCTTCCAGGCGTCCAGGCCGGTGGTGAGGATGGAGTCGTCGTCCGGCGGGGAGATGCCCGCGTTGTTGAAGGTGATGTCGAGCCGGCCGTACTCGTCGACGGCCCGCTGGAAGAGGTCGCGCACCGCGTCCTCGTCGGTGACGTCGGCCTGGATGAACAGGCCGCCGACCTCGTTCGCGGCCTTGGCACCGGTCTCGGCGTCGAGGTCGACGCAGACCACCTTGGCGCCCTCGGCGGCGAAGCGGCGGGCGGTCGCCAGGCCGATGCCGCTGCCCGCGCCGGTGATGACGGCCACCCGGCCGTCGAGTCGCTGGGTCATGGTGATCATTCCTCCGTGGAGATGAAGACGTTCTTGGTCTGGGTGAAGGCGTCCAGCGCGTCCGGGCCGAGCTCGCGGCCGAGGCCGGACTGCTTGAAGCCGCCGAAGGGCGTGGTGTAGCGCACCGAGGAGTGCGAGTTGACGGAGAGGTTGCCGGCCTCCACGCCGCGCGAGACCCGCAGGGCCCGCCCGACGTCCCTGGTCCAGATGGAGCCGGACAGCCCGTACTCGGTGGCGTTCGCGATGCGCAGGGCGTCCTCCTCGTCGCGGAACGGGACGACCGCGACGACCGGGCCGAAGATCTCCTCGGTGAAGGCGCGGTCGTCGTGCCGGACCGGTGCGAGGACGGTCGGCGGGTACCAGAAGCCGGGCCCGTCGGGGGCGCTGCCGCGGAAGGCGACGGCCGATCCGTCCGGGACGTAGGAGGCCACGCGCTCCCGGTGGGCGGCGGAGATCAGCGGCCCCATCTCGGTCTTCTCGTCGCCCGGGTCGCCGACCCGCACGCCGCGGACGGCCGGCTCCAGGAGCGCCAGGAAGTCGTCGAGGACGGACGCCTCGACCAGGATCCGGGAGCGGGCGCAGCAGTCCTGGCCGGCGTTGTCGAAGACGGCGTAGGGCGCGGTCGCGGCGGCCTTGGCGAGGTCGGCGTCGGCGAAGACGATGTTGGCGCTCTTGCCGCCGAGTTCGAGGGTGACGGGCTTCACCTGGGCGGCGCAGCCCGCCATGATCTCCTTCCCGACCCGGGTCGAGCCGGTGAACACGACCTTGCGCACGTCGGGGTGGGTGACGAAGCGCTGTCCGACGACCGGGCCGCGGCCGGGCAGGACCTGCAGCACGCCCTCCGGGATCCCGGCCTGCAGGGCGAGTTCGGCGAGGCGCAGGGCGGTGAGCGGGGTGAGTTCGGCGGGTTTGACGATGACGGTGTTGCCGGCCGCCAGCGCCGGGGCGAGGGCCCAGGCGGCGATCGGCATGGGGAAGTTCCACGGCACGATGACGCCGACCACGCCGATCGGTTCCTGGAAGGTGACGTCGATGCCGCCGGCGACGGGGATCTGCCGGCCGAACAGCCGCTCGGGCGCGGCGGCGTAGTACTCGATGACGTCCCGCGCGTTGCCCGCCTCCCAGCGGGCGTTGCCGATGGTGTGGCCGGCGTTGGCGACCTCCAGGGCGGCGAGGTGCTCGCGGTCGGCGTCGACGGCGGCGGCGAAGGCGCGCAGCAGCCGGGCCCGGTCGGCGGGGGCGACCCGGCGCCAGGTGTCGAAGGCGGCGCGGGCGCGGGCGACGGCGGCGTCGGTCTCGGCGAGGCCGGCCAGTTCGACGGTGGTGATCACCTCCTCGGTGGCGGGGTTGACGACCTCGTAGAGGTCCGGTTCGGTCATGGAGCTGTCTCCCTGTGCGTGGAGGTGGTCTGGCCGGCGGCGACCAGGGCCTGGAAGAGGCGCAGGTCGTCGGGGTTGGTCTCGGGGTGCCACTGGACGCCCAGCGCGAAGCGGTGGCCGGCCAGTTCGAGGCCTTCGACGGTGCCGTCGGCGCTGCGGGCGGTGACCTGCAGACCGGCGCCGAGCCGGTCGACGGCCTGGTGGTGGTAGCAGGAGACCTCGGTGTCGGGCCCCAGGACCTCGGCGAGCCGGCTGCCCGCCACCAGGGCGACCCGGTGGCGGACGTAGCGGGCGGGGACGGTCTGGTGGCTGCCGTCGGGCAGGTGCTGGAGCAGGGTGCCGCCGAGTTCGACGTTGAGCAGCTGCATGCCGCGGCAGACGCCGAGCACCGGAAGGTCCCGGCTCAGGGCGGTGTGCAGGAGGGTGCTCTCCCAGTCGTCGCGGGCGTGGTGTGGCGGGCCGGTGCGCGGGTCCGCGTCCGTCGCGTACCGGGCCGGGTCGACGTCCGGGCCGCCGGCCAGCACGAGTCCGTCCAGGGCGTCGAGGAGGTGGTCGGTGCCGCCGGGTTGGGGCGGCAGCAGGACCGGGGTGCCGCCCGCGCGGACGACGGCGTCGACGTACGTCTGGGGCACGAGGGAGGCGCGCTGGTTCCAGACGGACCACGCGGCGTCGTCCTGGTAGCTGGTGATGCCGATCAGCGGTCGTCGGCGGTTGTCGCGGGTCACAGCCGCTCGAATCCGCGGCGCCGCTCCCAGTCGGTCACCGCCCGCTCGTAGGAGGCCAGTTCGGTGCGTCCGGCGTGGGTGTAGTGCCGGACGACGTCCTTGCCGAAGGCCTCGGTGGCGACGGCGCTGCGTTCGAACGCGTCGACCGCGTCGCGCAGGGTGGCGGGCACCCGGGGCGCGGCGGAGGCGTACGCGTTGCCGGTGAACTCCGGTTCGAGTTCGAGCTGCTGCTCGACCCCGTGCAGTCCGGCGGCGATCAGGGCGGCGACCGCGAGGTACGGGTTGACGTCGCCACCGGGGACGCGGTTCTCGAAGCGCAGCGACTGGCCGTGGCCGACGACGCGCAGGGCGCAGGTGCGGTTGTCCCGGCCCCAGGCGATGGCGG
Source organism: Kitasatospora sp. NPDC085464 (assembly GCF_044541955.1). NCBI lineage: Bacteria > Bacillati > Actinomycetota > Actinomycetes > Kitasatosporales > Streptomycetaceae > Kitasatospora > Kitasatospora sp. NPDC085464. Next base: position 150,504 of record NZ_JBITTM010000014.1, read on the forward strand.
TCGGCGCGAAGCTGCCGGGCACGTAGCGCTTGTAGGAGTTGACGGTGGGGGCGAGCAGCAGGGCGAAGTCGGCCAGGCAGGCGAGCTGTCCCGCGAGGAAGTGCTCCATGGTGCGGGAGAAGCCGTGCGGACGGTCACCGGCGAACACCGGGGTGCCCTGCTCGTCGCGCAGGCTCAGGTGGATGTGGCAGGAGTTGCCCTCGCGTTCGTCGTACTTCGCCATGAACGTGAGGCTGCAGCCCTCCTGGGCGGCGATCTCCTTGGCGCCGGTCTTGTAGACGGAGTGGTCGTCGCAGGTGGTGAGGGCGTCGGCGTACTTGAAGGCGATCTCGTGCTGGCCGAGGTTGCACTCGCCCTTGGCGGACTCGACGGTGAGGCCGGCGCCGGCCATGCCGTTGCGCAGCCGGCGCAGCAGGGGCTCGATCCGGCCGGTGCCGAGGATGGAGTAGTCCACGTTGTACTGGTTGGCCGGGGTGAGCCGGGTGTAGTCCTTGTCCCAGGCCTGTTCGTAGCTGTCCCGGAAGACGATGAACTCCAGCTCGGTGGCGGCGTGGGCCTGCCAGCCGTAGCCGGCCAGCCGGTCGAGCTGGCGCTGCAGGATCTGGCGGGGGGAGACGGCGACCGGGGTGCCGTCGTGGTGGACGACGTCGCACTGGACCATGACGGTGGCGGGGTGCCAGGGGATGGTCCGCAGGGTGGCGAGGTCGGGGCGCAGCGTCAGGTCGCCGTAGCCGTTCTCCCAGGAGGAGACCTCGTACCCGTCGACGGTGTTCATGTCGACGTCGACGGCCAGCAGGTAGCCGCAGCCCTCCGCGGCGCCGGGCACGACGTCGGCGAGGAAGTACTCGGCGGCGACGCGTTTGCCCTGGAGGCGCCCCTGCATGTCGGTCATGGCGAGCACGACGGTGTCGACGGACCCGTCGGCGACGCGGGTGCGCAGCTCGTCGAGGGTGAGCCGGGGGCGGGTCATCGGACCTCCAGTTCGGTGTCCAGTGCGTCGGGGTCGGACGGGGTGCCGTGGACGTGCGGCCCGGTGAACCAGTGCCGGGCGGAGACCAGCCACCAGATGCCGGCGAAGCCGACCACGACGGCCACCGCGACGGGTGTGTAGTTGAAGCTCTCGGCGGTGATCGGGCTGGCGGTGGGGAGCATGAACAGGACGGTGATCACCGCGGTCCAGACGACCGCGACGATGCCGATCGGCCGGCTCCACCGTCCCAGGTGCCAGGGCCCGCGCTGGAAGTCCTCGCCCTGGCGCAGCCGCAGGTACACCGGGATGACGTAGGAGATGTACAGGCCGATGACGGAGATGGAGGTCACGGCGGTGTACGCGGTGGTGTTCCAGAGCGCGGGCAGTCCGAGCAGCAGGGCGCCGCCGGTCGCGAGCCAGACCGCGTTGGTCGGGGTCTGGGTGCGCGGGTCGATGCGGTGCCACAGGCGGGAGCCGGGCAGTGCGCCGTCCCGGGAGAAGGCGTAGATCATGCGGGAGTTGGCGGTGACGGAGGCCATCCCGCAGAAGAACTGGGCGCCGATGACGATCAGCAGCAGGATCTGGGCGCCGCCGTCGCCGATCGCGTCGATGAAGATCTGCGCGGGCGGGACCTGGGTGTCGCTGTTGAGCGCGCCGTCGTAGTCGCGGATCGCGAAGGTGATGCCGAGCAGCAGGATCCAGCCCGCCGCCAGGGAGACGGTGATGGCGTTGACGATGCCGCGGGGGCCGGACCGGGCGGCGTCGTGGGTCTCCTCGGTCATGTGCGCGGAGGCGTCGTAGCCGGTGAGGGTGTACTGCGCCATCAGCAGGCCGATCATCGCCACGTAGAACTGGTTGTGGAAGCCGGTCCCGTTGACGAACTCGGTGAGCACGAAGGAGGCCGAGGCGTGCTGGTCGGGGAGCACGGCGAGCGCTCCGACGATGATCGCGACGCCCACCAGGTGCCACCACACGGACACGCTGTTGAGGACGGCGACCAGGCGTACCCCGCGGGTGTTGAGCAGGCCGTGCACCAGCAGGATGACGGCGAAGATCTCCATGGTGTGCTCGGGGCTGGCCTCGATCCCGAAGCGCAGCGTGAGGAAGGCGTTGGTGAAGAACGCGGCGCCGAAGTCGACGCCCGCGGTCACCGCGACCTGGCCGAGGAAGTTGAACCAGCCGGTGAACCAGCTCCACGCCGGGCCGCGGGTGCGGGTCAGCTTGGCCGCCCAGTAGTAGAGGCCGCCGGCCGTCGGGTAGCTGGAGCAGATCTCGGCCATGGCGAGCCCGACGCAGAGCGTGAGCAGGCCGACCACCGGCCAGCCCCAGATGATCAGGGCCGGGCCTCCGGTCTTCATGCCCGTCCCGTACAGGGTCAGGCAGCCGGAGAGGATCGAGACGATGGAGAAGGAGACGGCGAAGTTGGAGAAGCCCGACATCGAGCGGGCCAGTTCCTGGGTGTAGCCCAGCTCGCGGAGCCGTTGTTCGTCGGCGGAAACGGGAGCGGTGTTCTGCGGAAACTTTTCGGGGGCAGGCTGGTCGGGTGAGCGTGCGTCGGTCATGGGCACCCCTGGGGGTTGAGGGTGTGCCGGGGAGCACAGGGCCACGACGGCGTGGCACGGGTCGCCCCGACGGGTTCGACGGTCGGACGGCTCGTCAATGGTCTGGAATCAGTCCATTGGGTGGGTGAGCAGCATCGTTCCGGCTGCATCGGGGCCGCGTCAAGAGAAACGGGGGAACAGGTGCCGGAAACCGGTCCGTAGGTACGATTCCGGCGTGGACGTGGACGAATCACGCGAGCGAGCGCGGCTCGACTGGCAGGCCGGATCGATCTTCCGCCCGGTCCGGACCGGCAACGCCTTCGAGGAGACCGTCGAGCGGCTGCTCCAGGCGATCAAGCTCGGCGTCTTCGGCCTCGGCGACCGACTGCCCGCCGAACGCGACCTCGCCGTCCGGCTCGGCGTCAGCCGGGAGACCCTGCGGGAGGCGCTGCGCACCCTGCAGCAGGCCGGCTGCGTCGAACCCCGCCGCGGCCGCTACGGCGGCACCTTCGTCACCTACCGGATGCCCGCACCGGACGTCGCCGACCTGCGCCGCGCGGCCCGCGACCTCGGCGGCTCCCTGGAGGACGCGCTGACCTACCGTCAAGTCCTGGAAGCAGGAGCCGCCGAAGCCGCCGCCCGTCACCCCCTCACCCCCGACCAGCGGGCCCACCTGGAGAGCCGGCTGGCCGACCTGGAGGAAGCCCCGCCGGAGCAGTACCGCCAGCTCGACTCCCGCTTCCACCTCGCCATCGGCGAACTCACCGGCTCCCCGACCCTCGCCGCGGCCATCGCCGAGGCCAGGATGCGCCTCAACGACCTGCTGAACGCCATCCCCATGCTGGACCGCAACATCGAACACGCCGCCGAGCAGCACCGGGCCATGGTCCGGGCGATCCTCGACGGGGACGGCGACGCCGCCCGCCGCGCCACCGAGGAACACCTCGCCGCGACGGCCGCCCTGCTGCGGGGCTTCCTGGCCTGAGGCGTGGGACCGCCGAGCGCGGCGTTCGGGAAGTCGACGGCGCGCCCCGAGCGTTCAAGAAATCAACGGACTCCGACTTAAGAGCCACTTATGGTTACGGACATTGACGTGTCCGGGTCCGAGCGGGAGGGTGATGGGCAGGCGGGCGCAGCGCGCGGCTCCCGCCCCCCCGCCTCCTCCACCGCTCCCGGAGTCCCCGTGATCACTCGCAGGACCATGCTCGGCGCCTCCGTCGCGGCCCTGGCCGCGCCCGCGCTGGTCGCCGCCCTGTCCCGGCCGGCCGACGGCAGCACCACCCCGCAACGCCTCGACGTCGACCTGGTCAACACCGTGTCGTCCCAGCAGGTCTACGCCTACGTCCTCGGCCTCGACCCGGCCCAGGGAAACAGCTGGGCCTTCCTGCGCTCCGACGGCAGCACGCTCTACCACCCGCCCTCCCCGAGCGCCCCGGGCGCACCCCTCGGCGCCGACTGCGCCATCGCCCTGAACGCGCCCGGCGGCACCCCGCGGCGGATCCGGCTGCCGTACCTCTCCAGCGGCCGGATCTACTTCTCCGTCGGCCGCGAACTGGTCTTCCGGATCAACCCGGGCCCGGGCATCGCGCTGCCCTCGGTGAGCAACCCCACCGACCCCAACATCGCCACCGCCTACGGGTTCTGCGAGTTCACCTACGGCCCGGACCAGCTGTACGCCAACATCAGCTACGTCGACTTCGCCGGCGTCCCGATCGCGTTCGACCTCACCGCCGGCAGTGCGCGGCAGCACGTCAGCGGCCTGCCCGCCGGCGGTCTGGAGTCCGTCGCCAACGCGCTGCGCACCCAGGCCGCCGCCGACGGCCCCGACTGGGCCCGGCTGATCGTCCCGGACCCCGCCGGCCGGACCCTGCGCATCCTCAGCCCCAACACGGCGATCAGCGCCGACCCGTCACTGTTCAACGGCTACCTCGACGGCTACCTCACCGCCGTGTGGCAGAAGTACCAGGGCACCGACCTGGTCGTCGACACCCAGGCCGGCTGGGGCACCGTCACCGGCCGGGTCCGCAACGGCGTCCTCACCTTCCCCGGCGTCGGCGGCTTCGCCAAGCCCTCCACCGCCGCCGTCTTCAACTGCAGTTCGGCACCGTTCACCACCGGCAACGACCTGATGGGCAACCTGAGCGCACGACTCGCCGCCGCACTCAACCGCACCACCCTGCTCGACGACCCCCACCAGCCGGACGGCGAGAACCCGGCCGCCTTCTACACCGCTGCGCGCACCAACCACTACGCGCGCGTCCTGCACGCCACCAACCCCGACCACCTCGGCTACGCGTTCCCGTACGACGACGTCCACCCGGCCGGCGTGGACTTCGAAGGCAAGGTGCAGTCGGCGAACCCGACCCTGCTGACCGTCACCGTGGGAGGCACCCAGGGCCCGGTCGACCCCGGGCCGTCACCGCAACCCGGCGGCGGGACGAGCGCCTTCGGCACCATCCGGGCCGAGTCGTACAGCGCGCAGTCCGGCACCGCGCTGGAAACCTGCGGCGACACCGGTGGCGGCCGCGACGTCGGCTGGATCGCGAACGGCGACTGGCTCGCCTACGCCGGCGTGGACTTCGGCAGCTCCGGCGCGACCCGCTTCCAGGCCCGGGTCGCCTCCGGCGCCGCCCCCGGCGTCAGCGGACTCGTCCAGGTCCGGCTGGACAGCCCGACCGCCGCACCGGTCGGCAGCTTCGCCGTCGCCGGCACCGGCGGCTGGCAGGCCTGGCGGACGGTACCCGCCGACATCGCCCGGACCACGGGCACGCACACGGTGTACCTCACCTTCGCGAGCGGGCAGAGCGCCGACTTCGTCAACCTCAACTGGTTCACGTTCGGCTAGGCACCTCGCCGGGGCCCGGACGGGGCCGTCCGTCCGGTCCGTTCGGTCCGTTCGGGCCGTCCGGGGCGGCGGGCGCGAGCACCGTCGCCTCGAACGGGCGAGATCAAGAAGTGATCATGGGCCGATATGCTCATTTCCCGTCAGGTGCCGCTCCGGCCCTGGTCGGAGCGGGAAGGCGGGATCGGCATGATGGGACCGGCGCACGCGCTGTCGGGTGCGGCGGCGTGGCTGGGGGTCGGCGCGGTCGCGGCCGGCATGGGCGAACCGATGCCGTGGCCGGTGCTGGTCGCCGGCGCCCTGATCTGCGCGGGAGCGGCGCTCGCCCCGGACCTGGACCACAAGGCGGCGACGATATCGCGGGCCTTCGGCCCGGTGTCGCGCTGGCTGTGCGAGGTCATCGACAAGCTCTCCTACGCCGTCTACAAGTCGACCCGGGGCAAGGGTGACGCGCGCCGCTCCGGCGGCCACCGGACGCTGACCCACACCTGGATCTGGGCGGTGATGTGCGGCGCCTCGGCCGCCGGCATCGCCGTGTACGGCGGGCGCTGGGGCGTGCTGGCCGTGCTGTTCGTGCACATGGTGCTGGCCATCGAGGGTCTGCTGTGGCGGCACGCGAGGGTCTCCAGCGACGTGCTGGTGTGGCTGCTCGGGGCGACCAGCGCCTGGATGCTGGCGGACGTCCTCGACCAGCCCGGCAACGGGTCGCAGTGGCTGTTCGACCAGCCGGGGCAGGCCTACCTGTGGATCGGGCTGCCGATCGCCCTGGGGGCGCTGGTGCACTGCATCGGTGACGCACTGACGGTCTCGGGCTGCCCGATCCTGTGGCCCATCCCGATCGGCCGCAAGCGCTGGTACCCGATCGGCCCGCCCAAGGGCATGCGCTTCCGGGCCGGGAGCTGGGTCGAGATCAAGGTGCTCACGCCGGTCTTCATGGCCCTGGGCGCGGTGGGCGCACTGCTGGGACTGGGGCTCGTCGGCTGACGACGCCCCGCCGCGCCGACCCATGCCGACCGCTGGCCCCCGCCGCGCGGGCCGGCGGTCAGCCGCCCGCAGAAGCGCTCCCGCTGGGGCCGGGCTTGACGCAGGGGGCGATGACGGTCACGTACAGGGTGTCCGGGGCGGTGTCGGGTTCGCCGACCACGACCGAGGCGGTGAACTTGTTCGAGTCGTTGGACAGGTCCAGCCGCTGGTCGTCGTTGCGCGTGACGGAGAAGCCGTCCTGCTTCAGCCGCTGCTGCACCGCTTCGAACACGGCGTGCACCTTCGGCCCGGGAATGCCGTGAAGGTCGTACGAGATGTAGGGCATGTACGTCTGGGGAGAGCCGAGCGGCCCGGCCTCGCACGCGTCCTTGTCCACCAGTGGCTCGGCAACCTTCACCGTGTCCTTGTCGGGGACCACGGCGAGCGCACTGGAGGCGTACGCCTTGACCTTCTCCTCGGCCTGTCCCAGGTTCATCGACGGAGCGTCGCTCCCGCAGGCGGAGAGCACGAGGGCGGCCGCCGGCAGAAGGCACCGGACGGCGGTGCGTGCGGATCGTCCGGGTCGGTCGGATCGGGCGGACTGCACAGGTTGTTCGGATCGCTTCACCTGGCCCCTCACTTCGTCGGTGGCTTGGTGCCGTTGGGCCAGACGCAGGGGGAGGAGAACCCGATGGTCAGGGTGGTGGTCCAGTCGCCGCCGTCGTAGATGGAGGCGGTGAAGCCGTCCTTCGGGTTTTCGAGCGAGATGGTGTCGGGTCGGCTGCTGGTGACTTTGAACCCGGCTGCGGTGAGGTGGTCGCGGAAGGCGTTGAAGGTCGCGGCGTGGTGGTCGGCCGGGATGCCCCGCAGGTAGCGCGACGTCACGGCCATCATCCGGCCGTCCTCCTCCGAAGGGGCGTCGTCCTTGAAGCAGTAGGCGCCGTTGTCGCGGTCGGTGACGGCGGTCACCGGCTGGGGGAGGGCGGCGAAGGCGTCGGTGAAGTATGTCGCGGTCTTCTGTTTCGCCTGCTCAAGGGTGATCGTCGGATCGCCCTCCGTACCGGTACTGGTGCAGGACGTGGACGTCAGGAGTACGGCAACGGCCGGCAGTGCCAGCCGCGCCGCGGTGGCGGAGCGGCGGCGGATCCTCTTCGTCATGACGGCTGCCACGTGCCGACGATGACCTTGCCGAACTCCTTGATCGCGTCTCCCGTGGGATTCCAGTAGTGGGAGTGGTCGCTGTTCCCGGCGTTCAGGTGCCGGGCGCCGAAGTCGGGCTCCATGGGGTCCTCCCTGAACCATCCGGTCTGTGCCGTGGCCGCGATCCCGGTGTCCTCGCTTCCCCGGGCGACGTACACGTGGGACGGGTCGAGGTTCAGCTCGCTCGCGTGGTCGACCCCGACGCCGGGGCTGCCGACGAGGACGACGTCGTCGACGGGTGGCTTGAGATGGCTCATGGTGTAGCCCACCGCGACGGTTCCGTAACTGTGTCCCATCAGGACGTTGTGCGACGGTGCGCCCTGGTGGGTCGAGCGCAGGCCGATTTGGAAGCGGGCCAGGTCCTGCTCCGCGCCCTCGGCCCACCTGTCCATGGCGGCATCCGGGAACTTGTTCTGGGGCGCGTCGTAGCCGACCCAGGCGATCGCTGCCGTGGACTTGGTGTGGTCCGCGAGGCCGGCGGCCTTCGCCATCTCGTCCGCCTTGTCGATGTCGCCGCCGACCGTGCCGAACCTGGACGTGGTGCCGGGGACGAAGGTCACGACGTTGTCGGCGGTGTCGGGGTTGTTGACCGAGACGATGGCCCGGCCCCTGCCGTTGGCGTCGAAGCCGAGGAGGAAGGCCGGCGTGTTGCCGCGGAAGGCCAGCTTGTCGCCTCCCAGGCGGCTCTCGATGTCGGCGATCCCCTTGAGCTTGTCCCGCAGGTCGATGTTCTTGGCGTCCCAGGCCATCCAGTCCGGATTGGTGACGGCGCCGTTCGCCCCGGCGATCTTCTGTGGCGGCTCGGGGCCGAGGTGGTCGAGCTGGGTCTGGAGGTCCTGCTTGACCTGCTTCAGGCGGATGCGGTTGGCCTCGTCACGGGCGGTGGCGGGGACGCCGTCGAGGTTGCCGACCCGGTCGGGGTAGTCGTGGATGAACTTCTGCCGCTCGCTGTCGCTGAGACCGTCCCACCACTTCTTGACGTCGGCGGGCGCGGTGCCCGCGGGCGGTACCTGCTCGCGGCCGGTCTGGGCGGCCAGGTCCTGGGCCGCGGTGGCGGCGTCCAGGCCGAGGCCGTTGCTCGCGTTACTGGCGAAGTGGTTGAGTCGGGCGCTGATCTCCCGGTCCGCCTGGTCGGCTTCGTTGAGCGCGGAGGTGATGCGGTTGCTGATGGCGATGGCCGTCGTCTCGGCACCGGCGCCCGCGTAGTTCGCGGACGTCGGCTCGTTGTCCCAGGTGATGCGGCCGTCGGGGGCGACGGTGAGCTTGGCGGCCTTGGCGTCGTCGAGGGCGTAGACCAGGTGCGACTGCGCCAGTGCGAACTGCTCGGCGGCCTTGGCGAGCGCCTTGCCGACGAGGTCCAACTCGGTGTGTGCGGACTGCAGTTCGGTGCCCAGGAAGCGGATCCGGGCCTGCGCGTGGTCGGATGCGGTGCCGGTCCAGTGCGAGTTGGCCAGCCGGTCGGCGACCTCGTGCTGCCAGGATTCGATGTGCCGGCCGAAGGCCGAGTAGAGCGCGTCGAACGCGTTCTTCGCGATGGTGATGTTGATGACGTTGGCGTCGTACAGCGTCTTGATGTCCACCGGGCTACTCCGTGGCCTTCGCACTGGAGGGCTTCACGGGGCCCGGGACGACGGCCGTGCCGAACGGGTCCGGCTCGTCAGGCACCGGCGCGGCCGGGTTCCGCATGCTCTGGTGGACGTCCTTCTCGACCTGACGGTAGTAGGTGGCCGTCGTGCCGAGCTTGGTGCCGACATCGCCCATGTCACCGGCGAGCTTGTCCAGCAGCGTCTTCCAGTTGGTACCGCAGTCCCGCACCGCCGCGGCCGTCAGCCACCCCTGCAAGGTGCCCGCAGCCTGGTTGCACGGCTCCGCGAGCTTCGACGTCTCACCCGGTATCAGACCGCCGATGTGCTGCGCACTCTGTCCGCAGCCGTCCAGTTCGGCCGGATTGACCTTGAACTGCAAGCCGGCATCAGGATCTGCCACGTTCTTCCCCCCGTTGGCCCCCCTTGTCCCGGGCCCGGCGTCCTGCCCGGTTCCGAGAGCTTTCAGTTTCGGATATTAACGGATCGTTGATCTGCGGGGGCGAGTATTGAGCGGGCTCGATCGGGTACGATCCGCCATGCTTCCCCCATTGCCACCGGACCCGGCGTACTGCCTGCTTCCGGGATCAATCGACGTCGGATGGAAGCGGGTCGTCGAACGGTTTCGGGTGGGAATCGATGGGGCTCCGGGCGGCTGTCGGCTGGCCGGCTGGGGGTCAAGCCGCCGGGCGGGGCGGGATCCTGTGATCGTTCCGGGGGGATCCGGCGGGTTGTGCGCGCGTTGTGCGCCCGTTGTGCGCACACCCTCCGACGTGCTGTTCCTGCAGGTCGGAGGGGTCCGGGCCGGCCGCTATGCTGTCCGGCGGTCTTCGGACCGCATGACGGGATATCGGGGGAGATGTCATGGACAGCGACGGTTCCGGGACGGGCCTGGGTGTCGGTCGGCAGTACCGGCAGTACCGGCAGTACCGGCAGTACCGGCGGCAGGGGGCCTGACGGTGCCCGACCACGATGCGCACCCGCTGGGGGAGAAGCCGGGTAGTCAGCGCCAGCAGGTGGAGCGGTTGAAGAAGACGATCGACGAGTCGCACGGCATGTGGGGCGCCGGCGATCTCAAGTACGCCGTCCACGACGCCTTGCAGCTGCCCGCTCCGAAGGGGGACGCGGGCAAGCTCGGTGAACTCGCGGCCGCCTACACTGCGGCGGTCGGGCAGATCGACGAGATCCAGATGAAGGTGGAACGCGTCGGCTCGCAGCACCTGCCCGACGCCTGGACCGGCCAGGTCGGGGAGAAGGCCGCCGAGGTGGTCAAGGCCTCCGCCGACGACCTGACGCACTGTCGTGACGCGCTGGGCCAGGGGCGGCTGCACCTCACGACGCTGGCCACCGCGCTGAGCGAGGCGCAGACCCTGCACGGGCAGGGCGCCGCGCCGCTGAGCGAGGCACTGAGCCTGCTGCACGAGATCACCGTCGCCGGCGCGCCCGACCTCGTCCACTGGGACGACGACACCATGCACACCGCGCACGCGAGGGCGAAGGACGGCATCAAGTCGATCTTCGACGCGGCGGTGAAGGCCGAGACCGCCGGCCGCGCGGCCGCCCGCGAGCTGAACGCGCTGGCGGGCAAGGCGCTGGCGGGCAAGTTCACGAACAAGGGCCTGGGGGCGGCCGACAAGCTGGTCCTGGCCGACGCCGCCACGGCCGGGAACCAGAGGTACGGCAGCATCCTCACGGCCACCGACGTCACCAGGGCCGCCCAGTTCATGGACAAGATGAGCGAGGCCGACCGGGCCCGCCTTGACCGGCTGCTGGCCGGGACCAAGTCCCCCGAGGAGCGCGCCTACCTGATGAAGGCGCTGGCCGCCGGGCACGGCTACGACGAGATCAAGGCCTTCGACGACCTGATCCGCGAGCACGCCGACAGTCCCGGCTGGCTGGCCGCGCGGATCTCCCCGGTGCAGCTCGACGCGACCTCCACCCAGACCATGGACACCGGCTACCAGGGCGTCCAGTGGACCCAGGGTAACCACGGGACCTGCGTGGCCGCCTCGACGGTGACCGCCCGGGCGCTCGTCGACCCGCTGTTCGCCTTCCAGCTCACCACCGGCGGGCACCCCGGCGACCCGCAGTACGACAACGGCAAGGCTGCGAAGGAACGTTGGGACCAGGAGACGAACCGCGTCTACGACACCCGCGGCTGGTGGCACCGGATGAGGGACGGGATGACGCCCTGGGAGTCCACGGACGTCGCCGACGACGAGATCGGCAAGCACACCGGCACCGAGTACCACACCGTGGACCTGGAGGGCGCGGATCAGCGCAAGGACGTGCTGGCCCGGGTCGAAGCGGCGGTGGACCAGGGCAAGCCGGTGCCGATCGAGGTCAAGGAGGACACCTGGCTCGTGCCGGCCCGCCACCAGATGATGATCATCGGGCATCGGGGCGACCAGCTGGAGATCTACAACCCCTGGGGCTACACCGTGTGGGTCAGCGAGGACGACTTCGTCCACAACCACATGGGCGGCGCGACCAAGGGCCGGCTGCCCGTCGCCAACAACGTCAGCATGCCCGAGTGAACCGGCAAGGAGCAGAGTTGAGCACACCCCAGCCCATGAGCGACGCCCGGCTGGCCGAGCTGGACGTCGAGGTGCTGCTGCGCTTCGGCCTGCCGGCCGCCGGCCCGCACCGCGCCACGCTGTTCGGCGACGGCGCGGTGGCCGCCGCGATCACCGTCGACAGGCTCGGTGTCCTGCCGCGCGCCCTGGTCTTCCTCGGCGAGGTGGTCCGCTCCGGCGGCACCCGCTACGCCGCCGCGCTGCCCGAGCCGCTGCCAGGCACCGCGGCGGCGGTGGCCCGCGGCTGGCTGGAAGCCGCCTCGATGGTCGTCGGCGATCCGACCGGGGACCTGCTGGTCGCCCGCTGGCTGGACGCCGCGGCCACCGTCCTGGCCCTGCAGGTCACCCACCGGGAGACGACCTCGTGAAGAAGTGGCAGCGGATCCTCCTCGTGCTGGTCGCGGTGCTCGCCGTCGTGGGCACGGCGGGCGCGGTGGCGATCCACCGGATGACGACCGGCAAGCTCGACCACGGCACGGTGGTCACGGCGACCGCGGGAGAGATCACCGTCCGACCGGGCGAGCTCTTCTCGATCGAGGTGGGCGCGTACCCGACGGCCGGCGACATCTGGTCCGTGGCCGATCCGGCGCCCGACGCCGCGGTGGTGCGGACCGTCGGCGACGAGTACGTCCGGGACTTCGGCGTCGGGGACCTGCTCGACTCCGGCGAGATCGGCGCCCTCGGCTCGGGCGGCCACTACTACTTCGTCTTCCGTGCGGCCCCGAACTCCGGCCGGACCACCGTCACCCTGCACGTCGACTACCGCGACGACGGCATGACGTTCTCCGGCGAGCCCGCGCAGGCCAGGCGCCAGTTCACCGTCCGGGTCGCCTGACGGCTGTCGGCTGACGGCTGACGGCTGACGCCTGACGGCGACTCTGCTACGCCGCCGGCCATCCGGCGGCGCGGCTTCAGCTCCGGACGGTCGCCGCGGACACCCCGTACGCCCCGGCGGCGGACTCGGCGAAGCGCTGCTCCTGCATGCCCGTCAGCTTGCGGACCATCAGGACGGCGAAGACCGCGGCGGCCACTTCGAGCAGGTCGGAGGCGGTCAGCCAGAGGACGGACTGCTGGTAGGTGTCCGGGAACTCGGCCTTCGCGTTGTACTGGGCGCCGACCCGGCCGACCACGCCGGCCGCCAGGAAGGTGCCCCACCAGAGGTTGAGCAGGGTCTGCGGGAGCGGTGGGCGCACCCCCGACCCGTCCGGGCGGGCACCGGCCTGCCAGGTGTCGGCGGCGATCTGCCGGGGGAGCCAGAGCGCGGCCACGGGAGTGAACCAGCCGCCGATCGCCCAGCCCCGCCTGTACCGGTGCCCGTGCGGGTCCAGTGTCTCGGCATTCACCCGCACCCGGTAGAACCAGGTGATGAACGCCGCACCCGAGGCCACCAGGACCAGCATGTGGATCGTGCTCGCGTTGTCGCGGAGCTGGTCCACGGCGTTGAGCGTGGCGTCGTCGACCAGTTCGGCGTCGGTGGCGAGGCCGCCGGCCGCCTGGTACATGCGGAAGTCGGCGACGAGTGAGAACAGCGTCGTGGCGCACGTTGCGGCGAGCAGCGCGGTGGCGGCGATGGAGGTGGCTCGCGGCGAGCGGTACACGGCGGGTGAAGGCATCGGTGAAAGGCTCCAGGAACGGACCGGAATGGCGGAGCGACACCTTAGGGCCTGGACATTCGTTCGCACCAGTCCATTTCGGGGACCGGTGTCACCGCGCAGGCCGGAGGCACGGGCGGTGCGAGGCACGGGCGGCGCGCCCGGCGGCCCGCGTCCCGGCCGCCGGGCGCAGCGGGCGGCCGCCCGGCGCCCTCCCCATCGCGCGGCGCCTGTGCTGGACTGTCCCGGCACAGTCCGCACACGACAACGGGGTGACGGCGATGCCTCTTGAGGGCGAGTACGATCCGAGTCCGGCACAGTGGGTGCGCGAACAGGTCGAGCTGTACGAGAGTTCGGGCGGCACGCAGGGGACGACGCTCTGGGACACCGGCCTGCCGGTCGTCATCGTCACGATGCGCGGCGCGAAGAGCGGCAGGATCCGCAAGATTCCGCTGATGCGCGTGGAGCACGAGGGGCGGTACGCGGCGGTGGCCTCGAAGGGCGGCTTCCCGCGCCACCCGGACTGGTACTTCAACCTCAAGGCCGAGCCGCAGGTTGAACTCCAGGACGGCCCCGAACGCCGGCGCATGACGGCCCGTGAGGTCACCGGGGACGAGAAGGCGCAGTGGTGGCAGCGCGCGGTCGCCGCGTACCCGCCGTACGCCGAGTACCAGGAGAAGGCCGACCGCGTGATCCCGGTCCTCGTCCTCGAACCCCACCCCTCCGAACCCCACCCCTCAGGACCGCCTGTCCTGTGACACCGAACCTTGATCGCGTGCCGTCGAAGGCTGAGCGAGTCGCATGGTCAGGACACCCCGTCATGCGGGGTGCTCGGCCCGGCCCGATACGGGATCCCTTCTCTGCCGGAGCCAGTGCCGCATCAGGCAACGTTCGCCCTGTTGTGAGTCTGCCTGCCAACAAGTTCGGCCGGTGACGATAATCGACCGGGTGACCACTGTCGAACGCCCTCTGCCGCCCCTGAACGCCGACGAGCGCACCACGCTCGAAAGCTGGCTTGACTTTCATCGCGCAACACTCGCCATGAAGTGCGAGGGCCTGGACGACGAGCAGGCTGCCGTCACGTCCGTGCCGCCGTCCGGCTTCACACTGACCGGTCTCGTCCGGCACATGGCCGAGGTGGAGCGGAACTGGTTCCGCCGGGTGTTCGCCGGAGAACAGGCACCCCCCATCTACGACCCGGAGGCTGACCCGGATGGTCCCGACGGCGGCTTCGATCTGCCCGAGGGCGCCACCCTGCGCGACGCTCTCGCCACCTGGCACACGGAAATCGACCGCGCCCGCGAGCACTGCGCCGGCCGTGCTCTGGCCGACACCGGCCGCTTCATGGAACAGGACGTCAGCCTCCGCTGGATCTACGTCCACATGATCGAGGAGTACGCCCGCCACAACGGCCACGCCGACCTGGTCAGGGAACGCATCGACGGCGCCACCGGCGTATAGCGAGGTTCCTGGAGTTCTGCCGCTACCTGCGCAGCCTCCACCCGCCCGAGGTCCGGACCACGATCGTGCCGGTAGGAGCCGTCACCGCAGCGGCGAAGGACCGGCAGCAGATACAGCCCCACCCGCGACGGCAGATTCCGGACCCGGGCCTGCACCCTGCCGGTCTGCGCCGGCGCCTCGTCGACCATCTCGAACGGGACCAGCGGGTCAACGCGCCGAGACGGCCGGGCGTGAACGCCCTTGCGGCAACCACGACCTCACGAGAGATGACAGACTGAGCACCTGCGGAGCTCCTGCTGGAACAGTGATCCCGGTCGAGACTGTTCCAGCAGGAGCTCCGTCCCTGGGCCGGCGGCGGCGCCGGAACGGTGACCCCGCGTCTGGCTGATGAACGATGGTGGTCGTCTTGCACTTCGCGCTCGCGTACAAGGAAGAGGCCCGCTGCCCCGTCTTCCTGAACGGAGTCATCCATGAGGAGTTCTCCGACGACGGCTACGACAAGCCGATGCAGTACGCCTGGCACTACGCCGTGGGCCACGCGCCGCTGGCCGGCCTCCCGCCGGAGCTGTGGCTGATCACGAAGGGCCGGGCCTACGACTTCGACTTCCACACGGCCTTCGGCGGGCACGTCGTCAGCGGCGACTTCCTGTCCCTGATGCAGTCCACCGACACCGGCAACTGGCAGGCCGCGAGGCTGCACGCGGTGTCCACCAACGGCGATCCGAGATCGGCGAAGGACTATTTCTTCGTGAAGTTCCCCCGGGCCGAGTTGCTGAAGGTCGAGGACGTGGTCGACCTTGAGAGGTCGAAGATCGACTTCCGCCCCGACGGTCAGATCAAGAAGGTCTGGGAGCTCAGGTTCAGGAAGCCACCGGAGCGCGACCTGTTCTTCATCGACTGCGTCGCGCTCCTGGGTATCGCCTTCTGCTCGGAGAGGTTCGCCGAAACCGCGAGGCAGTTCGGGGCGAGGGGGGTCGAGTTCGTCGAGCTCCCCGAGATCGGGCGCATCCAAGGTGCATGACCGCTTCCTGGGGCAGGTTGTGGAGTCGGGCGATGCCGAGGATCGCATGGTGGACTCCGCCGCCCCGTGAGTCGGCAGTCGTGCACGATCTTCCAGGTCTTCAGGCGCGCGCAGACGTGCTCGACTCGGGGCCCGGACCCGCTTGGGCTCACGGTTGTGCTCGACTTGCCACCCGGCCAGTTCTCCTCCACGGGGCCGGCGGTGCGGGATGACCAGGCCGGTGCCCGGGTAGCCGCCGTCGGCGATGGTGGTCGTTCTGCCGACGAAATCCCATCCGGCAGACGACGCCTGCTGTCCCGTCATCGCGCGGGCGCAACCACTGCGACCACGGGATCCGCGCGAGCCGGGGAATCGGTCTTTCCGATGTCTTGACGAACGCATGACACTGACGGACCATCAAGCTGGCGCGCGCCGAACCTCCTCCACCGTTCCGCCCCCACGGACCCCCACAGGAGGACAGTCATGCGACTGCCCCGCCGAGGGAAGCCCGCCGCGGCCACCGCCGTCCTGCTGGCTCTCGCCCTCGCCACCCCGATCACCGCCCGGGCGGCCTCCCCCGACCGCCCGTCGGTGCCCGCGTCCGCCACCACCGCGGACACCGGCACCGACAGCACCCTCACCGGCACCGACAACGCCGGCACCGACAACGCCGGCACCGACAACGCCCGGCAGTATCGGATCGACGGACCGCGCACCGTCGCCGAACGCACCGCCGTCGCCGCGACCGGCGCCTCCGTCGACGCCGTCCTGCCCGACGCCGTCGTGGTCACCGCCGACCCGGCCGAGGCCGACCGGCTGCGCGCGCTCGGCTGGTCGCCGGTCGCCCTGCCCGGCCCCCGCTACGGCCTCGGGGCCGGCACCGACGGAGCGCCCGGCGTGGCCTACGACTTCCCGCAGGCCGACTCCGGTTACCACAACTACGCCGAGGCCACCGCCGACATCGACGCCGTCGTCGCCGCGCACCCCGACATCATGAGCAAGCGCGTCATCGGCACCTCGTACGAGGGCCGGCCGATCGTCGCGGTGAAGATCAGCGACAACGTCGGCACCGACGAGAACGAGCCCGAGGTGCTGTTCACCGCCCACCAGCACGCGCGCGAGCACCTCACCGTCGAGATGGCGCTCTACCTGCTGCACGAGTTCGGCGACAAGTACGCCACCGACAGCCGCATCGCCAACGCCGTCAACAGCCGCGAAATCTGGGTGATCCCCGACCTCAACCCGGACGGCGGCGAGTACGACATCGCCACCGGCCGCTACCGCAGCTGGCGCAAGGACCGCCAGCCGAACCCCGGCAGCAACAGCGTCGGCACCGACCTCAACCGCAACTGGGACTACAAGTGGGGCTGCTGCGGCGGCTCCTCCGGCTCCACCTCCAACGAGACCTACCGGGGCAGCGCGCCGGAGTCGGCCAAGGAGACCAAGGTGGTCGCCGACTTCGTCCGCAGCCGGATCGTCGGCGGCAAGCAGCAGATCACGGCCGCCATCGACTTCCACACCTACAGCCAACTGGTGCTCTGGCCGTTCGGCTGGACCACCGCCGACACCCCCACCGGCATGACCGCCGACGAGTACAACACCTTCGCCACCCTCGGCCGCACCATGGCCGCCACCAACGGCTACACGCCGGAGCAGTCCAGCGACCTCTACATCACCGACGGCGCCATCGACGACTGGCTGTGGGGCACCCAGCGGGTCTTCGCCTACACCTTCGAGATGTACCCCGGTCCGAGCGGCAGCGGCGGCGGCTTCTACCCGCCCGACGAGGTCATCGGCCGTGAGACCAGCCGCAACCGCGAAGCGGTCCTGCGCCTGGTGGAGACGGCGGACTGCGTCTACCGCGCGATCGGCAAGCAGCAGCAGTACTGCGGCATCCCCGCCTGACCGACTGCCTGACCGACCGCCCGCCTGCCCGTCTCCGTACGGGTCGTGCCCGGACCGCCGAGCGGTCCGGGCACCACGGCGTTCGCGGCCCTCGTGGCGGAGCCTACGGAGCCCGGCCGTCCTGGACACCACGTGGAGTATCGCGGCCTGCCGGCGGCCGCTGTCGGTGACGGCCCGTACGGTGTGCCGCATGGGACAGGAACGTGCCGTGCGTGCCGAGCGCTTCGGTCCGCTGCCCGGGCGGGTCGGCCACGTGGGCGGGATCGAGTCACTCACCCTCGACGGGCGGCGCCACTACTTCGGCTTCGACTACCGGAGCGACCTGGTCGTCTCACCGCTGATCGACGACCCGGGCGCGATGGCGGCCTTCGCCGCCGAGCACATGCGGCAGACCGACGGCAGTCACGGCGAGGCCTACTGGGCGGGCCTCGTCGCCGACGCGGTCGGGACGTCGGGGCTGGTGTCGCAGGACGCCGAGCGGGCGTTCACCACGGCAGGCCTGCGCGCCGACCTGCCCGAACCCGGGAGCCACCTGCTCTACCTGCTGGACGCGGCCGGCGAGTGGGACGACGCGTGCCCCCTGCCGCCGGAGGCCCGGCAGGCCTGCGCGCGACTGGGGTTCGACGAGGACGACCTCGCGGAGTGCGTCGACGAATGCCTTCGGGCCCTCGGGGAGGGCGGGGCACCGGGGGTGGACGGCCGGTCGGACGAGTGGACGGTCGTCCGCTGCTACGTCGCGTCCGCGGTGACGCACCTGCCCGGCAACTGGGCGCTGCTCTTCGCCCCGCTCGCGGAGGCCGTCGCCGTGCGGGAATGAGCCGTCGGCCGCTCCGGGACGGGAGCGGCCGACGGCGGGTGGCGGGCGGACCACCGGGCGGGGGCCTACCGGGCGGGGCGGCTCGCGGCGAGCAGGTCGGACAGGAGGGGGAGCAGGTCCTCGGGGTCGGCGGCGGCGAGTTCGTCGAAGGCGCCGCCCGAGCGGGCCAGGATGACCCCGACGAACGCGGCCGCCGCCAGTTCGGCCCGCAGCTGCGGCCGGTCGACCTGCTCGGCGGTGAAGCGGTCGTGCAGGGGCTGGACCAGCCGCTTGCGGAGGTAGGCGCGGGCTTCCTGCTGCACCTCGGTGTTGTCGCCGGGCAGCACGGCGGCCTGGAAGGTCGGGCCGGGGCCGCGCTGGGAGAAGCGCTCCAGCAGGTGGCGCAGCCGGTCCTGCACCAGGAGGTCGGCCGGTGCCGCGCCGCCCAGCTCGACCCGTACGGTGGCCAGGTAGAGCTGCGTCTTGCCGCCGAAGTACCGGGCGATCAGGGCCGGGTCGACGCCGGCCCGTTCGCCGATCTCGCGGGTGGTGGTGCGTTCGAATCCGCGCTCGGCGAAGAGTTCCAGCGCCGCCTGGACGAGGAGCTCCCGGCTGCGGGCGGCGTCCCGGCGCCGGGGCGCGGCGGCCGCCGGTGCCGCGGCTTCCGCTGCCGCGCTCTCCGGCACGCCGCCGTCCGTGACAGGGTCGGACGGGTCGGCGGCAGGGCCGGACGGGTCGGCGGCAGGGCCGGACCGGTCGGCGGCAGGGCCGGACCGGTCGGCCGAGGGGGTTTCGCCGGTCACCGCTCGGCTCCGGCCCGCCGCGCGGGCACCTCGCTCTCGCCGGCCACGCCGTCGGCGATGCTCTCCTCCACGATCAGCTCCTCGTCCACGACCGGTTCCCCGTCCGGGACCAGTCCGTCGTCCACGCGCGCGCCCCGGCGGGCGGCGGTCGCGGCACCGAGCCGCGGCAGGACGATCGTAGCCAGGCCGATCACCACCCACACCGCGCAGCCGATCAGGGCCGCGTCCCGGTAGCCGCTGTCGCCGGGCAGCTGCCGGCCCGGCTCGGTGTGGGCCTGGAGCACGGCGCCGCACAGCGCGCTGCCGGTGGAGTAGCCGATGTAGCGCAGCACCTGGTTGAAGCTGACCGAACTGCCGACCTCGTGGGCGGGCACCGCGTTGACGATCAGCCCCGGCATCACGGCGAAGGTGCAGCCGACGCCCAGTCCGGCGATGCCCATCACCACCAGGAGCTGCCAGAGG
Source organism: Kitasatospora sp. NPDC085464 (assembly GCF_044541955.1). Classification (NCBI taxonomy): domain Bacteria; kingdom Bacillati; phylum Actinomycetota; class Actinomycetes; order Kitasatosporales; family Streptomycetaceae; genus Kitasatospora; species Kitasatospora sp. NPDC085464. Next base: position 170,198 of record NZ_JBITTM010000014.1, read on the forward strand.
TGGTCGCGGGCGAACAGGAAGAACAGCATCGAGACGAGCGAGACCGCGCAGCCCAGCGGGAGCACCAGCGCGGAGGACGTGCGCCGGGCGAGGCCGGGGACCACCTTGCCGGACAGCAGGCTGACCGCCGAGAACGGCACCAGGACGAGGCCGGCGACCACCACCGAGGCACCGAGGCCGTAGCCGGTGGCGGTCGGGGTCTGCACGTAGCGGATCACCAGCGACATCAGCAGGTACATCCCGACGCCCGCGACCAGGCCGGCCACGTCCGCGGTCAGGACGACGGGGTTGCGCAGCGCGCGCAGGTCGACCAGCGGGTGGGCGGTGCGCAGCTCGTGCCACACCCAGCCGACCAGCAGCAGGACGGAGGCGACCGCCACCGTCCACAGCCGGGCGCTGCCCCAGCCCCAGGTCTCGCCCTCGCTGAGCACGAGCAGGAGGCCGACCAGGGCCAGGCCGAGCAGCACCGCGCCGAGCGCGTCCAGCGGGTGCCGCTCGCGCTCCGCCGTCGAGGGCAGGACCAGGGCGGCCAGCAGCAGGGCCAGGGAGCTGATCACGGCGCCGAACCAGAAGCCCGCGTGGATGCCGAAGGCCTGGGCGATCAGGCCGGTGATCGGGTAGCCGAGGCCGACGCCGGCGACGGTGGTGACGGAGAGCAGCGCGACCGTCGAGCGCGAGGCCGCGGCGGGCAGGCTGTCCCGCGCGGTGGCGATGGCCAGCGGCGTCAGTCCGAGCCCGAGGCCCTGCAGCGCGCGCCCCGTGACCAGCCAGCCGAAGCCGAGCGGCAGCGCGGCCAGCACGCTGCCGACCACGACGGCGGCGGCGGTGGCGAGCGTGACCGTACGGCGGTGCGGCCCGTCTCCCAGACGGCCCAGGACCGGGGTGGCCACCGCCCCGACCAGCATCGTGATGGTCAGCGACCACTGGGCCTCGGAGAGCGAGACGTGGTCGACGGCCGCGATGGTGGGGATCATCGGTGCGCCGAGACTGCTGATCACCGCCACCACGGCGCTGAGGAACACCAGGACGGGCACCAGGGCCCGCTCACGTCGTATCGGCAGGCCCGTCGGGGTTGGCACGGACGCGTCCTCCTTCGTCGGTTCGTCGGTTCGTCGCTTCATCGGTGGCCCGGAGTCCCGGCGCTGACGTCATCGGGCGATGTCACCAGATGATGTCATCACATGATGACATGGTGCGGTGGCGGCGTCGAGGCAGTAGCGACTGCCGCCGGGAGACGGGCCGGAGGGAGCGGGAGCAGGCGCGGGGCACCCACCTCCCGTCGGGCACCGCTGCGCGCCGGAGCATGAGCCGTTGTCAGAGGCGCTTGGCAGGATGCTCCCCATGCTCGCCACGCTCGCCACTCGTCCTGACCCACGGCCCACCGCCCGGCCCGTCCCGTCCGATCCGCCCGACGTCCGGGGGGACTTCGAGGTGCACCTGACGGTGGGGCCCGGTGCCGCGGACGCGCTGGCCGCCTGGGCCGACGACCACGGCCTGAAGTTCACCCACATCCTGCTGGACCGCGGTGCGTCGCCCTCGCAGCCGATGCTCACCCTGCGCGCCGGCGGCACGCTGGAGGAGGTCGCCGCGGAGACCGCCCGCGTCACGGGCCGGCTGGACCGGGCCGGGTTCACCGTCCTGCGGGCGAAGATCGAGGCCACGCCGTGGTCGGAGGGCGTCCCGGCCTCGGACGAGGACGCCGTGCGGCACGGGGCCGGCCGGTACTTCGAACACCACGTCAAGCTGCTGCTCCCGGGCCCGACCCAGGAGGGCGGGGACACGGGGCGGCGCGCCCGCCTCGCCGAGCTGGTGGACCGGCACGCCGCGCACCTGTCGCGCAATCCGCGCCGGGTGCGCGAGGACGGCCGGTGCGAGTGGTTCGTGACGCAGCGGTGCCGCCTCGTCGGCCTGGACACCGCGGGCCGCCGGCTGGAGGCACTGCTGGGGGACCTCGCGGACGACGGCCGCGACGTGGTGTCGGTGGAGCGCGAGTTCGTCGTCGTGGACAGCGACGAGGCCCTGGACGCGGGGTGGATAGCCGAGCCCGGGCATGGTGCCGGGCCGTACGGAGAGGGAGAGCCGAGATGACCGGGGACCAGTCCCAGCCGCAATCGCAGCCGCAGTCACCCGTGGGGTGGGAGGACCTGGAGTACGGCCCGTGGCAGGGCGTCGTGCTGCCCAGGCGGCCGCCGTCCGAGGACGTCCGCGAGGACCGGGACCTGCCCAGGAGCATCCGTCCGATCGACGACGAGGCGGTGAGCCAGCAGCCGGTCTTCGACCCCGCCCTCGCCGGGTACAGCATGGCCCTCCGGCCCAGCGAGCCCGCCTTCGCCGACCCGGAACTCGCCGAGCCCTGGCTCGCCGCGCGGCGCGAGGCGCTGAACACCGTACTGTCCGCCGTGGCCGAATCGCCGTGGGCGGACCACCTGGTGCTGCGCGGAAGCATCCTGCTGCGGGCCTGGTACGGGGAGCAGGCACGGGAGCCGGGCGACCTGGACTTCGTGGTCCGCCCGGTGGCGTGGGAGCTGGAGGACGAGCGCACCGACCGCATGCTCGAAGAGCTCGCCGCCGGCGCCGAACGCCTCTCGGGCACGGTGCGGCTGCACGCGGACCAGGCGGTCAGTGACGAGATCTGGACGTACAGCAGGATTCCCGGGCGCAGGCTCGTCCTGCCGTGGTCGGCGCCGGGCGTCCCGGGCGGCACGGTCCAGCTGGACTTCGTCTTCACCGAGCACCTGCCCGTCGAACCGGAGGCCTACCACCTCCCCGGCGTCACCGGCCCCCTGCTCGCCGCCACGCCACAGCTCTCCCTCGCCTGGAAGATCCTCTGGCTGGTGTCGGACAACCACCCCCAGGGCAAGGACCTCTACGACGCGATCCTGCTCTCGCGCACCGCCGAGGCGCCCTACGACCTGCTGCGCCAGGTCTTCACCGGATCCGACGAGAACTGGTCGCGCTGGCCGCTCCTCCCGCAGCAGATCAGCGGGCTCTACGTCGACTGGGACGAGTTCGCCAAGGACTACCCGCAGTTCGCCGGGCCCGTCGAGGAGTACCCGGCGGAGCTGCTCGCCGCGCTGCGCCCGACCTTCGCCGACCGCGGAGAGTACGCACTGCGCGCCCGGTGGCTGGCCCCGTTGACCGAGGAGCTGCGGGACGTGCTGGCGAGTGAGGGCATGGACGCGGTTCAGCAGCGGCTGGACCGGCACCACCTGCCCGCGGAGAACACCCTGGTGATCACCTGCGAGCTGCTGGACGGCGACGTTCGAGGCGCCTTCCGCACCGTCACCGACCGGTCGGACCGGGCGAACCGCAGACTGGTGGAGGCCGCCGACCGCTTCCTCGTGGAGCTCACGGGCGACCGCGCGGCGGACGGCGACGCCGACGGCTGACGGTCACGGGGCACCGCTCCGTACCGCTCCCGTGGCCGGTGATGCCGGCGACGGGAGCGGTACGGGGGCCCGACGGGAGACGATGCAGCACTGCGACCTCAGCCCGGCCGTCGCAGCCCGGCCGTCGCAGCCCTGCCGCCCGCAGCCCTGCGACCACCAGCCGTCGTCGGTCAGAGCTCGTAGGGCCAGACGGCGGTGGTGTCCCGTGCGACACGGACCTCGACCCACGACCCGTCGACACCGTCAGGCAGCGGCGGGCGGCCGCCGTCGGCCTCGGCGAGCTCGAACATGATCAGCGCACCCCCCACGTCCAGGTCGGCCACGCCGTCCTCGTCGAGGCTCAGGACCCCGCGCAGCACCGTGTGATCGCCGTCCTCGCGCACCTCGGGCGTGGCCGACAGGCTCGGCCAGGCGTTCCCGGCCCAGACGAGGTCCTCGTCCACGGTCCACTCGACATGGTGCTCCCGGCCCACCGCCTCGGCGGCTCCCCGCCAGATCACCACCGCGCTGCCGACGGCCGAGCGCACTCGAACGAACATCGGCTCCGCCGGGGCCGACGGCACTGCTTCCACCATGACCAACACCCCGCCATCATCCTCGATCCACCCGGCGGCGACGCCACACGGCTGCACCGGACGGCGGGAGAATCCGCTCGCGGCCGTGGCCGCCGGCGGGTTCCGTTCCCCGGTCAGTCCTCCTCGTCCAGTTCGGACAGGGCGTCGGCGACGAGGCGGGTGGCGAAGCCGTGGTCGTTGTTGCCGGCGACCCGGTTGATGTGTTCGGCGAGCAGCACGGCCAGGGCCTCCAGGGGGTTCATCTCGTCCCCGGTCCAGGGCCCGTACTGCGCCCGCCACAGGGAGGGGCTCAGACCGGTGCCGGCGGCGATGAGCAGACCGGCCATGATGGGGACGACCTCGGGGCGGAAGGTCCTGGGCATCATGCGCATCGTGGCCACCAGGCTGGGCACCACGTACTCCACGACGTCCTGCTCCTGGCGCTCCAGCGTTCCCCGCAGCCAGTTCATGAACACGTAGATGAGGGTGCACGTGCCGTCGACCAGCTCGTCGAGGCCCGTGGCGCCGAGGGACGCGGCGAACTGCTTGATCATCCGCTCCTGTTCGGAGTCCGTCCCCGTCTTGCCGTCGTAGACGGCTTTGAGCCGGGAGTCGACGACCATGAGCGCGGCGCTCACGTCGCCGACGGGAGCGAACTGGGGGTCGCAGGGCGATGACACGGGACTCCTCCGCGGGCGGCTACGAAACGTGACACTGCACGTTCGCAGCGTAGTCCGTCCACCGCTCCGGGGTCAGGCGAATCCTGAGGAAGGGTCATGCGACGGCCGCCCGGGGACTGTCGGTGGGGGGCGTTAGGGTCCGGTCCATGGACGCAGACGAAGCCCTCTGGAACCGGATCGCCGATCTCCTGCCGGAGCCCGCGCGCGAGGAGGTCAAGGACTGCTGGCTGATCGGGGAGCAGGAGTGCGGGCTCGACCTGCTCGTCGGGGGCCTGCTCGCCCGGCAGATCCCGATCGGCGGGGCGGACCGGGCGCAGATAGCCGTGCTCGCCGAGCAGTGGGGCGGGCGCGAGCAGCTGACGCCCGGCATCCTGCGCTGCCCGGACGACGGCGCGCCCGCCCCGGTGCGGCTCCTCGACGCGGAGGGCTTCGGCGGCGCTGCGGGCGACGGTCAGGGTGCAGGCGGTGGCGGGAACGACGGTGGCGGTGACGGTACGGCCGGTGACGGTACGGCCGGCGGTGACGGTACGGTCGGCGGTGACGGGGTCGAGGTGGTGACGGGCTGGCGCGAGCCGGAACTCGCCGACCTGCTCCTGGTGCCGTGGATCGAGTGCACCCGCTGCGGCCGGGTCCTGCTGCGCGCCCACAGCTGGGAGCCCTGGGACGACCTCTCCTACCTCGCCGAGTACTACGTCATCAGCTCCTCGGACTACGACACCGCGTTGCGGATCCTCCCCTACGACGCCGCCGGCGAGGCCTTCGCCGAACTCCTGCACGGCTGCCCGGAGTACTAGGCAGCCGCGTGCGTGGTGACGCCACCGATGAGCCGACAAATCCGAAACAGGACGTCGAGACGACAGTCAGTCGAAGGGCCGGACCCACAGGCGGCGTCACCATGAACATCAGCACTGTCAGTCGATACCTTCGACGATGCGGAAGTCGCGCTCGAAGCCGTCGGGGAGGGCCGCCAGCGCCTTCTGGTACGCCTCGCTCTCGTGTGTCGCGACGGCCTGTTCGAAGCTGTCGAACTCGATCAGAACGACGCGTGAGGCGATTCCGGCTTCGTGGGCGACGACTCGACCGTCGCGGGACAGAACGCGCCCGCCGCCGGCCCGGACGGCCGGACCGGCCAGCTCGTTGTAGGCAGTCAGGCTCTCGGGGTCGGAAATGACGGGGTAGACGCTGGCCCAGTAGCCCTTGGCCATGGAAACCTCCTGTGCTCGGCCGGACACGTCCGACTGCGAATGGACAACTCGGATCGATCGATCCCGACGGGGGCTCAGGAGGTCGAGGTTCTCAGGGTCTCCGTCGAGGTCGTGCCTCGATCCTTGCCGGTCGAGTCGGCCCCGACCATGGCGGAATGGTCAGCCTCCGATACATTCACGCCATGCCCGTCGACCATGCAGCCCCCGGTACTCCCGGCGCCCGCGGTCCAGCCGGTCGCACCACCGAACCGGATCGCGCGCTGCGCCCGGGACCGCGGCCCGGCGCCCACAAGGTGGTCGTCCTCGTGCTCGACGGGATCTACCCCTTCGAACTCGGCATCCCTCAACACGTCCTGGGCTCCGTCGGCGGCCGCTACGAGGTGGTGACCGCGAGCGTGGACGGGAAGCCCGTGCGCACCGTCTCGGACCTGACCGTCACCCCCGGGCACGGCCCCGAGGTGCTGGCCGAGGCGGACACCGTGATCATCCCCGGGTACGCGATCACCGGGAGATCGGCCGCCGCCGCGGACCCGAAGGCCCTGGACGCGCTGTCCGGCGTCCGGCCCGGTACCCGTCTGGTGTCGATCTGCAGCGGTGCCTTCCTGCTGGCCGCCACCGGGCTCCTCGACGGGCGTCGGGCCACCACCCACTGGGCGCTCAGCGACCGCTTCCGGGAACTGTTCCCCCGGGTCGAGCTCGACACCGACGTTCTCTTCGTCGACCACGGTGACGTGTTGACCTCGGCGGGGGCGGCCAGCGGCTTCGACGTCTGCCTGCACCTGCTGCGCCAGGACCACGGCACCGAGGTCGCCAATCAGGCCGCCCGCTTCTGCGTCATGCCGCCGTACCGGGACGGCGGGCAGGCACAGTACATCGAGCGGCCACTGCCGCCGACGGGCGCCACCGGCACCGGGCCGACCCGCGCCTGGGCCCTGCAGCGGCTCGAACTACCGCTGTCGCTGGATGAGTTGGCCGCGCACGCGGCGATGAGCACCCGTACCTTCGCCCGGCGCTTCAAGGAGGAGACCGGTCTGAGCCCCGGCCGCTGGCTGATCTCGCAGCGGCTGCGGCGGGCCCGGCACCTGCTGGAGTCCAGCGATCTGCCGGTGGAACGCGTCGCCCACGAGGTCGGATTCGCCACCGCCACCTCGCTGCGACGGCACCTCGCGGCGGAGGCCGGAGTCGCCCCGTCGGCGTACCGTCGGACCTTCCGTGCCCCGGATCCGGCCACCGGCGAGGCGGGCTCCGTCCTCGCCTGAAGCAGCCGGGAGGGGTCGAGCGACCGAAGCGACCCGGGCGCGCAGTTGCGGCGACGCCCGGCTGTGTCGGTCGGCGACATCGATCGGCGCACGTCAGGAATTCCGCGGCAAAACCCGCTCGGCCGTCCGGACCGCATTCTCCGTCATGTTCACGGCGCAAATGGCCCGGAGTTTCCGAATGCGCCCCTGAATGCGCCCCTCGGTACGCCGTGAATGCACCTTCCGCACCAGTCGGGTGATACTGACTCGATTCTTCCCGCCTGCTACGTTGATTTCCGCCGCGGAGGCACCTCCGTCGAATTGGGGGACATCATGGTCGACTATCACGAGTACACCGTGGAGATCTACGACGCCAACGGGGCACTGGAGCACACGCTCCACATCCACGACGACCACCACCAGGCCCACGGGTTCAACGCGCAGGGGACGCTGAAGAACGTGCAGATGCTCGTTTCGATCGCCGCCAATACGCTCAAGATCGCTCCGGCGAGCGTCAAGGGATTCCGGTACGCGGGCAAAGTGATCAAGAGGAATTAGCCGGCGCAATCCCTCGGAGCGGTCCGCTGGAAGTCCCGGCGGACCGCTTCCGTTTCCCGCCGCCCGGTCGTCACTGCCCGGTCGTCACTGCCGGAAGGGGCTCGGCTCCCAGGCCTTCCCGCCGATCGGATAGCTGTACAGCGGCCGGCCCTTGACCGCGCTGGTGCGGAACGGCGTGCCGTCGCCGAGGCCGATGGGCAGCGTGCCCTTCCGGTTGCCGCTGGACCACTCCAGTTCCAGGTACCAGCTGACGTCGTGGGCGACGGTCTCGGCATTGACCTGGATGACCTCCGGGTCGGCCTCGCTCACCTTGACCGGCAGGCCGGTGCTGCCCTCGCTGACGACCGGACGGGGGCGGGCAGCGTCGAAGTCGATGTCGTAGGACTTCTTGTCGACCCCACCGCCGCAGCCCTCGCCCATGGAGTAGGCGTTCCAGGCCAGCGGGGCCGCGATCCGGGCGACGCGGACGTTGAGGGCGGTCAGCACCACGGTGTCGCTGCCGGTGCCCTGCACGGCGAGCTCGATCGACTGGTAGTGGCCGGGGACCGCGCCGACCCTGGCGGCCCAGGCGGAGACGTCCGCCACCGCGGGCGGCCTGGGGACTTCGGACGGCGGGCGGTCGACCACGTACTGGTCGCACGCGCTGACCCAGCCGGAGGGGCGGACCGTGACGGTGATCGGGGCGCTCGGTCCCTGGTCGGCGGCGGTCGACCCCGACGGGGTCGCGCCCGCGGTGACCGGCGCGGCCGTGGCGCCGGGAGTCGGGAGCGGGGCCGGGGATCCGGTGGACGGTCCGGTGTCCGCCGTCGGGGCGGGAGCGGACGCGGGGTCACCGCCCCGGTGGGGCCCGAGGCCGGTGGCGACGGCCCCGATGGTGGCGAGCACCGCGGCAGCCGTCACGGCGGCGAGTACACCCCGGCGCACGCGCCGGCGCGGCTGTACGGCGGGGGTGCGTGCCGGGTCTGCCGTCCCGCCGTCCGCGACGCTTCCCGCGGCCCTTGGCGGTTCGGGTACGGCCTGCAGTTCCGGTACGGCCCGCGGTTCCGGTACGGCCTGCGGTTCCGCCTCCGCCTCCGGTTCCGGTGCCGAAGGAACCACCGGTGCCACGGGCCCGGGGGTCGCAGGACCGGGTGCCACAGGACCAGGTGCGGGCGCCTGCCGGTTCCCCCGCGTCGCGTGGGCGATGACCCACAGCCGGTAGAGCTCGGTGCGCTCCTCCGGTGTCGCCCGGCACAGTCGCGCGAGGCGCTCCAGCGGGTCGTACTCCACCGGCATCACGTCGCCGTTGCAGTAGCGGTGCAGGGCCGACGTGCTCACGTGCAGCCGTTTCGCCAGTGCGCCGTAACTGAGCCCCGACCGGCTCTTCAGCTCCTGGAGCAGCCGCCCGACCTCCTCCGCCGCCGTCAAATCCCCGGTCCCCTCTGGCACTGGTCCTCCACCCGCTCGTGCACTCCTCGGTGATCGCGCCCCCGGCTCGGCCGTCGCCGACCGCCGGGCCACCGGGGCGCCGGCTGACGTGGGCTCCGGCAGACAAGCACGCTGCAGACCACCCCGTGGTTCCCCGGGGGAGGCCGGCGGCACCGGCCGCGCCCTCCCGGCGTCCCACGGGATCGTCCCGCGAGCGCGTCCCAGGAGGGTTATATCTTCCCAGGTCACAGGGGGTGGAAGCGTCCCAGCATCCCTGATCGGCGGCCCGCCGTTGCGGCGGGGACGAACCGGCGCACAAGCTGCCGGCGAACACCGAGAGGGAGCGACTGTGAGCACTGTTCGGGCGGCCCGGGCCGCGATACGCACCAACGACCGTTTCCACCGCGGCGCGGTGGCACTGGCCATGGGCGGGGTCCTGCTGATGTCCGCGGCCTGCGGCGACGGCCAGGGCGGGGGCGACGGCGCTCACGCCGCCGCCTCCGGCAATCCCGGCGGGGCGGCCGCCGCGGCGACGCCGAAGACGTCGACCGCGGTGCTGGACGTCGAGCCGAAGGACGGGGCCCAGGGAGTCGCACCGACCGCCCTCCGGGTGTCCGTCTCCCACGGCAGGCTCACCACCGTCGACGTGACCGACAAGGAGGGCAAGCCCGTCCCGGGCTCGATCACCCCGGACGGCACCGACTGGAAGCCCGCCGCCGCGCTCGCCCCCGGCACGGCGTACACGGTGAACGCCCAGGCGAAGGACGCCGACGGTCTGCTCTCCGCGGCCACCAGCGCCTTCACCACCGTCCCGCCCGGCAAGCAGGTGTCCACCAACGACAACATCGCCGACGGCCAGACCTACGGCGTGGGCATGATCGTCAAGGTGGACTTCAGCACGAAGGTCGTGAACAAGGACGCCGTCGCCAAGGCCATCACCTTCGAGACGGACAACGGCACCGAGGTGAAGGGGCACTGGTTCGGCGACGACCGGATCGACTTCCGTCCGGCGGACTACTGGAAGCCGGGGACCAAGGTCACCATCCACTACCGGCTGAAGAACGTCGAGGTCGCCCCCGGCGTCTGGGGCGACGTCGACAAGGACGAGCCGTTCACCATCGGCCGCTCCCAGATCTCCACCGCGGACGCCGCCACGCACCAGATGACGATCGTGCGGGACGGCAAGTCCACCACGGTGCCCGCCACCCTCGGCGACGACAAGCACGCGTCGTGGGGCGGCACCATGGTGATCATGTCCAAGGAGAAGGTCACCCACATGAACTCCCAGACGGTGGGCCTCGGCAACGAGTACGACATCCCCGCCGTCCCGCACGCGATGCGGCTGACGAGGAGCGGCACCTACCTCCACGGCAACTACTGGTACAAGGGCGACCCGTTCGGCAAGGCCAACACCAGCCACGGCTGCGTCGCGCTCAAGGACGTGGAGGGCGGCAGCGACACCTCCCCCGCGGGGTCGTTCTTCAACAGCTCGATGATCGGCGACGTCGTCACGGTCGTGAACACCAAGGAGAAGACCGTCTCGCCCGACAACGGCCTCGGCGGCTGGAACCTCACCTGGGCCAACTGGTAGCACCCGCGGCCCGCGGGGGAACCCGCCGCCGGACGGCCTCCTTTGTCGCGCGGCCGCCGTCGTCGCCGGTCGGCCCTACGTCGCCGGTCGGCCTACGTCGCCGTGGACGCACCGCTCGGGCCCGGTCCGTTGCGGTCGCCGAGCAGTCTGTCGACCAGGAGTTCGGGGTAGCCGTGGTCCGGCGGGTCGATGCCGAAGATCGCCCGGACGTAGAACGGCGCGATGAGCTGGTCGAGGATCTGTTCCAGGGGCGGTGGGTCCTCGCCGCGGGCCGTGGCCCGCTCGCGGATCTGCTCGATGGAGCGCATCCGGCGCCGGAAGTGCTGCGCGCGCTCGTCCTGGGCCTGGGTGCTGTTCGGCATGGACAGCACGACGGCGCGCACGAGGGCGCGTCCCTGGGGTGTGCGGATGCTCGCGACGCTGGCCCGGGCCCAGGCGAGGAGGTCGCCGCGCAGGCTGCCGGTGTCGTTCAGGGGTGAGTCGCGTTCGAGCCGGGTGGTCACCAGGTCGGCCAGGAGGGCGTCGAGGCTGCCCCAGCGCCGGTAGACGCTGGTGTGGTTGACGCCGGCGCGTTGTGCGATCGCGGGGATGTTGAGGTCCTCGCCGTCCGGGTCGGAGAGCAGGTCGATGACCGCCTGGTGGACGGCTTCGCGGACCTGTTCGGGGCTCCTGCGCACTCGTGCGGGCGCTTGCTTGTCGGTCATGCCTCCATCGTAAGCACAGATATTTGCTTCTGGGGATCCGGGGGCTACTGTTCCCACCGCAAGCACAAATCTGTGCTTGCGAGTGAAGGGGAGTGTGTGTGATGAAGCAGCTGCTGTTCCCGAACAACATCCAGTTCTGGTACGAGACCCTGCGCTCGATGAGCCACATCGCCTACGGCGGCGCGGACTCCGGCGAGGTCGTCTCCACCGCCGAGCGCATCACCGAGGGCGACTACGGAAGCTGGTACACCGAGTGGCTGGCCACCGCCGACCGGGTCTCCCGCGACGCGGGGAAGGCGCTGGCGGCCGGTCACACGGTCAGCGCCCGGGACGCCTTCCTGCGGGCCTCGAACTACTACCGCTCGGCCGAGTTCTTCCTCCACGGCCACCCCTGCGACCCCCGCCACGACCACGCCTACGAGCGCAGCGTGGCCTGCTTCCGGTCGGCGGCCGCACTGTTCACCCCGGTCATCGAGCCGGTCGAGATCCCGTACGAGGACACCACCCTGCCCGGCTACCTCTACCGCGCCGACGACTGCGGCACGCCGCG
>NZ_JBITTM010000015.1:0-177101 GCF_044541955.1 Kitasatospora sp. NPDC085464
GAGGGGCTTCGTCCAAAAGGGCGGGCAATAGTCCGTCCCCGGTAGTCGGGAATTCACGGTCGCGACCGTCGAGGGCGGTCGGGCGGCGTTCGCCGCCCGGCCGCCCGGCACCTCCCCTCCTCGCTCCGCCGGTGATCGTCGGGCGGGTAGGGTGCGGGCAGCGCGCGCTTCAAGCTACCTGGAAGGAATCGTGTGGAAGCCAACACTCGTGGCACCGGGCGTCTACCGGCTGCCTTCCTGACCCCGGGATCGTCCTCGTTCCTCGACTTCCTGGCGGAGTACCAGCCGGAGCTGATCCCCGGTCGCCGCGGGCTCCCCGAGGGCGCCGTCGTCGAGGCCCCGCACGGGACGACGATCGTGGCCGCGGTCTTCGACGGCGGCGTGGTGATCGCCGGTGACCGCCGGGCGACGATGGGCAACGTGATCGCCCAGCGCGACATCGAGAAGGTGTTCCCGGCCGACGAGTACAGCGCGGTCGGCATCGCCGGCACCGCCGGCCTCGCGGTCGAGATGGTCCGGCTGTTCCAGCTGGAGCTGGAGCACTACGAGAAGATCGAGGGCACCACGCTCTCCCTGGAGGGCAAGGCGAACCGCCTCACCACCATGATCCGGGGCAACCTGGGCATGGCGATGCAGGGGCTGGCGGTCGTGCCGATCTTCGCCGGCTACGACCTGGACCGCGGCCGCGGCCGGATCTTCAACTACGACGTCACCGGCGGGCGTTCCGAGGAGCGCGGCTTCGCCGCCACCGGTTCGGGGTCGGTCTTCGCCCGCGGCTCGCTGAAGAAGCTGTACCGCGAGGACCTGACGGCCGACCAGGCCGTCACCCTGGTCGTCCAGGCGCTCTACGACGCGGCGGACGACGACTCCGCCACCGGCGGCCCGGACCTCGCCCGCAAGATCTTCCCGATCGTCTCGCTGATCACCGAGGACGGCTTCCGCCGGCTCACCGAGGCGGAGGTCACGGAGGTCGCCGTCGCCATCACCGACGAGCGCCTGACCCGCCCCAACGGTCCGCAGGCCCCGCTGATCTAGCCATCACCTCACAGGAAAGGGACGACCGCCGGTGTCGACACCGTTCTACGTCTCGCCCCAGCAGGCCATGGCGGACCGCGCGGAGTACGCCCGCAAGGGCATCGCGCGCGGCCGCAGCGTGGTCGTGCTCACCTACGCCGACGGCATCGTCTTCGTCGCGGAGAACACCTCCAGAGCGCTGCACAAGGTCTCCGAGATCTACGACAAGATCGCCTTCGCGGCGGTCGGGCGCTACAACGAGTTCGAGAACCTGCGCATCGGCGGCGTCCGCTACGCCGACCTGCGCGGCTACTCCTACGACCGGGCCGACGTCACCGCCCGCGGCCTGGCCAACGTGTACGCCCAGACCCTGGGCACCATCTTCTCCTCGGTCGGGGACAAGCCGTACGAGGTCGAGCTGATCGTGGCCGAGGTCGGCCGCACCAGCGACAACGACCAGATCTACCGGCTCACGCCGGACGGCTCGGTCGTCGACGAGAAGAACTACGTGGTGGTCGGCGGCAACGCCGACTCGATCGGCAACTACCTGGGCCAGCGCCACCGCGTCGGCCTGAGCCTCACCGAGGCGGTGAAGGTCGCGGTCGACTCGCTCGCCCGCGACCCCAACGGCGGCAGCCCGCGCAGCCTCACCCCGGAGCAGCTGGAGGTCGCGGTCCTCGACCGCCAGCGGTTCCAGCAGCGCAAGTTCAAGCGGATCCTGGGCAACCAGCTCGGCCGGCTGCTCGACGGGGACCAGTCCGCCGAGGCGGACGACGAGGACAACCCGGCGGACACCGCGCCGGAGTAGCAGTGCCTGCGGAGTCCCGTACGGCGGCCGGACCGCCGACGTGCGGGACTCCGGTGCCCCTGCGGCGGCCCAGTCGTCGTGGAGGCGGTTTCGGACAGCTCCGACCAGAATGGAGTGCTCATGGACCGCCGGATTTTCGGGCTGGAGAACGAGTACGGCGTGACCTGCACGTTCCGCGGGCAGCGACGGCTGTCGCCGGACGAGGTCGCGCGGTACCTGTTCCGCCGGGTCGTCTCCTGGGGCCGCAGCAGCAACGTCTTCCTGCGCAACGGCGCCCGGCTCTACCTCGACGTCGGATCCCACCCCGAGTACGCCACGCCCGAGTGCGACGACGTGGTCGAGCTGGTGACGCACGACAAGGCGGGCGAGCGCATCCTCGAAGGCCTCCTGGTGGACGCCGAGCGGCGGCTGCACGAGGAGGGCATCGCGGGGGACGTCTACCTCTTCAAGAACAACACCGACTCCGCCGGGAACTCCTACGGCTGCCACGAGAACTACCTGGTGGCCCGGCACGGCGAGTTCTCCCGGCTGGCCGACGTGCTGATCCCCTTCCTGGTGACCCGGCAGCTGATCTGCGGCGCGGGCAAGGTGCTGCAGACCCCGCGCGGCGCGGTGTACTGCGTCAGCCAGCGGGCCGAACACATCTGGGAGGGCGTCAGCTCCGCCACCACCCGCTCGCGGCCGATCATCAACACCAGGGACGAGCCGCACGCGGACGCCGAGCGCTACCGCCGGCTGCACGTGATCGTCGGCGACTCCAACATGTCGGAGACGACGACGCTGCTCAAGGTCGGCGCCACCGACCTGGTGCTGCGGCTGATCGAGGCCGGCGTGGTGATGCGCGACCTCACCCTGGAGAACCCGATCCGGGCGATCCGCGAGGTGAGCCACGACCTCACCGGCACCCACCAGGTGCGGCTCGCCAACGGCCGCGAGGCCAGCGCGCTCGACATCCAGGAGGAGTACTACAGCAAGGCCCTGGAGTTCGCCGACCGCAAGGGCATCAACACCGGCACGATCGCGCGGGTCCTCGACCTGTGGGGCCGCACCCTGGAGGCCGTCCGCTCCGAGCGGCTGGACGGGGTGGCCACCGAGATCGACTGGATCATGAAGTACAAGCTCATCGAGCGCTACCGCGAGAAGCACCAGATGAGCATGTCCAACCCGCGGGTGGCGCAGATCGACCTCGCGTACCACGACATCCACCGCCGTCGGGGCCTGTTCTACCTGCTCCAGGGCAAGGGCCAGGCGCAGCGGGTGACCACCGACCTCAAGACCTTCGAGGCCAAGTCGATCCCGCCGCAGACCACCCGGGCCCGGCTGCGCGGGGACTTCATCCGCCGGGCGCAGGAGCAGCGCCGCGACTTCACGGTGGACTGGGTGCACCTGAAGCTGAACGACCAGGCGCAGCGCACGGTGCTGTGCAAGGACCCGTTCCGTTCGGTGGACGAGCGGGTGGAGAAGCTCATCGCGGGCATGTAGTCCACGGTTCGTGAGCGAGGTGCCCTGATCACGGCACCGTCCGGCCCCGGTGGTGTCTACCGGGGCCGGACGCGTGCCGGGCATACGCTGTCCGTCGAGTCAGGAGAGCCGACTTCGACCGACAGTTAGGACCACCGTGCGCCGCACCGCCGGTTTGCTTCTCACCCTGCCGCTGCTGCTGGCCGTCGCCTGCAGCAGTTCCACCAAGGCGGCCGGACCGGCGACGCCGTCCGCGGCGAGCGCTGCCCCGACCGTGCCGGCGCCGGTCAGCGAGGCGCCGCCGATGCCCACTCTTTCGGGTGGCGGATTCGGCAGCAAGGCGACCATCACCATCCCCGAGGGCCAGCCCAGCGGTCAGTTCGTGGTGAACACGGTCACCGAGGGCGAGCGCCAGACCGTCAACAAGGGCGACTGGGTGACGGTCAACTACACCGCGAAGGACTGGACCACCGGCAAGGACCTGCCCAGCTCGTACGACCCGAACGGCAAGCCGCAGCTCTACCAGGCGGGCAGCGGGCAGCTGGTGCCGGCGCTGGACCAGAGCGTGATCGGCAAGAAGGTGGGCAGCCGGCTGCTGGTGGTGGCCCCGCCGGCGGCGGCCTTCGGCGAACAGGGCTCCACCCAGCTGGGCGTCGAGAAGAACGACACCGTGGTGTTCGTGCTGGACATCATGGAGAGCCTGGCGCCGGACTCCACGCTGACCGGGACGATGACGCAGCCGCCCCCGACGCTGCCGCAGGTCAAGGACAACGGCAAGGCGCCGGTGACGATCACGATCCCGGCCGGGCAGCCCGCACCCACCGACCTGCAGCAGGCGGTGCTGATCAAGGGCGAGGGCAAGCAGGTCAAGAGCGGGCAGACCCTGGTGGTGCAGTACACCGGGGTGCTGTGGAGCAACGGCCAGCAGTTCGACTCCTCGTGGTCGCACGGCGGGGCGCAGGCGGTGCAGATCGGCACCGGCAGCGTGATCGAGGGGTGGGACAAGGGCCTGGTGGGGCAGAACGTCGGCAGCCGGGTGATGCTCGTGGTGCCGCCCGCGCTCGGCTACCAGGACAAGGCGCAGGGCGCGGTCCCCGCGAACTCCACGCTGGTCTTCGTGATCGACATTCTGGAAGCGGTCTAGGAAGTCACCCGGGGG
Organism: Kitasatospora sp. NPDC085464; assembly: GCF_044541955.1. Lineage (NCBI taxonomy): Bacteria > Bacillati > Actinomycetota > Actinomycetes > Kitasatosporales > Streptomycetaceae > Kitasatospora > Kitasatospora sp. NPDC085464. The sequence goes on from NZ_JBITTM010000015.1 coordinate 4,443, forward strand.
ATTCCGTACGCTTGGGCGGACGCTCGTACAACGAAGCGTCCGCCCTCATCCTGAGCTGTCATACTGCCCTCGCGCTGTGGCAGGTGCCGTCCGGCGCCGAGGTCCGGGGCGGGCGGTGCGACGGCAGGCCGGCGTTCAGCACGCCGGGCGCAGACCTGGAAGACCTGTGGCGAGATGGATGGGGAGTCATGACTGAGAAGACGCCGAGCCCGGGCGGGGCCGGCACCGCGGCGAACGACAGCTCTGCGGGTGACCCGGCCGCCTCCCGTCCCGGCGGCCCGCTTCCGGGGGACGGCGAGTCGATCGTCGTCCCGCCGTCGATCCTGAAGCAGCAGGCCGGCTGGGCGCAGCCCGGCGAGGCGCCGCGTGCCCCGGGCGGGACGACGACCGACGACACGCCGCAGATCTTCGCCTCCACCGTCCGCCGGGCCGACACCTCCGAGGCCGGGTACGACGAGAACCCGCCGAGCGTCGGCCGGCTCGGTGTGATCCTCGGCACGGTGCTGGCCGTGCTGCTGGCGGGCAGCGCCGTGACGCTCTACCTGGTCAACAAGGACGGTGGCGGCAAGGACGCGAGCGCCGCGAAGCCGGACGCCGCGACCGCGCCGCCCAAGCCGACCGCCGACCCGGTGCCGCCGATCAAGGACAGCGCCAAGGTGCTGCCGACCGTCACCGGCGACTTCGGCAAGAAGGCCGACATCCAGGTGCCGGGCGAGGCGTCGGACGGCTCCTTCGTGGTCAAGGTGCTCTCCGAGGGCTCCGGCGCCAAGGTGGACAAGAACTCCTGGACCTCGGTGGACTACACCGCCAAGGACTGGAACACCGGCAAGGACATCCCGAGCTCGTACGACGCCAACGGCAAGCCGCAGATCTTCCAGGCCGGCACGGACTCGCTGATCCCGGCGCTGGACCAGGCCGTGATCGGGAAGAAGGCCGGCAGCCGGATCCTGGTGGTGGCACCGCCGGCCGCCGCGTTCGGTTCCCAGGGCAAGGCCGACATGTCGATCGGGCCCAAGGACGACCTGATCTTCGTGATCGACGTCCGCAACGCCAACGCGCCGGACGCGGTGGTCAGCGGCACGGTCACCCCGCCGCCGGCGGACTTCCCGCAGGTCAAGGACAACGGCAAGAAGCCGGCCGAGATCACCCCGGTGGCCGGCGCCAAGGACCCGACCGAGCTGAAGTCCCACGTCCTGATCAAGGGCAACGGGCCGAAGGTGGAGAAGGGCGAGAAGGTCGTCGTCCAGTACACCGGCGCGCTGTTCAAGGACGGCAAGGTGTTCGACTCCTCGCTCAGCAAGGGCCAGGCGTTCACCTTCCCGGTCGGCGGCGGCCAGGTCATCCAGGGCTGGGACCAGGGCCTGGAGGGCCAGACCGTGGGCAGCCGGGTCGAGCTGGTGATCCCGGCGGCGCTGGGCTACGGCGACAAGGGCCAGGGCGACATCCCGCCCGGCGCGACGCTGGTCTTCGTGGTGGACATCCTGGACGCCGGTCAGGGCTGATCCACTTTCGGGTGACAATAGTGTCTGTGTGACCTTCGGGCCCGGCCGCGTGGCCGGACCCGTACGGGCGGCGGGCGCGCGTACCGTGGTCCGTCCCCGCTGTCGGGGCGGACCGGGTGCGGGCGCCCGCCGCTTGGTCGTGTACGGAACCGCCAAATGTGAGAAGAGGGACTGTGAGCGTCAACCTCAACGAGAAGCCCGAGATCGACTTCCCGATCGGCGACGCCCCGACGGAGCTGCAGATCCGCGACATCGTCGTCGGTGACGGCGCGGAGGCCAAGAAGGGCCAGAACGTCAGCGTCCGCTACGTCGGCGTGACCTTCGAGACGGGCGAGGAGTTCGACGCCAGCTGGAACCGGAGCCCGAACGAGTTCCGTTTCCCGCTGGGCGGCGGCCGCGTCATCAAGGGCTGGGACCAGGGCGTCGTCGGCATGAAGGTCGGCGGCCGCCGCGAGCTGACCATCCCGTCGCACCTGGCCTACGGCAACCAGTCGCCGACCCCGGCCATCCCGGCGGGCTCGACCCTGATCTTCGTGGTCGACCTGCTGGCCGTCTGAGCCTGCTCGCACCGTGGGCCGGACCCCTCCGGGGGCCCGGCCCACGGGCTTGTCCGGGTGCGGAGGACACCGCGCGGGAACCGGGTGCGGGAGGCCGCTTTTGCAGTGCGTACCGCTACCGGTACGGTCGGTCCCGCCGGGTGGTGATCGCCCGGTTGGCGCACCCCGCGCGCGGCGCGGCACACCGGAAGGGTCAGCGATGGCGATCGCCAAGGCAGAGCGGCTGATGAATCTCGCCCTGTGCCTGATGAACACCAGACGTCCGCTCTCCAAGAAGGAGCTGCGGGAATCCATCGAGGCGTACCGCGAGGCCTGGCAGGGCAGCAGCGAGGACGCCTTCAACCGGATGTTCGAGCGGGACAAGGACGACCTGCGCGAGCTCGGCCTGGTGATCGACGTCGACGAGAGCGCCCTGGACGGCGAGCTGGGCTACCTGGCCCGCGCCGACCGCAACCGGCTGCCCGAGATCGCGCTGGACGCCGAGGAGGCCGCCGCGCTGACGCTGGCGGCGCGGGTCTGGCAGCAGGCCAAGATGTCCGGCGCGGCCAGCGGCGCGCTGCAGAAGCTGCGCGCGGCCGGGGTGCCGTTCGCCGAGGCCGAGGGCCGTTCCGCCCTGGAGCCGCGCATCCCCGCCCGGGAGGCCGCGTTCGAGCCGCTGCTCACCGCCGCCCGGGACCGCCGCCCGGTCACCTTCGAGTACCGCAAGGCCGGCGCCGCCGCCGTCGAGCAGCGCAGCGTGGAGCCGTGGGCGCTGGAGTGCTGGCGCGGCCACTGGTACCTGGCCGGCTACGACCGCGACCGCGGGGACGCCCGGGTGTTCCGGCTCAGCCGGATCACCGGCAGGGTGAAGGCGCGGAGCGGGGCGTTCCTGGGCACCGTGCCCGAGCACGTGGACGTCCGGGCCACCGTGGCGAAGTTCGCGGGGGAGGGGGCCACCGCCACCGCGACCGTCCGGGTCCGCCGGGGCGCCGGCTTCCCGCTGCGCACCAAGGCGCTGAACAGCACCCGGGTGGACGAGGCCTGGGACGAGCTGGAGATCCCGTACGGCAACGGGCTGGGCGCCGATCTGGCCGAGTTCGGGCCGGACGTGGTGGTGCTCGGGCCGGAGGAGCTGCGGGCGGATGTGGTCGACCGGCTGCGGGCGGTCGCGGGGCTGGACTCGGAGGACGTACGGGCATGAGCAACGCCATTGACCAGACCAGGCGGATGCTGTCGCTGGTCACCTACCTGCGCGAGCGGCCGGGGGCCGAGGTCGCCGAGGTGGCCCGCGCCTTCGGGATCAGCGAGCGCGAGCTGATCGGGGACCTCAACGTGCTGCCGATGTGCGGCACCAGCTTCCGCGGCGGCGACCTGCTCGACATCGACACCGACGGCGAGCGGATCTGGTGGCACAACGTCGACGACGTGGCCCAGCCGCTGCGGCTGGCCGCGGACGAGGCGACCGCGCTGCTGGTGGCCGCCCGCGCGGTGGCCGGCCTGCCCGGACTGCGGGCCGGGGACCGGGAGGCGCTCACCCGGGCCGTCGCCAAGATCGAGAACGCGGCGGGCGAGAGCGCCGAGGGCAGCGCCCGGGTCGGCGTGACCTTCGAGGCGGAGAGCCACGTCTTCGCGGACATCGACCGCGCGCTCAGCGAGGGCCGCCGGCTCTGGCTGCGCTACTACTCGCACGGGCGCGGCGGGATGACCGAGCGCGAGGTCGACCCGATCCGGCTGCTCACCGAGGGCCACACCTACCTCGAAGCCTGGTGCCGCACCTCCGAGGACCACCGGATGTTCCGGCTGGACCGGGTCGCCGAGATCCGCGTGCTGGACGTCCCGGCCGACCCGCCCCGGCGCGAGCCGCGCGACCTGAGCGGCGGGCTGGTCAACCCGGCGGCGGACGACCCGGAGGTGGTGGTCGAGGTCTCCTCCGGCGGCCGCTGGGTGGCCGAGTACTACACCCACGACCGGGCCGAGGAACTGCCCGACGGCGGGCTGCGGATCACCCTGCGCAGCGCCGACCCCTCCCAGCTGCGCCCGCTGGCGCTGCGGCTGGGCCGGGACGGCCGGATCGTCTCGCCGCCCGAACTGGCCGAGCAGGCGCGCTCGGCCGCGCGGGAAGCGCTGGCCGCCTACGGGGAGGGGCAGGTCTGAGCGGTGGAACCCGGGACCAGATTCAAGGTGTACTGCTCGGAGTGCCGGGAGAAGGTCGAGCTTCCGGCCGAGGAGTTCCGCCTGACCCTCGGTCGCACCCCGGCCCAGGCGCACTACAGCTTCGGTTGCCCGCTGTGCGGGGCCGCGGTGCGCAAGCCAGCCGGGGAGAAGATCGTCGAGGCGCTCACCGGGGCCGGGGTCCGCACCATGCGGCTCGTCCCGGTCGAGGGATAGTGCCCGTGGTGCCCGTATAGGGTGGGGCGCATGTCCTGGATGCTCGTCGCCGCCGTCCTGCTCGCCACCGCGGGCCTGCTGGTCCTGGGGGTCCTCGCGGCCCGGCTCTGGCTGGACGTGCGGGCGCTGGCCAAGGGCGTGGACACGGCCTCGCGGGCGCTGGCCACGGCGGCCGAGGAGCTGGCCGCGGCGGTGCCGGGCCGGTAGCACACCGCGGACGTGGACGGTACGGGGGCTGCTGCGCGGACGTAGGGCCGGGTTACGCTCTCAGATGGCTCCCGAATCCGTGTGCCGGGGGCCGCTGTCCTGTTCGGGCGGCCGTCGTCGTGGCGTCACCCGCAGCGGTTACCATCCGCAGCGGGCGGCCCGGCGGGCCGCCATGACTGAAGGTGGTCGCGCATGCGCATCTCGATGACCGCGATCGTGGTGATCGTGGTACTCGCCATCGTGCTGTTCGGAGCCAAGCGGCTGCCGGAGGTCGCGCGGTCGCTGGGGAAGTCGCTGCGGATCCTGAAGAGCGAGGCCAGGGCGATGCGGACGGACGGCGAGTCCGAGCAGTCCGCGCGGCCCGCTCCGGCGCCGCTGGACGGCGCCGCGGGCCGGGCCGTCCCGGGAGCTCCGGGCGCGTCGGACACGGCCCGCCCGGTGGCGGAGCCGGACGGCGAACGCCCGCACTGAGCGCGGCGCGCACGTGACGCACGTGACGCACGTGACGCACGCGGTGGGCGCGACACACGCGAGGCACGCGAGGCACGCGAGGCACGCGACCATGGAGGCCCGTCGACCGGCGGGCCTCGACGCACGAGTTGAGGACCGGGGTTGAGCAAGCTCTCCAAGGCGCCGAAGGCGTCAAAGGATCCTGAGGGGCGGATGGCCCTCGCCGACCACCTGCGGGAACTGCGCAACCGCGTGGTCAAGTCGGTCCTGGCGATCGTGCTGATCACCATCGTGGCCCTGATCTACCACAAGCAGCTCGAAAGCCTCCTCCTCAAGCCGCTTCCGCAGTGCACCGAGGCGACCGCGGGCCAGTACCACGGCAAGTGCGCCCAGGTCTCCACCATCGGTCTGACCTCGGGTTTCACCTGGATGCTCAAGGTCGCGCTGACGGCCGGCGTGGTCGGTTCGGTGCCGATCTGGCTGTGGCAGGTGTGGGCGTTCGTGGCGCCCGGCCTGCACCGGCACGAGAAGAAGTACACCGTCATCTTCATGGTGTGCGGGGCGCCGCTGTTCCTGGCCGGTGTGGGTGTCGCGTTCCTGGTGCTGCCCGCCACGGTCGAGGTGTTGATCTCGTTCACGCCGGACAAGACCACGCCGATCCTGCCGCCGGACGACTACTTCGACATCGCCACCCGGATGGTGCTGGTCTTCGGCCTCGCCTTCGAGTTCCCGCTGCTGCTCGTGATGATGAACCTGGTCGGCATGGTCAGCGGCAAGCGGCTGCTCGGCTGGTGGCGCGGCATGGTCATGGGCATCACGGTGTTCGCGGCCTTCGCCACGCCGAGCGCCGACCCGCTGACCATGCTCGCGCTGGCCGCGCCGATCTGGGGCCTGTACTTCATCGCGGTGATCATCGCGCTGGCCTTCGACAAGCGCAAGGCGCGCCGCAACCCGGACGCCCTGCTGGACGACGAGGAGGCCTCGCACGTGGACCTCTCCGTGCAGCCGGTGGCCGGTGCGGAGAGCGTCCACGCCTCCGCGGCCCCCGCGGCGAGCAGCGCTCCGGTGCCGGCCGCGCGGCACGAGCAGATGGACGACATCACCTGAGCGGGTGGGTCCTGAGGGAGCCCCGGCCCGTCGCCAGCGAGCGATGGGCCGGGGCTTTCCGCTGGTCGGGGGCTTTTCCGGGTTTCGGCCGGGCGGTCTTGGCAGGGTGGATGGCATGTGACATATTACTGACGTGCTGAAGACCGAGAGACCTCCCCTGGACGTCGTCGTGGTCGGCGCCGGTGTGGTCGGCGCCGCCTGCGCCTACTACGCCGCCCGCGCCGGGCTCGCCGTCGCCGTCGTGGACCGCGGGCCGGTGGCCGGCGGCACCACCGGCGCGGGCGAGGGCAACCTGCTGGTCTCCGACAAGGAGCCCGGGCCCGAGCTCGACCTCGCGCTGCTCAGCACCCGGCTCTGGCGCGAACTCGCCGAGGACCTCGGCGCCGCCGTCGAGTACGAACCCAAGGGCGGCGTGGTGGTCGCCTCCACCGGCGCCGGCCAGGAGGCGCTGCGGGCCTTCGCCGCCGGTCAGCGCGCCGTCGGGGTGGTCGCCGAGGAGGTGCCCGGCGAGCGGCTGCGGGAGCTGGAGCCGCACCTCGCCCCCGGCCTGGCCGGCGGCTTCCACTACCCGCAGGACGCCCAGGTCCAGCCCGCCCTGGCCGCCGCCCACCTGCTGCGCGCCGCCCGCCGGATGGGCACCGAGCTGATCACCGGGGAGACCGTGACCGCCGTCGACCGGGGGCCGGACGGCGCCGTGCGCGGCGTGCGGACCGACCGCCGGCGACTGGCCGCGCCCGCCGTGGTGAACGCGGCCGGCACCTGGGGCGGCGAGCTCGCCGCCCTGGCCGGGGTGCACCTGCCGGTGATGCCCCGGCGCGGCTTCGTCCTGGTCACCGAACCGCTGCCGCGGGTCGTCCGGCACAAGGTCTACGCCGCCGACTACGTGGCCAACGTGGCCAGCGGCTCGGCCGGGCTGGAGACCTCCGCCGTGATCGAGGGCACCCCCGGCGGGCCGGTGCTGATCGGCGCCAGCCGGGAACGCGTCGGCTTCGACCGCACGCTCTCCCAGGAGGTGCTGCGCCGGCTGGCCGGCCAGGCCGCGGAGCTCTTCCCGGTGCTCGCGGACGTCACCGTGCTGCGCGCCTACCGGGGCTTCCGCCCGTACCTGCCGGACCACCTGCCGGCCGTCGGGGCCGACCCGCGGGTCCCCGGGCTGTACCACGCCTGCGGGCACGAGGGGGCCGGGATCGGGCTCGCTCCGGCGACCGGGCTGCTGATCAGCGAACAGCTCACCGGGAAGCAGCCGGGGCAGGACCTGGTGCCGTTCCGCCCGGACCGGTTCCCGGCGCCGTGACGCCCGGCCACCGGGCCGCCGTGACGCCCGGTGGGGTGGGACCCACCACCGCGCGGGGTCGCGCCCGCGATCGTTCCGCATGAGATTCCGTCCTGGATTGGAGACGCCGCCGATGCGCCGCCGCACCCCCGCCGGGCTGGTCGAGGCCGAGCCCGGGCCCGCCCACCACATCGAGTTCGACGGGCGGCCCGTCCCCGCGCTGCCCGGGCAGTCGATCGCCGCCGCCCTCTGGGCCGACGGCGTGCTCGCATGGCGCACCACCCGGGTCGGCGGCAAGCCGCGCGGGGCGTTCTGCGGGATCGGCAGCTGCTTCGACTGCCTGGCCACCGTGGACGGCCGGCCCAACCAGCGCACCTGCCTGCTCCCCGCGGAGCCCGGCACCACCGTCACCACCCAGGAGGGCCACGGCCGTGCCGACCTCGCCGTCTGACCCCTCGTCCTTCGACCTCGCGGTGATCGGGGCCGGCCCGGCCGGGCTCGCCGCCGCCGTCACCGCCGCCGACCTCGGGCTGCGCTGCGTCCTGCTGGACGGCGGACAGCACACCGGCGGGCAGTACTACCGCCACCCGGCGCCCGGCCTCGGCGCGGCCCGGCCGGACCGGCTGCACCACCACTGGTCGGCCTACACCGGCCTGGCCGGCCGGCTCGACGCCCACGAACGGGCCGGGCGGGCCGCCTTCCGGGCCGGGCACCAGGTCTGGGCGCTGGAGCGCGCCGCGGACGGCTTCGCGGTGCACGCCACCCGCGGGCCCGAAAGCACCGACCGGGCCACCGTCCGGGCCCGGTCGGTCCTGCTCGCCACCGGCGCGTACGAGCGCCAGCTGCCGTTCCCCGGGTGGACCCTGCCCGGGGTGGTCACCGCGGGCGGCGCCCAGGCGATGCTCAAGGCCGGGCTGGTCCTGCCCGGACGCCGGATCGTCGTCGCCGGGAGCGGACCGCTGCTGCTCGCCGCGGCGTCCTCGCTGGTCACCGCGGGCGCCGAGGTGCCCGCCGTGGTCGAGGCCACCGCCTACCTCGGGTACGCGCGGCGCCCGGGCGTGCTGGCGGGCGTCCCCGGCAAGCTGGTCGAGGGCGCCGGGCACGGCGGTGCGCTGCTGCGGCACGGCGTCCGGCTGCGCCCGCGCAGCGCGGTGGTCGAGGCGCACGGCACGGACCGGGTCACCGGTGTCACGGTGGCCCGCCTGGACGCCGACTGGCGGCCGGTGCCCGGCAGCGAGCGGCGGATCGACTGCGACGCCCTCGCGGTGGGCCACGGCCTGCTGCCGCAGATCGACCTGGCCACCGAGCTGGGCGCGCGGACCACGGCCGGACCGGACGGCGCGGTCGCGCTGGCGGTCGACGCCCGGCTGCGCACCAGCGTCCCCGGCCTCTGGTCGGCGGGGGAGACCAACGGCGTCGGCGGCGCCGACCTCGCGCTCGCCGAGGGCGAGCTGGCCGCGCACGCGGTGGCCGGGGCGCTGCCGACGGCCGCGCTGCTGCGCCGGCGCTCCCGGCTGCGGGCCTTCGCCGAGCTCATGGCCGCGGCCCACCGGCCGGGGCCGGGCTGGACCGGCTGGCTGCGCCCGGACACCGACGTCTGCCGGTGCGAGGAGGTGCCGGTCTCGGCGATCCGGGAGGCCGTGGACGAGCTGGGCGCGGGCGATCCGCGCACCGTCAAGCTGCTCACCCGGGCCGGGATGGGCTGGTGCCAGGGGCGGATGTGCGGTCCGGCCGTGGCGTGTCTGGCCGGCCCGGCTGGGGATCCGGGCGGTCCGGGGCCCGACCGGCGGCCGCTGGGCTGTCCGGTGCCGCTCTCGCAGCTGGCGGCGGGGCCCACCCAGGAGTCGTGACGGGCGCGCCGCCGAACCGGCGACCGCCGACGAAGCTGCGCCCGCCGTGGAACCGGCGCCCGCCGACGAACCGACGCCCGCTGTGGAACCGATGCCCGCCGTCGAACGGACGGGCCGGGGACCTTGTCTCCGGCCTGTCCCTGCTTATAAAATGTCACACCTCACCAAGGAGTCCATCGTGTCCATCACCCCCCACGACACCGCCCGTCCCTGGCGCGGCATCATGGTCGCCACCACGATCCCGCTGCGCCCGGACCACTCCGTCGACTACGACGCCTACGCCGAGCACGTGCGCTGGCTGATCGACTCCGGCTGCGAGGGCGTCGTCCCCAACGGCTCGCTGGGCGAGTACCAGACGCTCACCGCCGAGGAGCGCGCCCGGGTCGTCGAGGTGGCCGTCGAGGCGGCCGGCGACGGCGCCCGGGTCATGCCCGGCGTGGCCGCATACGGCAGCGCCGAGTCCCGCCGCTGGGCCGACCAGGCCGCCGAGGCCGGCGCCGGCTCCGTGCTGCTGCTGCCGCCGAACGCCTACCGGGCGGACCACGCCTCGGTGCGCGCGCACTACGCCGAGGTCGCCAAGGCGGGCCTGCCGATCGTCGCGTACAACAACCCGATCGACACCAAGGTGGACCTCGTCCCCGCGCTGCTCGCCCAGCTGCACGGCGAGGGCTCGATCGTCGCCGTCAAGGAGTTCAGCGGGGACGTCCGCCGGGCGTACGAGATCGCCGAGCTGGCCCCCGGACTGGACCTGCTGATCGGCGCCGACGACGTGCTGCTGGAGCTGGCGCTGGCCGGTGCGGTCGGCTGGATCGCCGGCTACCCGAACGCGCTGCCGGAGGCCTCGGTGGCGCTCTACGACGCCGCTGTCAAGCACGACCTGGAGACGGCGCTGCCGCTCTACAAGTCGCTGCACTCGCTGCTGCGCTGGGACTCCAAGACCGAGTTCGTCCAGGCCATCAAGCTCTCGATGGACCTCGCCGGGCGCCCCGGCGGTCCGGTCCGGGCCCCGCGCCAGCCGCTCACCCCGGAGATCGAGGCGGCCGTGCGGGCCGCCACCGAGAAGGCCCTGGCCGAAGGCCTCGCCTAGCCGTGCCGCCTCCCGGCCGGCTGCCCGCGCAGCCGGCCAGGCCCCCCATCAACCACCAGAACCTGTACGGGAGTTGTGACCCATGCGCAGCCGTCACGTGTTCCACGCCGTCGACTCGCACACCGAGGGCATGCCGACCCGGGTGATCACCGGCGGCTTCGGCGTCATCCCCGGCGCCACCATGGCCGAGCGCCGGGTGCACTTCCAGCAGCACCTGGACCACTTCCGCACCCTGCTGATGTACGAGCCGCGCGGCCACGCGGCGATGAGCGGCGCCATCCTGCAGCCGCCCACCCGGCCGGACGCCGACTTCGGCGTGCTCTACATCGAGGTCTCCGGACTGCTGCCGATGTGCGGGCACGGCACCATCGGGGTCGCCACCGTGCTGGTGGAGACCGGGATGGTGCCGGTGGTCGAGCCGGTCACCACCGTACGGCTGGACACCCCGGCCGGGCTGGTGGTCGCCGAGGTGCACGTCGAGGACGGCGCCGCCAAGGCGGTGACCATCCGCAACGTGCCCTCCTACTCCGTCGCCCTGGACAGCAAGATCGAGGTGCCCGGCTACGGCACGGTGACCTACGACCTCGCCTACGGCGGCAACTTCTACGCCATCCTGCCGCTCGCCGAGTTCGGGCTGCCCTTCGAGCGCGAGCGCAAGCAGGAGATCCTGGACGCGGGCCTCGCGATGATGGACGCGATCAACGCGAGCCCCGACCGGCCGGTCCACCCCGAGGACCCGTCCATCCACAGCTGCCACCACGTCCAGCTGCTCGCCCCCGGCTCCACCGCCGAGCACTCCCGGCACGCGATGGCCATCCACCCCGGCTGGTTCGACCGCTCGCCCTGCGGGACGGGCACCTCGGCGCGGATGGCGCAGCTGCACGCGCGCGGGGAACTGCCGCTCGGGCAGGACTTCCGCAACGACTCCTTCATCGGCACGACCTTCATCGGGCGGCTGGTCGAGGGGACCGAGGTGGCCGGGCGGCCCGCCGTGGTGCCCACCGTCACCGGGCGCGCCTGGGTCACCGGCACCGCCCAGTACTTCCTCGACCCCAGTGACCCGTTCCCGGCGGGCTTCCTGCTCTGAACCGGCGGGCCGCCTGTTCCGGCCGGGCCTCCTGCTGCTGCGGCCGGGCGGGCCTGCTGTTCCGGCCGGGCGCGCTCCCGGCTCCGAACCCGGCGGGCTCCCGGCACCGAAACCGGCGGTCTCCTGCTCCGCACCTCCCCTGAAGGGCTGCAAGTCGTGACCATCACCTCGTACAACCCCGCCGATCCGGACGACCTCGTGGTCGCCGTCGAGGAACCCGGCGCCGAGGCCGTCCGGGCCGCCGTCGGGCGGGCGCGCACCGCGCAGGCCGGCTGGCTCGCGGCCGGCGCGGGCGCCCGGTCGGCGGCGCTCGGCCGGATCGCCGACGCGGTCGAGGCGCACGCGGAGGAGCTGACCGCGCTGATCGTGCGCGAGGTCGGCAAGCCGCTCGCCGAGGCGCGCGGCGAGGTCGCCCGGACCGCGGCGATCTGGCGCTACTACGCGCAGGCGCCGTACGCGGCCTCCGGGGCGGTGCACGAGACCGCAGCCGGGCCCGGACTGCTGCTCACCCGGCGCCGCCCGTACGGGGTGGCCGGGCTGATCGCGCCGTGGAACTTCCCGCTGGCGATCCCGACCTGGAAGGCCGCGCCGGCGCTGGCGGTGGGTAACACGGCGGTCCTCAAGCCCGCGCCCGAGGCGACGGCGTGCGCGCTGCGGCTGGCGGAGCTGGCCCTCGGTGCCGGCCTGCCCGAGGACGTGCTCACCGTGCTGCCCGGTGGCGCGCAGGAGGGCGCGGCGCTGGTCGAGGCGGCGGACGTGGTCTCCTTCACCGGCTCGACCGGCGTCGGCCGGGCCGTGGTGCGCGCCGCGACCGAGCGCGGGGTGCCGGTGCAGGCCGAACTCGGCGGGCTGAACGCCGCGTTGGTGCTGCCGGACGCCGACATCGCGCAGGCCGCCGGCCACATCGCGGCCGCCATCGCCGGGTACGCCGGCCAGAAGTGCACCGCCACCAGCCGGGTGATCGCGGTCGGCGCCGCGTACGAGCCGCTGCGCGAGGCGCTGGTCAAGGCGCTGGCGGCGGTGGACGACTCGGTGTGCGGGCCGGTGGTCAACTCCGCCGCCCGGGAGCGGCTGACCCTCGCCGTCGGCTCGGCCGTGGCGGCCGGCGCCGAGGTGCTCACCGGCGGCGGGGTGCCCGAGCGGGCCGGCTGGTACGTCGAGCCGACCCTGCTCGCCGGGGTACCGGCCGAACACCCGCTGGCCCGCGAGGAGTTCTTCGGCCCGGTCGCCGTGCTGCACGCGGCCGCCGACCTGGACGAGGCGATCGCGCTCGCCAACGACACCCCGCACAGCCTCTCCACCTCGGTGCACACCCGCAGCCTGGACGTGGCGCTGGCCGCCGCCGACCGGCTGGACGCGGGCATGATCCGGGTCAACGCGCCGTCCAGCGGCGTCGACTTCCACCTGCCCTTCGGCGGGGCCAAGGGCGCGAGCCACGGCGAGCGCGAACAGGGCCAGGCCGCACTGGACTTCTACACCGTCAGCCGGACCGTCAGCGTGCTGCCGGGCGGTGGCGCCTGATGTACGTCCGCACCGTCGACTACCACACCGCCGGCGAGCCGTTCCGGATCGTGCTGGACGGCGCACCGGCGATCCCCGGCGAGACCGTCGCCGAACGGCGGGCCATCGCGCTCGGCGCGGGCGGCAGCGCCACCGCGCCCCGGCCCAGCGCGCTGGACGACGTCCGGCAGCTGCTCACCCGGGAGCCGCGCGGCCACGCCGGGATGTACGGCGGGTTCCTGGTGCCGCCGGACGACGACGGGGCGCACCTCGGCGTGCTGTTCTGGCACAAGGACGGCTACTCGACGGCCTGCGGGCACGGCACCATCGCGCTCGGCGCCTGGGCGGTGGACTCCGGACTGGTCGCGTCCCCCGAGGACGGCGTGGCGCCGGTGCGGATCGACGTGCCCTCCGGCCGGGTCACCGCGCTGGTCCACCGGGCCGGGGGGCGCACCACCGGGGTCACCTTCCGCAACGTGCCCACCCGGGTGAGCGCGCTGAAGCTGCCGGTGCGGACCTCGCGCGGCACGGTCGAGGTCGCCGTCGCGCACTCCGGCGCCTGCTACGCCTCCGTGCCGGCCGCCGCGCTGGGGCTGGCCGTGGAGCCGGCGCAGCTGGCCGAACTCACCGCCGCGGGGCGGGAGATCAGGGCGGCCCTGGCGGACTCGGAGGCGGTGGCGCACCCGACCGACCCCCGGCTGTCCGGGGTGTACGGCGTGATCCTCCACGACGAACTCCCCTCGGAAGAGGGGGTGTTGAACCAGCGGAACGTCACCGTCTTCGCCGACGGGCAGATCGACCGCTCGCCGTGCGGCTCCGGAACCTCCGCCCGGCTCGCGGTGCTCGCCGCCGAGGGCCGGCTGGCCCCGGGCGAGCCGCTGCGGCACGAGTCGGTCATCGGCACGGTGTTCACCGGCCGGGTGCTCCCGGGCGGGGACCCCCTGGGCGAGGGCGTCGTCACCGAGGTCGGCGGGACGGCCTGCCGCACCGGCGAGCACGGCTTCGTGCTGGCGCCGGACGACGAACTGGGGACGGGGTTCCTCCTGTGAAGCCGACTGCCCGGCCCGGTACGGCGGTTGTGCCGCTCCAGTACGCCGTGAAGGGCACCGGCGGCGTCGGGCCCGCCGGGGCAGTGGGGGCGATCGAGCGGGTGCTGCTGGACGGGTTCGACCCGGAAGCGGCACCCGCCCGGTCGGCCGTGCCGGTACCGGCCGGCGAGCTGCTGATGATGCCGGCCGTCGCCGGGCCGTACGCGGGCGTGAAGATCGCCGGGGTGGCGCCGGACAACCCGCGGCACGGGCTGCCCCGGATCACCGGCAGCTACCTGCTGCTGGACGGGCCCACCCTGCAGCCGATCGCCCTGCTGGACGGTGCCGCGCTCACCGCGCTGCGCACGCCGGCCGTCACCGTGGCCGCACTGCGCCGGCTGGCGGTGCCGGAGGCCGCGCACCTGGTGCTGTTCGGATCCGGACCGCAGGCGTACGGGCACCTCGACGCGCTGCTGGCCGTCCGGCCGCTGACCCGGCTCACGGTGGTCGCGCGCGACGCCGGGCGGGCCGGGGCGCTGGTGGCGTACGGGCAGCGGCTCGGGCTGGCAGCCGCCGTCGGCGGGCCGGAGGCGGTCGCGGAGGCGGACCTGGTGGTCTGCTGCACCACCGCGCGCACACCGCTGTTCGACGGGGCGCTGGTGCCCGCGCACGCGGCGGTGGCGGCGGTCGGCTCGCACGAGCCGGACGCGCGGGAGGTGGACGCGGCGCTGGTCGAGCGGGCCGAACTCTACGTGGAGGCGCGCTCGGTCGCGGTCCGGGAGGCCGGGGACCTGCTGATGGCGGGCGTGGCCGGGCGGCAGCTGTGGAACCTGGCCGAGCTGGTGCGCGGCGACGCGCTGCTGCCGACCGGGCGGCCGCGGTTCTTCAAGAGCGTCGGGATGGCCTGGGAGGACCTGGCGGTCGCGGCCGAGGTGCACCGGGCGGGTGCCGCGTTGCCGTAGCGGCTCAGTCGCCGATGAAGCAGATCCGACTGCCCGGTGTCGCGGCGCAGTCGGCGAGCAGGTTGCGCAGGTCGCGGACGGCCGCCCGCTGCGCCTCGGTGGTGCAGCGGGCGAGCAGCGCGGTGGCTTCCTCGAAGGCGGCCGCCGCGTCCTGCTCGTCGAGGTGGGTGTCGCGGTGCGGGTCGATCCGGCCGAGCCGGTGGTCGGCCGGGCCGGTGTGCGCGGCCAGGGCTTCGGCGAGCGCGCCGCCGTGGTCGACCGACAGGTGCAGCAGGCCGGTGGTCCGGCCGCTGTTCGGGCGGCCGTCGTACAGGGCGATCTCGATGCCCAAGTCCGTTGCTCCCGGTGGTGGTCGGGAGTCGTGGGGCCGGAGCCGGCCCGGTGGGAAGGGATCCCCCGCCGGGCCGGCTCCTTCTGCGTGCCGCGGTGCGGTCAGCAGTAGGTCGCGAGCAGCCGGGCCAGGTGCTTGCCGCTGACCAGCAGCGGCTCCTCGCTGCGGGCGACCTGGGCGGCGAGCTCGGCGCCCTCCAGGGTGCTGATGACCGTGCCGGCCAGTTCGCCGGCGTCCCGCCCGTCGATGCCCGCCGCGACCAGGTGTTCCACCACGACGGCCCGCCAGTTGGCGAAGGCCTCGGCCACGGCCTGCTCGATCCCCGGCGCGCGGCCGACCGTTTCCAGGGCGGTGCTGCTGATCGGGCAGCCGTCCTGCCAGTCGGAGGCGCGCAGCTCCCGCGCGAGCATCGTGGTGCAGGCGACGATCGCCTCGCCGAGGTCCGCCGAGGAGCCGAGCCCGGCGCGCAGCAGGACGGCGAACTCCTCGTCCCCGTGCCGGATCGCCTCGGCGGCCAACTCCTGCTTCCCGCCGGGGAAGAAGTGGTAGACGGAGCCGAGGGTGGCCCCGGCCTCGCGGGAGATCTGCTTGATCCCGGTGCCCTCGTACCCCTGGCGCTGCAGCAGCCGGGAGGTGGCCCGGACGATCCGCTCGCGGGTGCCGACGGGGGCGGCAGTGGTCTTCGCGGGGGTCTCGGGCGCATCGGGCGTCTTCACGGCGTGATCCTAGCCGATGAAATGAATAGAGCGTTCGTTCCAGAGCTGTGTTAGCGTCGGCCCGGCGTTCTGGATAGAGCGTTCGTTCTAGCGGAGGGGGTAGCTGCATGTCCGTCGAGCGGCAGCAGAGGTCGAACCGGTCGGAGCCGTCGGAGCCGTCGAAGCGGTCGGAGCCGTCGGGGCGGTCGGTGACGGTGATCGGGCTCGGCCCGATGGGGCGGGCCATGGCCGGGGCGTACCTGGATGCCGGGTACGCCGTCACGGTGTGGAACCGCACGGCCGGGCGGGACGGTGAACTCGTCGCCCGGGGCGCGGAGTCGGCGCCGAGCGCGCAGGCGGCGGTGGCGGCGAACGAACTGGTCGTGCTCAGCCTCACCGACTACGACGCGGTGTTCGCGGTCCTGGACGCCGTGGCACCGGTCCTCAAGGGCAAGGCCGTCGTGAACCTCAGCTCGGACACCCCCGAGCGGGCCCGCGAGGCCGCCCGCCGGCTCGCCGGGCTCGGCGCCGGGCACCTGACCGGCGGTGTGCAGGTGCCGCCCTCGGGCATCGGCAGCCCCGGGTCGTCCACCTTCTACAGCGGGCCGGTCGAGCTGTTCCAGCGGCACCGGGCCGCCCTGGAGGTGCTCACCGGCGCCGACTACCGGGGCGACGACCCCGGGCTGGCGCAGCTGTACTACCAGATCCAGATGGACCTGTTCTGGACCTCCCTGGTCGGCTACCTGCACGCCACGGCGATCGCCGAGGCCAACGGGATCACGGCCGAGCAGTTCCTGCCGTACCTGAGCTCGACGGCCGCCTCGCTGCCCGGCTTCCAGGCGTTCTACGCGCCGCGGATCGCCGCCGGCGACCACCGCGGGGACGTCGACCGGGTGACGATGGCACTCGCGAGCATCGAGCACGTCCGGCACACCGCGGAGGCCTCCGGGGTCGACGGCGCGCTGCCCGCCCTCCTGGCGGAGAAGTTCCGGCGGGGCGCGGAGTCCGGGAACGGCGCGGCGAGCCTGACCACGCTGGTCGGGCAGTTCCGTCGGGCGTAGCCCCGACCGCAGGGGCAGATCGTGTGCCGTCGGCCGTTGTCACGGCCGACGGCCGCTGCCACCATGAGCGACGGCGGGCTTGACGGGCCGTTCGAACCACGGACAGTTGCGCACGCAACGTAACGTGACATTGTACGCTGGTGTTCTGCACCCATCCGGAGGAACACCATGGCCGACCTCAAATCCCGCACCCTGATCTCCGTCCAGGAGCGGCTTCGCGACCAGGTCGCCCACGCACTCCGGGCGGCCCTGATCTCCGGCGAACTGCGCCCCGGCGTCGTCTACTCGGCGCCCGCCCTCGCCGCCGACTTCGGCGTCTCCGCGACCCCGGTCCGCGAGGCCATGCTCGACCTCGCCCGCGAAGGCCTGGTCGAGGCCGTCCGCAACAAGGGCTTCCGGGTCACCGAACTCACCGAGCGCGACCTGGACGACTACACCGAGATCCGCGCCCTGATCGAGGTCCCGACGGTCGGCCGGGTGACGCGCTCCGCGACCAAGGACCAGCTGGAGCAGCTGCGCCCGCAGGCCGAGGCGATCGTCGCGGCGGCGCGCAAGCACGACCTGATCGGCTACCTGGAGGCCGACCGGCAGTTCCACCTCGACCTGCTCGGCCTGGCCGGCAACGCGCGGCTGGTCGACGTCGTCGGCGACCTGCGCAAGCGCTCGCGCCTCTACGGCCTCAACCGCCTCGACGAGCGCGGCGAGCTGGTGTCCTCGGCGGAGGAGCACCTGGAGCTGCTGGACCTGATGATCTCCGGCGACGCCGAGGCGGCCGAGGCCTGCATGACGCGGCACCTCAGCCACGTCCGCTCGCTGTGGGCGGGCCAGGACGAGGCGGCCGAGCCGGAGCGCCCCGCGCTGCGCCTGCGCGCCCGGTAAGGGGTCAAACCACTCGTCCGGGTGAAGGCTGACGATCGGGCGTGGGAGGGCGCCCGGGTTCTACGATGATGCTCTCGACATCGGCAGTCAGGAGGAAATCCATGTCCGCCGCAGCTGTGGAAGAGCCCATGGAGCAGCCGACGCTGCTGCAGGCCGCCGAGCTGATCTCTCAGCAGCTGGTGGGCCACAGGGTCGAGATCATCGGAGGCCAGATCACCGTGACACCGCCTCCCGACGGGCCGCACGCGGAAACGCTCACCGACCTCATGATCCCGCTGTGGGCTGCGGGACTTCACGGTGAGACATCCCGACTGGTTCAGGGAATGGGAATGTGGCTCCCCGGAGGCGCGTCCGACTACGCGATTCCCGACCTGTCTCTTGTCGATGCCGATTACCAGGATCACCTGATCGAGCACAACTGCTACGACCCGGTGATCTTTCGGCTGGTTGCGGAGGTCACGTCGTCCAACCATCTGTCCGACGTCAAGATCAAGCCCGGGATCTATGCCGAAGCGGGAGTTCCCGTTTACGTCATCATCGATCGCAAGAACCAGAAGGTCATGGTACTGACTGAGCCACGAGGCGGCGAGTACCGGGTGCACGCCGTCCACCACCCGGGGCAGACGTTCACCTTGCCGGAGTCGATCGGAGCCGGTGTGACGCTTGCCGTGGACGATTTGCTCATCGCCAAGAAATGACGATCTCTGTGCAGAGCAGTGCGCTCTTCATGGCCGAGGCTCTTTTCGAGCGCTTTCCCGGACACCGGGTGGAGGTGCTCGGCGGTGAGGTGTCCGTCGAGCCCGCCCCGGACATGCGGCATGCCCGAATCCTGAAGCGCGTGGTGCGCGCCTGCCACGACGCCGGCCTGGACGACGGGATCGTAGAGGTCTTCCAGCGGCTCGCGATCCGGCTGCCCACCGGCCCGGACGACTTCGCGATGCCCGATCTGTCGATCGTCGACGCCTCAAGCGACGACCACGTGGTCGCGTACGACTGTTACGACCCGAAGGTCTTCCGCCTGGTGCTGGAGGTGACGTCGGCCGCGCTGTGCAGCGACCTCACCAGGAAGCCCGCCGCGTACGCGCTGGCCGGGGTGCCGGCCTACGTGATCGTGGACCGGACCGATCGGCAGGTGGTGGTGCTGACCGAGCCCGAGGGCGGAGAGTACCGGCAGCGGGTCGTCCGCCGTCCCGGGCAGGTGTTCACGCTGCCCGGGACGGCGGTGACCTTGGACATCGGCGGTCTGCTGTCCTAGCCGACCGCGGCCGGCAGGGTCAGCTTCCCGTCGTGGACCTCGGCGATCCGGTCGACGGCGGTCAGGTGCGTCCGGTCGTGGGTGACCAGGACGGTGGCCGTCGCCCGGCGGTGGGTGAGCTCGGTGATCAGGTCCAGGACGGCGGCGCCCCGTTCGTGGTCGAGGGCGCTGGTGGGCTCGTCCACCAGCAGCACCGTGGGGTCGTTCATCAGGGCGCGGGCGATGTTGACGCGCTGGCGCTGGCCGCCGGAGAGCTGGTGCGGGCGGCGCCCCGCCTGGTCGCGCAGGCCCACGGCGTCCAGCAGTTCCAGGGCGCGGGGGAGGGCTTCGCGGGGGGCGCGGCCGTCGAGGTGGGCCATCACCTGGAGCTGTTCGACGGCGGTGAGCGAGGGCAGCAGGTTGGCCTGCTGGAACACGATGCCGATCTTCGTACGACGCAGTGCGGTGAGGTCCGCCCGGCTGAGGCCCGCGGTGTCGGTGCCGTCGATGACGACCCGCCCCGAGTCCGGGGTGATCAGGGTGGCGGCCACCGCCAGCAGACTGGACTTGCCGGAGCCGGACGGGCCGACGACGGCGGTGATCGAGCCCTCGGGGACGTTCAGCGAGACGTCGTCCAGGGCGGTGAGGCGGCCGTCGCCGTCCGGGTAGGTGAGGGTGATGCGGTCGAGGGCCAGGGTCATCGGGCGCTCCCCAGGGCGGTCAGCGGGTCGACGGAGGTGATCCGGCGGATGGACAGGGCCGCGCCGATCGCACCGAGGGCGATCATGACGGCGGCGGGCAGCAGGACGGTCGGGGCGTCCAGGACGAAGGGGACGGCGGAGCCGATCAGCGCGCCGAAACCCGCCGCGACCGCGGTGCCCAGCAGGGTGCCGAGCACCAGCAGCAGGACGGCCTGGCCGAGCGCGTCGCGCAGCAGGTAGCGGGTGGAGGCGCCGAGGGCCTTGAGGACGGCGACATCGCCGCTGCGCTGGATCGTCCAGACGGTGAAGAACGCGCCGATCACCAGTGCCGAGATGGCGAACAGGAAGCCGCGCATCAGCTGCAGGGAGCCGTTCTCCGAGGTGTACGAGCCGATCGCGGCGAGGGCGTCGTCGCGGGTGCGGGTCTCGGTGCCGTGGCGGGCGTCGGCGCCGGCGAGGTCGGCGCCCTTCGCGGTGGTGAGCGCGATGACGGTGGCGTGGCCGGCGCCGCCCGGGGCGAACTGCTGCCAGTCGGTGAGGCCGGTCCAGATCACCGGGGTGTGGCTGTAGGCGGCATCGCCCTCGACCGCCGCGACCCGCAGCGGGTGCCCGGCCATCGTGAATTCGGCGCCGGGGACGAGGCCGCCCAGGTTCTCGGCGGCCGTCTTCGACAGCACCGCCTGGCCGGGGGCGATCCGGGAGCCCTGCGGGGCGAGCCCGGAGCCGTCCGGGACGCCGAAGGCGGAGAGCGCGGCGGTGCGCTGCCCCGCGGCGGCCTTGGTGGTGGTGATGCCGAGCGGCTGGGCGGAGGTGACGCCGGGCTCGCGGGCCCAGGCCTGCCACTGCTCGGGGGTGACCTGGGAGTCCGTGAAGGACAGCTCCTGCCCGTCGGCCGGCTTGGAGAACACCAGGTGGTCGGCGGGCAGGCCGGTGATCGCGGAGATGTTCTGGCGGCCGAGGCCGGCGGTCAGACCGGACAACAGGCCGACCAGGACGGTGATCAGGACGATGACGGTTCCCATCA
Source organism: Kitasatospora sp. NPDC085464 (assembly GCF_044541955.1). Taxonomy (NCBI): domain Bacteria; kingdom Bacillati; phylum Actinomycetota; class Actinomycetes; order Kitasatosporales; family Streptomycetaceae; genus Kitasatospora; species Kitasatospora sp. NPDC085464. The sequence continues at coordinate 25,345 of NZ_JBITTM010000015.1, forward strand.
GGGCGAACCGCCCCTTGGCGAACCTCAGGTCCCTCCAGGCGACGAACACGGTGGGCCTTCCTCTGCACGGGTGTTTTCCGACGCTTCCACCGTCGTGGACCGGGGGGCCCGGAGGCATCGAGCCGGGGATTGCATCCTGGGCATCAAAGGGCAGAAGCGGAGCTCAACCTTTTGATTGATGCCGGGCCCGGCGGGTGGAACTTAGGCTGGAGGGATGGCGACCGAACGAACCAGAACCACCCCCGTCGCCCGCGTCCTCCAGGTCTGCCTGCACCTGCTCGTGGCGGGCCTCCTCGCACTCGCCGTCGCCCGGGCCGTCTTCGCCGACCGCGGCGGCGACCCGGCGGCGGTCGCCGCCGCGGCCACCGCGATGGCCGCCGTCTACGCCGTCGGGCCGCAGCTGGCCGCCGTCCGCCGCTCGCGCCGGGCCGCCGCGCTGTGGCTGGTCCTGCTCGGCGTCACCTGGGCGGGCGTCCTGGTCGCCACCCAGGACGGCGTCTGGCTGGCCTTCCCGCTGTACTTCCTGGAACTGCACCTGCTCGGGCGGCGCGGCGGGTTGGTGGCCGTCGCGCTGACCGCCGCCGCGGCCATCGCTGCGTGGTCCTGGCACCAGCACAGCTTCAGCCTCGCCGCCTCGATCGGGCCCGCCCTCGGCGCGGCCGTCGCCACCGCCACCGTGCTCGGCTACCAGGCGCTCTACCGGGAGAGCGAGGAACGGCGCCGGCTGATCGACGAACTCACCGCCGCCCGCGCCGACCTCGCCGCCGCCCACCACGCCGCCGGAGTGACGGCCGAACGCGAGCGCCTCGCCCGGGAGATCCACGACACCCTCGCGCAGAGCCTCAGCTCCATCCAGCTGCTGCTGCGGGCGGCCCAGCGGGCCCTGCCCGAGCGCACCGAGGCCGCCGCCGGCTACGTCGAACAGGCGCGGCAGGCCGCCCAGGACAACCTCGACGAGGCCCGGCGCTTCGTCCGCGCGCTCACCCCGCCCGCGCTGGACGGCGATCCGCTGCCGGTCGCGCTGGAGAGGCTGTGCGCGACGACGACGGCGCAGACCGGCCTGGCGGTGAAACTGCACGTCTCCGGTGACCCGGTCCGGCTGCCGGCCGCCCACGAGGTCGCGCTGCTGCGGATCGCGCAGTCGGCGCTCGGCAACACCGTCCGGCACGCGAAGGCCTCGTGCGCCGAGGTGACACTCAGCTACATGGAGGGCGAGGTGGCGTTGGACGTGTTCGACGACGGGGCCGGGTTCGAACCGGCGGCGGTCGCCGGCCGCACCGGCGGGGACGGCGGGTTCGGACTGCCCTCGATGCGGGCCCGGGCCCGGGCCCTCGGCGGCACCTTCACGGTGGAGTCCGCGCCGGGGGAGGGCACGGCGGTGGCCGTGCAGCTGCCCGCCGGGCCGGCCGGGCCCGCCGTGCCGGGGCCGGGGGCGGCGTCGTGATCCGGCTGCTGATCGCGGACGACCACCCGGTGGTGCGCGCCGGACTGCGGGCCGTGCTGGAGAGCGAACCGGACTTCGCGATCGTGGCGGAGGCGGCGACCGCCGAACGGGCCGTCGAACTGGCCGCGGAGGCGGGCGTCGACGTGGTGCTGATGGACCTGCAGTTCGGGCCCGGCTCGGCCATGAACGGCGCACAGGCCACGGCGGCGATCACCGCCCGGGCGGGCGCGCCGCGGGTCCTGGTCGTCACCACGTACGACACCGACGCGGACACCCTGCCCGCCCTGGAGGCGGGCGCCACCGGGTACCTGCTGAAGGACGCGCCCCCGGAGCAACTGGCCCAGGCCGTACGGGCGGCCGCGGCCGGGCGCTCCGCGCTGGCGCCCAGCGTCGCCGACCGGCTGCTGGAACGCATGCGCACGCCGGCGGCGGCGCTCAGCGCCCGGGAGACCGAGGTGCTCGGGCTGGTCGCCGACGGGCTCACCAACCAGCAGGTCAGCCAGCGGCTGCACCTGAGCCAGGCCACGGTGAAGTCGCACCTGGTGCACGTCTACACCAAGTTGGGCGTCGACTCGCGCACGGCCGCGGTGCGGGAGGCGCGGGGGCGGGGCCTGATCCGGTAGGGGCGGGCGCGGCAGGCGCTGCCGCGGGCAGGCTGCTTCCGTTGGCGGGGGCCGGAGTTGAACGGGCGGGCGTAGGGTGGGAGGTCGGTCCGTACCCGCAGCAGTGTGAGGAGCCCCTGATGGCCGTGCGTCTCGACGAGCTTGCCGTGCCGGTGATCGCCGCGCCGATGGCGGGCGGGGCCTCGACCCCCGAGCTGGTGGCCGCGGTGAACCGGGCCGGCGGACTGGGCTTCCTCGCCGCGGGGTACCGGAGCGCCGCGGCGATGGCCGAACAGGTCGCGCTGGTACGGAAATCGAGCGATCGGCCGTACGGGGTGAACCTCTTCGTCCCCTCGCCTCCCGGGGACCGGGCGGCCGTCGCCGCCTACCGGGAGCGACTGCAGCCCGAGGCCGAGCGGTGGGGAGTGACGCTGCCGGAGGAGAGCGGGCAGCCGGACCGGGACGACTGGGAGGCCAAGCTCGCCGTGCTGCTCGCGGACCCGGTGCCGGTGGTCTCGTACACCTTCGGCCTGCCGACGGCGGAGGAGGCCTCGGCGCTCAGGGCCGCCGGGACGCTGCAGGTCGGCACGGTCACCACGCCGGAGGAGGCACGGGCGGCGGAGGCCGTCGGGATGGACGCGCTGTGCGTGCAGGGCCCGGAGGCGGGCGGGCACCGGGGCACCCACCGGGTCGCGGACGTGCCGGGGGAGGTGCCGCTGCTCCGCCTGCTGCCCGCGGTGCGGGAGGTGACGGGGCTGCCGCTGGTCGCCGCCGGCGGGCTCGGCGACGGCGCGGCCGTCGCGGCGGCGCTGCGGGCCGGGGCGGTCGCGGTGCAGCTGGGGACGGCCCTGCTGCGCTCCGACGAGTCGGGCGCCTCGGCGGCACACCGGGCGGCGCTCACCGAACTCCCGGAGACGACCGTCACCCGCGCCTTCACCGGCCGCCCGGCTCGGGGCCTGCGCAACGCCTTCATCGACCGCCACGGCCCCTACGCCCCGCCCGCCTACCCCGAGGTCCACCACCTCACCGCCCCGCTGCGCGCCGCCGCCACCCGCCGCGAGGACACGGAAGCCATGCACCTCTGGGCAGGCACGGCCCACCACCTGGCCCGTTCCGGCCCGGCGGAGGCGATCGTCACCGACCTCTGGCGCTCCGCACAGGGGTAGTGCGCCCGGCGCGCGCGTCGTCGGACGGGTTCAGGCCAGCAGGGTGGCCATCCAGGCCTCGATGTCCCTGGCCGTCCTCGGGAGGGCGCCCGACATCAGGTGGGCGCCGTCCTCCGTGATCACGAGGTCGTCCTCGATGCGGATGCCGAGGCCGCGGAGCTCGACGGGGAGGGTCTCGTCGTCGGGTTGGAGGTAGAGGCCGGGTTCGACGGTGAGGACCATGCCCGCCTCCAGGACACCGTCGAGGTAGCGGTCGGCGCGGGACGCGGCGCAGTCGTGGTAGTCGAGGCCGAGCATGTGGCCGCTGCCGCAGAGGGTGTAGCGGCGGTACAGGCCGTTGTCCTCGGCGAGGGCCTGGTCGGCGGGGACGCGCAGGACGCCCCAGTCGGCGAGGCCCTCGGCGATGACCCGCATCGCCGCGCGGTGGAAGTCGCGGAAGCGGGCGCCGGGGCGCAGGGCGGCGATGCCGGCGCTCTGCGCGGCGAGGACGAGCTCGTAGGCCTGGCGCTGGACGGGGGTGAAGGTGCCGCCGAGCGGGAGGGTGCGGGTGATGTCGGCGGCGTAGAGGGTGTCGGTCTCGACGCCGGCGTCCAGCAGGAGCAGGGAGTTCGGGTCGAGGGCGCCGTCGTTGCGGATCCAGTGCAGGACGCAGGCGTGGGCGCCGGAGGCGGCGATGGTGGTGTAGGCGGTGCCGTTGCCCTCGGCGCGGGCGCGCAGGTCGAAGACGCCTTCGATCCAGCGTTCGCCGCGGTGGTGGCGCAGAGCGGTGGGCAGGGCGCGGACGACGTCCTCGAAGCCGGTGACGGTGTGGTCGACGGCGAGCTGTAGCTGGCCGACCTCCCACTCGTCCTTGACCAGGCGCAACTCGGAGAGCACGGCGGCCAGTTCGCCGTCGGGGTGGGCGAAGGGGCCGGGACGCCCGGTGGCCTCGTCGACCAGGGCGTCGGTGCCGGCCAGGACCCGGGTGGGCGGCTGGGGGCCGGTGAGCAGGGTGTCCAGGTCGTCGAGGTGTCGGGTGCGCACCCCGGTGAGCCGGGCGGCTTCGCCGAGGTCGGGCCGGGGACCGACCCAGAACTCGCCGTAGCGGCGGTCGCGGTAGAACTCGCCGCCGTCGCGGGGGGAGCGGGGGCGCAGGTAGAGGACCGGCTCGTGGCCCTCGGGGCCGGCCGGTTCGAGGACGAGGACGTGGTCGGCCTGGTCCTCGCCGGTGAGTCCGGTGAGCCAGACGTAGGCGCTGTGCGGGCGGAAGCGGTGGTCGAGGTCGTTGCAGCGGACCTTGAGCCGGCCGGCCGGGACGATCAGCCGTTCGCCGGGGAAGGCGGCGGAGAGGCGGGCTCGGCGGCCGGGGAAGCGGTCGTGTCCGGGGACGCGGCGGTCGGCGGGGAGCGGGGTGGCGGCCCATCGGGTGCCCATGAAGGCGGCGAGGGCGGGGGTGACCGGGAGGTCGTGGCTCCCGGTGGCGAGGCCGGTCTGGCGGAGGGTCACCGGTGAACTCCTAGGCGGGGCTGGGGAGATGTGTGGCACGGGCGCGGGCGGGGTGCGAGCACGGACACAGCTCGGTAACGGGTGGCGTCACCTCTTGTGCAGTGCAATTTCACATTACTATGTTACGGGTCACACAGCGGAGCGGCCGGATCAGGCCCCCCACAGCGGAGTTGCACATGACCAGGCGCACCCACGCCGCCCTCGCGGCGGCCCTCGCGGCGACCCTCACCCTCGGCCTCGGGGCCTGCACGAACGACAAGAGCGACAGCGGCGGTGACGCGGCCCCGTCGAGCACCAAGGGCCCGGGCGCGGAGAGCGGCTCGATCATCGGCGGGACGCCGGCCAAGGGCGGCACCCTCACCGTCCTGACGAACCAGGACTTCGCCCACCTCGACCCGGCCCGCAACTGGACCGTCCCGCACATGGACTTCGGGACCCGGCTGCTCTACCGCACCCTGACCACCTTCAAGTCCGAACCGGGTGCCGCCGGCAGCGAGATCGTCCCGGACCTCGCCACCGACCTGGGCACGTCCTCCGAGGGCGGCAAGGTGTGGACCTTCACCCTCAAGGAGGGCCTCAAGTACGAGGACGGCAGCCCGATCAAGTCCGCCGACATCAAGTACAACGTCGAGCGGTCCTTCTCCCCGGACCTCACCGGCGGCCCCGACTACGCGGTCCAGTACCTGGCGGGCGGCGAGAACTACAAGGGCCCGCTGACGGGCGAGCACCTGGCGAGCATCGAGACGCCGGACGACAGGACCATCGTCTTCCACCTGAAGCGCCCGGTCGCCGAGTTCTCGGACACCGTCACCCTGCCGACCTTCTCCCCGGTGCCGCAGTCCCAGGAGAAGGGCACCCAGTACGACTCCCGGCCGTTCTCCTCCGGCCCGTACAAGATCGAGAGCTACGACCGCGGCAAGCAGCTGGTTCTGGTCCGCAACACCAACTGGGACCAGGCCACCGACACCGTCCGCAAGGCCTACCCGGACAAGGTCGTGGTCACCCAGGGCATCAAGGGCGGCCAGGCCGACGACCGGATCATCGCCAGCGACGGTGCCGACGCCAACGCCATCAACATGCCCTGGATGCAGCACGAGACCGTCGCCAAGGTGATGCCCAAGGCGGACGTCAAGGCCCGCATGGCGGCCGAACGCACCGGCTGCACCGACATGCTGTTCATGAACACCGCCAAGGCGCCCTTCGACGACCCGAAGGTGCGCGAGGCGATGATGTGGGCGGTCGACCGCGAGGCGCAGGTGACGGCCTTCGGCGGCCCGGCGGTGACCGACGTGGCGACCTCCTACCTGCCGCCGTCGCTGACCGGCGGCGTCAAGGCCGACCCGCTGAAGATCCCGGCGGCCGGCGACCCGGAGAAGGCCAAGGCGCTGCTCAAGGAGGCGGGCAAGACCGACCTGAAGGTCACGCTCACCGTCTCGCTCGGCGACAAGACCCGCGCCGAGGCGATCCAGCAGTCGCTGGCCAAGGTCGGCGTGCAGGTCACCGTCAACACCACGGACCCGTCGGCCTTCACCGACACCGTCGGCGACATCAAGAACGCCCCCGATCTGATCATCCAGGGCTGGTGTCCGGACTACCCGTCCGCCGCCACCTTCTTCCCGTTCCTGTTCGACGGACGGACCATCAAGGAGAAGGGCAACCAGGGCAACTGGAGCCAGTTCCGCGACCAGGCCACGATGGACCGGATGGACCAGATCGCGGCCATGACGGACGTCAACGAGGCCAACAAGGCCTGGCAGCAGCTGGACGAGGACCTGATGAAGAAGGCCCCGGCCGTCCCGCTGATGTGGCAGCGCCGCCCCCTGCTGGTGGGCACCAACGTGGCCGGTGCGTTCGGCAACTCCGGCTACGCCGGCATGATCGACCTCGCCGTGGTCGGCCTCAAGGACCCCGCCAAGGGCAAGGGCTGAGGGGCCGGCAGCGATGAGTACCACCACTGAGCCCGTCGCCGTGGCCGACGCCACGGCGGCGGGCGCCGCGAAAAGCGCCGGGCGCGGGCCGTGGCGGCAGGTCGGGGACCAGCTGTGGGCCAGGGGCTCGGCCCGGTTCGGGCTGATCACGGTCGGCGCGCTGGTCCTGGCCGCCGCCCTGGCCGGGCCGTTGGGTTCGCTCGGCGGCTGGTCCCCCGAGGAGTTCGACAAGCGCGCCGTGGACCCGTACCTGGGCGGCACGCCCCGGGGCGACTTCGGCGGCATCAGCACCCGGCACTGGCTGGGCGTCGAGCCGATCACCGGCCGCGACCTGTTCGCCCGGGTGCTGCACGGCGGGCAGGTCTCCCTGCTGATCGCCTTCACCGCGACCGCCGTCGTGGTGGTCGCCGGCACCCTGGCCGGCATCGCGGCCGGCTACTTCGGCGGCCGCACCGACGCACTGCTGTCCCGGCTGATGGACCTCACGATGTCCTTCCCCTCGCTGATCTTCATGATCGCGATGATGTCGGTGGCCGAGGACGTCAACCGGATCCTGCTGATCACCCTGGTCATCGGCCTGTTCACCTGGCCCGGCATCGCCCGCGTGGTCCGCGGCCAGACGCTGTCGCTCAAGCACCGCGAGTACGTCGAGGCCGCCAAGGTCGGCGGCGCCCGCTCCTGGCGGATCCTCACCCGGGAGATCCTGCCGAACGTCTCCGGCCCGATCATCGCCTACACCACGCTGCTCGTCCCCGGCATGATCGCCACCGAGGCCGCGCTCAGCTACCTCGGCGTGGGCGTCCGCCCGCCGACCTCCTCCTGGGGGCAGATGATCGCCGAGAGCATCAAGTACTACGAGACCGACCCGACGTACTTCCTGATCCCGACCGCCTTCCTGTTCCTCGCCGTGCTCGCCTTCACCCTGCTCGGGGACGCGCTGCGCGACATCCTCGACCCCCGGGGAGGCCGGTCGTGATCCTCTACCTCGGCCGCCGGCTGCTCGGCGTGGCGGGCATCCTGCTCGCCATCTGCGCCATCACCTTCACCATCTTCTACCTGCTGCCCAACGACCCGGCCGCGGCGGCCTGCGGCAAGACCTGCAGCCCCGAGCGGCTGGCCGACGTCAAGGCCGCGATGGGCCTGGACAAGCCGGTCTGGGACCAGTTCCTCGCCTACCTCGGCGGCATCTTCGCCGGCCGCGACTACGGCTCCGGGCCCAGCGCCGTGCACTGCGGCTTCCCCTGCCTCGGCTACTCCTACGAGTACGGGCTCCCGGTGTGGGACCTGCTGACCGACCGTCTGCCGGTCTCCGTCTCGCTGGCCCTCGGCGCGGCCGTGCTCTGGCTGGTCCTCGGCCTCGGCGCGGGCGTCACCTCGGCGCTGCGCAAGGGCCGGCCGGTCGACCGGACGCTGATGGTGCTCTCCGTCGGCACCGCCTCGCTGCCGGTCTACTTCACCTCGATCATGCTGATCTGGGGCGTCGTCAGGACGGCCGGGCTGCTGCCCTACCCCTCCTACCACCAGTTCACCGAGAACCCCTTCACCTGGGCCTCCAACCTGCTGCTGCCGTGGACCGCCCTGGCCCTGCTGTACGCGGCGATGTACGCCCGGCAGAGCCGCAACTCGATGATCGAGGCGATGGCCGAGCCGTACATCCGCACCGCCCGGGCCAAGGGCCTGCCGGCGCGGACGGTCACCGTCAAGCACGGGCTGCGCGCCGGGATGACGCCGATCCTCACCCTCTTCGGCATGGACCTCGGCGGCCTGCTGGCCGGTGCCGTCATCACCGAGTCCATCTTCGGCCTGCCGGGTGTCGGCCGGCTGTTCTACGACGGCCTGGGCCGTTCCGACCAGCCCGTCATCCTCGGCGTCACCCTGCTCGCGGCCTTCTTCATCGTCGCGGCGAACCTGCTGGTCGACCTGCTCTACGCGTTCGTCGACCCGAGAGTGAGGTACTGATGACCGCATTGCTGGAGGTCGAGGACCTCAAGGTCGCCTTCGCCACGCCCCGGGGGACGGTCCGGGCGGTGGACGGCATCTCCTTCGCCGTCGAGGCCGGGCGCACCCTCGGCCTGGTCGGCGAGTCGGGCAGCGGGAAGTCCGTCACCTCGCTGGCCGTCATGGGCCTGCACCGCGGCGCCGCCGTCACCGGCTCGATCCGGCTGCACGGGCAGGAGCTGAACGGGCTCGGGGAGAAGGAATTCGGCGCCGTCCGGGGCCGTCGGATCGCGATGATCTTCCAGGATCCGCTGTCCAGCCTGCACCCCTTCTACACCGTCGGCGAGCAGATCGCCGAGCACTACCGGGTGCACTTCAGGGCCAACCGCAAGGCGGGCCGGGCCCGCGCGGTGGAGATGCTGGCCGAGGTCGGCATCCCCGAGCCGGCCCGCCGGGTCGACGAGTACCCGCACCAGTTCTCGGGCGGCATGCGCCAGCGCGTCATGATCGCCATGGCGCTGGCCTGCGAGCCCGACCTGCTGATCGCCGACGAGCCCACCACGGCGCTCGACGTCACCGTCCAGGCGCAGATCCTCGACCTGATCGCCCGGATCCAGCAGGAGCGCGGCCTCGGCGTCGTGATGATCACCCACGACCTCGGTGTGGTCGCCCGGGTCGCCCACGAGGTGCTGGTCATGTACGGCGGCCGGGCGGCCGAACAGGCCCCGGTGGACCGGATGTTCGCGCAGCCCGCGCACCCGTACACCCGCGGCCTGCTGGACTCGCTGCCGCGCCTGGACGACACCGACGACGCCCCGCTGCGGGCCATCCCCGGCAGCCCGCCGTCGCTGATCGCCCCCGCCCCCGGCTGCTCCTTCGCCCCGCGTTGCGCCCGCACCACCGCCGCGTCCGCCGAGGAGCACGCCCGCTGCCTGGCCGAGCGCCCCGCGCTCGGCCCGCTCGCCCCCGGCCACCAGGCCGCCTGCCACCTGCCGTTGGTGCCGGAAGGGGTGCTGTGATGACCGGATCCGCCGGGACGACCGGAACCGGAGGGACGACCGGACCCGTCGGCACGACCGGAGCGAGGGGGACGACCGGACCCGCCGGGACGACGGAACCGCTGCTGTCCGTACGGGACCTGGTGAAGACCTTCCCCGGCCGGCGCAGCCGTACCGGGCGGCCCGGAGCGCCGGTCCGGGCCGTGGACGGCGTCAGCTTCGACGTCGGCGCGGGGGAGACGCTCGGCCTGGTCGGCGAGTCCGGCTGCGGCAAGTCCACCACCGGCCGGATGATCGTCCGGCTGCTCGACCCGACCTCGGGCACCGTCACCTTCGACGGCACCGAGATCGGCGGGCTCTCCCAGGCCCGGCTGCGCCCGCACCGGCGCGACCTGCAGATGGTCTTCCAGGACCCGTACTCCTCGCTCAACCCCCGGCAGACGGTGTCCCGGATCATCTCCGAACCGCTGCTCGTCCAGGGCGAGAGCGCGGCGGCCGCGCGCAAGCGGGCCGCCGAGCTGATGGAGCTGGTCGGGCTGATCCCCGAGCACCTGGACCGCTACCCGCACGAGTTCTCCGGCGGTCAGGCGCAGCGCATCGGGATCGCCCGCTCGCTGGCCACCTCGCCGCGGCTGGTGATCGCCGACGAGCCGGTCTCCGCGCTGGACGTGTCCATCCAGGCCCAGGTGGTCAACCTGATGGAGCGGCTCCAGCAGGAGCTCGGCCTGGCGTACGTGTTCATCGCGCACGACCTCTCGGTGGTCAAGCGGGTCTGCGACCGGGTCGCGGTGATGTACCTGGGCCGGATCGTGGAGATCGGCGACAAGGCCGAGGTCTACGGCAGCCCCGCGCACCCGTACACCAGGGCGCTGCTCTCCGCGGTGCCGCTGCCCGACCCGGAGGCGGAGCGGACCAGGGACCGGATCGTGCTGCTCGGCGACCCGCCGAGCCCGGCCGCCCCGCCGCCCGGGTGCACCTTCCACCCGCGCTGCCCCAAGGCGCAGGAGCTGTGCCGGACGGAGCGGCCGCTGCTGCGGATCGCCGGCACGGGCACCCGGGAGGCGGCCTGCCACTTCCCGGAGGTGTGAGCCGGGGCCGCCCGGCGGTGTGAGCCGGGCACCGAGACCCCCGGTCGGGCGCGGCGGGGAACCCTACGAGGGCCGCGTCCGACCGGGTTCCAACCGGTCCCGCCCGCTCGCCCGCTCGCCCGCTCGCCCGACCGCTCACGCACGTGCTCACCAGCCCGGTCCCTCACTCCTCCGGCAGCAGGAGGCGCGGGCCGGGCCCCTCGGCGGCCAGTTCGTCGCCGGGGTTGAGCACCCGGCAGCGGCGCAGCGACACGCAGCCGCAGCCGATGCAGCCGGTCAGCTCGCCCTCCAGCCGCTCCAGCTCCAGCCGGCGGGCGCGCAGCTGCTCGGCCCAGCGGAGCGAGATGCGCTCCCAGTCGTGCTTGCCGGGCATCCGGTCCTCGGGGAGGCCGGTGAAGACCTCGGCGACCTCGCTGAGCGGGATGCCGAGCCGCTTGGCGACCAGGATGAGCGAGATCCGGCGCAGCACGTGCCGCCGGTAGCGGCGCTGGTTGCCGGCCGACCGCTCGGAGGAGATCAGTCCCTGGTCCTCGTAGAAGCGCACCGCCGAGGTGGCGATCCCGGCCCGCCGGGCCACCTCCCCGACGCTCAGCAGGTCGACCGGTGCGGTGGTCATGGCGACTCCTTGACTTCAAGTTCTCTTGAAGTTCTACGGTACCGGACATGACCCGATCATCTGCCGTGAAGACTGGCACGACCGTTGCTCAGCTGGACAGTTACCCAGCGGAGTCGCCGTCCGAGGGGACCTCCGGCGGATGGCGCGAACTGTTCTCCCGGCGGTACGCCGCCCCCGCCTCGATCCTCGCGGGCGGTGTCGCGCTGTACGCGATGAACCTCTACTTCACCGCGGCGCTGATGCCCTCGATCGTGGCCGACATCGGCGGCGGCCGTTACTACGCGTGGGTGGCGACCGGCTTCCTGATGGCCGCCGTCATCGCCTCGATGCTGGTCAGCCGGCTGCTGGACCGGCTGGGCGCCGCCCGGGCGTACGTCCTGGGCTTCCTGGTGTTCGGCGCGGGCGCGGTGCTCAACGCGCTCAGCCCCTCGATGCCGGCGCTGATCCTCGGCCGGGTGGTGCAGGGCCTCGGCGGTGGTCTGGTCGCCGGGCTCGGCTACGCCGTGATCCGCAGCGCCCTGCCGGAGCGGCTGTGGACCAGGGCCGCCGGGCTGGTCTCCGCGATGTGGGGCGTCGGCACCCTGGTCGGGCCGTCGCTGGGCGGGCTGTTCGCCCAGCTCGGGGCCTGGCGCGGGGCGTACGTCCTGCTGCTGGTCGCCGCGCTGGTGCTGGCCGTGCTGGCCCGCCGGGTGCTGCCCGGGCGCTCCGAGCGGTCCGGGGAGGGGTCGGGGAGCGGCCCGGTGCCGCTGCCCTCGCTGCTGCTGCTCACCCTGACGGCGGCCGCGTTCAGCGTCAGCTCGACCGTCCCGAGCGGCGGCCCGACGGCGGTCTGCATCCTCGCCGGTCTGGTGCTGCTGGTGGGCTTCGTGGCGGTCGAGCGGCGCGGCGGCGCGGCGACGGTCCTGCCCGGGCAGACCTACCGGGCCGGGAACCCCCTGAAGTGGCTCTACCTGACCGTCGCGGTGCTGTGCGCCGGCGTGGTGGCGGAGAACTTCATCCCGCTGTTCGGCCAGGAGCTGGGCGGCCTCGGCCCGCTGGTGGCCGGTTTCCTCGGCGCCGCGGTGTCGGCGGGCTGGACGACGGCCCAGCTGTTCAGTGTCGGCATCGAGTCGGTGCACGGCCGGGCCCGGGCGATCCGCACCGCCCCGCTGGTGCTGGTCGCCGGTCTGCTGGCCTACGGGCTGCTGCAGACCGGGCACGCCTCCGGCCTGCGGGTGGTGCTGTGGGCGGTGGCGCTGTTCGTCGCCGGCACCGGGATCGGGCTGGCCTTCCCGCACCTGAGCGTGGCCGCGATGCGCAGCAGCAGCGACCCGGCCGAGGGCGGCAAGGCCGCCGCGGCGATCAACACCACCCAGCTGATCGCCTTCTCGGTGACGTCCGCGCTGGCGGGCACCCTGGTCAACCTGGGCGCGGACAGCCCGGTCGACTCGGCCCGGTACATGACCTTCGGGATCGCCGCGATCACCGTGTTCGGCGTGGCCACGGCCGCGCTCACCGCCCGCCGCCCCGGGCGGTGAGCGGACGAGGACCGGCCCCGGATCCCTTTCGTCGGGGGATCCGGGGCCGGTCCTCGTCCGTCCGTATCAGGAGGCCGGGCCCACCCGGACGGTGGTGATCCGTCCGCCCTGGGACTCCCGGACGACCTCGATCCGCGTGTTGGTGTCCGGCACCTTCACCGTCAGCTGCGGCGTGGCCGGGTCGGCGTACACCCCGCTGTGGTCGTCGAACGCCGGGACGGCCGGCTCGGCCGGGATCCGCACCGCGACCCCGCCCTTGTGCAGGGTGAACGGCGTGGTCGGCTTGAGCGAGAAGGTGGCGTCGAAGGTCTGCGCCCGCCCGTTGACCAGCGTCCCGTCGGCGAAGCGGATCGCCGCCGGGTGGGCGTCGATCGGCAGGATGAGCCCGCCGCCGGGGTGGTCCTTGGTGTTGTTGTCACCGTAGGAGGTGTCCCAGAGCCACAGCAGGACGCCCTCCTGGTACGGGTAGTTGTCGACCACGTTGGCCTTGCCGGTGACGCCGGTGTAGCCGAAGTTGTACGGGCCGGTCTTCAGGAACGCCCCGTAGCCGGTGTAGCGGCGGTTCTCGGCGAGGTAGGCGCGCGGGTGCTGCTTGACGGCGGTGCGGCCGGTGATGGCCGTGAAGCCGCTGACCGTCCAGCCGCCGGTGCCGTTCTCGGCGCCGTCGGAGAACAGCTCGCTGCCGCCGGCGGTGAGCTTCACGGCGTCGACGAGCACGCCGCGGCCGTGGGTGTTGCCGTCCGAGGTGGCGTGGACGCGCAGCCGGACCTGCCGGCCGAGGTAGCCGTCCAGCGGGATGTGGAGCTTCCGGTAGCTGACCGAACTGCCGCTGAGCCCGGGGGTGTTGGCGCTGGTGTTGCCGATCGGTGCGCCGTCCACGGTGCCGCCGAGGGCGGTCCAGTGCTTGCCCTGGTCGGTGGAGGCCTCGACGGTGAGGAAGTCGTAGTCCTGCTCGGTGTCGTACCAGACCGCCGCGTCGAGGGCAGCCGGTCCGGCGGCGGTGCGCAGGTCGACGTCCCGGGTGAGGGAGTTGTCGAGGTTGTCGCCGGTGTCGCTCCACCACTGCTTGCCGCCCTCGTACGGGTCGGCGAGGTCGGTGCTGGTGGTGCCGTCGGGCAGGTGGACGAGGACGGCCTGCGCCTGGTCGGTGTTGTAGCTGCTCACCCCGAGGGCGTGGCTGGAGCGGGTGGCGGCCTGCGCCTCGTCGTAGTTGAGCCAGCCGAACTGCAGCTTGCTCCAGGCGTCGAGGTCGCCGGGGTAGCCGCCGGTGGTGTTGGGGCCCTTGCCGAGGTAGGAGCCGGAGGACATCAGCGACCAGAAGTTGACGCTGTTGTCGCCGCCCGTGGTGCCGTACAGGTCGGGCAGGCCCAGGTTGTGGCCGTACTCGTGGGCGAACAGGCCGACGCCGCTGTTCTCGCCGCCCTGGACGTAGTCGTAGACGTACAGGCCGGTGTCGCCGACGGGAGCGCCGCCGATCCTGTCGCCCTCCGGACCGGTCTGCCCGGTCGCGTCGGGGAAGGCCCAACTGCGGTGCGCCCACAGTGCGTCGGCGCCCTGGGCGCCGCCGCCCCAGGTCTCGTCCACGCCGGCGTGCACCACGATGACGTTGTCGAGGTAGCCGTCGGGCTGGTCGAACTCGCCGTCCTTGTCGTGGTCGTAGCGGTCGTAGACGTCGTACTGGGCGAGCTGGGCCTTGATGTCCGCCACGCTGCGGCCCTTGGCGACCTCGCCGTCGTACCAGGCCTTGACGGCGTCCCGGACGAACTCCTGGGCCTGGGTCCAGGCGCCGGAGCCCTGCGGGCCCTTGTTGCTGCCGTAGCGGGCCTCGTTGTACGGGACGGTGACCCAGTCGCTGACGGTGCCCTCGACGTCGTACCGGCCCGAGGACTGGGTGCGGTAGTAGTTGCGCATCGACACGGAGCCGGGCGTGTCGTCGAAGAACATCTTCTGGTAGTACGCGCGGTCGAAGTCCGATGACCACAGGGTGTGGTTGTCGTCCTTGCCCGGCTTCGGGATCTGGTCGTGGCGCGGGCCGGGGGTGCCGCCGTAGCGCGGCTGGCCGTTCCACTGCGTCGTGTCGTCGACCTGGTCGCCGAACTGGGCGAGGATCACGAAGACCTTGTCGGTGCGCTGGTGCGCCAGTTGGACGTAGTCGTTGCCGATCCTCACCTTGGCCGGGGCCCGCTTGTCGGCGCTCTTGGCGACGGTGCCCTTGTTGAGCTGCTCAAGGGCCTTGCTGCGGAGCGCCTGGCGCTCGCGCTCCTGCGGGACGAGGGGCGCGGGCGGGGCCTCGGCGCCCTGCGGGGCGGCGTCGGCGGCCGCGGCGGCGGTGACGGTGAGGGGCGGCGGGGGAGCGGCCTGGGCGGGGGTGCCCAGCAGGGTGGCCGCTATCGCGCTCGTGGTGAGCGCGGCAGCGAGGGCCGCGGACAGTCTGCGCAACTGACCGGTCCTTTCCGGGGGATGGGGGTGTTCCGGGCATCGGTCGGTGAAGCGCAGGTAATATTTCACATGTCACGGGTCACGTGGAAGGGGTCCGGGCAAGCGGAAGGGGCGCCGCACCCGCAGGTGCGACGCCCCTTCTCCGTACGGCCCGTGCCGCCGGGTCAGCCGTTGCCGAAGTCCAGGGCCAGGCTGAAGACCACCAGCGCGGCGAACACCGCCGCCAGGGTGGTCAGTCCGGTGGCGTGCAGCGCGACGGCCGCCGAGCCCAGCAGCACCAGCTTGAGCACCAGCCGTGCGGCGAGCGGCAGTTCGACCTTCGCCCGGTGCTCGGCCAGGAACACGTCCCAGACCGCGCGGGCCGCGGCCGGCACACCGAGGCCCAGCAGCAGCCGGAGGCCCAGGCCGTCGCCGGTCCGGAAGCCCCAGTAGCAGAGCGCCGCCAGGCTCGCGAGCTGCACCCCGAAGCCGAGTTCGGTGCCGGCCGTGGCCAGCGACCTGCGCAGTCGGCGCTCCGCCGGGCCGGGTCCGTCGATCGTCATCCGCGCGCTCTCCCCGCCGTGGTGCCCCGACGCGTGCCGCCGAGACCCCTCGACTCCTGCGCCGCCCGGGGGCCGGACGGCCGTCAAGCGGAGTGTTCCAGCCCGGTCGGCCGAACTCAACGGATCACCCCGCGGCTGCCGGTCCGCTGCCTCCCACCTGCCGGTTCGTCAGCCGTTCTGCCGTCGAAGGCCCTCCTTGTCACGGTCCTTCTTGTCGCGGCCCTTCCCGTCGGGGCCCTTCCCGTCGGGGCGGCTGTCGTCGGGGCCGCTCCCGGCAACGGCCCCGCCGTCAGCGGACGGTGTACTCGACGGCCACGCTGACCACCACCAGCACGCCGTACACCAGCGCCAGCGTGGTCCGCCCGCTGGCGTACAGGGCGGCGGCCGCCGTGCCCAGCGTCACCAGCTTGAGCACGATCTCCGCGCCGACCGGCAGCGGGAACTTCGGCCCGCCCGCGGCCAGGAACAGGCCCCAGACGGTGGCCGCCAGCGCCGGCGCGCCGAGTCCCAGCAGCAGCCGGGTGCCCAGCGTGGAGCCGGTCCTGAACCCCCAGTAGCAGAGCGCCGCCAGCATGGCGAGCTCCAGCCCGAAGGCGATGCCGGCGTTGCCCGCGGTCAGCGGCGTCCACTGCCGCCGACCGACCGGGCCGGGTCTGTCGATCCTCATCCGTGCACTCTCCCCGTTCGCTGCGCCGCCCGGGCCGGGCGGCGGTCACGCGGAGTGTGACAGTCCGGCCCGGGCGGCGCAACGGATCGGCCGGGAGCGCCCGGTCAGCCCAGGGACGCCCGGAGGAAGGCGAGTTCGGCCAGGGTCAGCTGCTCGTTCGTCCCGTCCGGCGTCATGTGGGTGACGCCCGGCAGCGGCAGCACCGCGTGCGCGCGACCGGCCCTGGTGAGCGCCTGGGAGAGCAGCAGGGTGTGCGAGGGGTGGACGTTGTCGTCGGCCAGGCCGTGGATCAGCAGCAGCGGCCTGGTCAGCCCGGGCGCGTCGGTGAGCAGGCAGTCGCCGGCGTACCCCTCCGGGTTGTCCTGCGGCAGGCCGAGGTAGCGCTCGGTGTACGCGGTGTCGTACTGCCGGAAGTCGGTGGGCGGGGCGCCCGCGCACGCGGCGTGGAAGACGTCCGGGCGGCGCAGCACGGCGAGCGCGGCGAAGTAGCCGCCGTAGGACCAGCCGCGCACGCCGACCCGGCCGAGGTCGAGGTCCGGGTGGTGCGCGGCGAGTGCGCGCAGGGCGTCGACCTGGTCGTCCAGGGCCGCCTGGGAGAAGCGGCGGAAGATCGCCCGGGTGAAGTCCGGGGAGACGAACGGGGTGCCGCGGTTGTCGGTGGTGACCACGGCGAAGCCCTGGTCGGCCCACCACTGGCGGAGCTGCCAGCGACGCGGCTCGTTGGCCACCGCCTGGTGGCCGGGGCCGCCGTAGACGTCCAGCAGGACGGGCAGCCGGCGGCCGGGCACGTGGTCGCGCGGGTGGACGACGGCGGTCGGCAGGCCGCGTTCGGTGACCCGGGCGAGCCGGGGGCGGACCGGGTACGGCAGCGTGGCGCTCAGGTCGGTGAGCGGCAGCTCGCGGCCGTCGAGCAGGACACGGCGGCGGATCCCGTCGGCGGAGGCCGAGGTGAGCAGCAGGGTGTCGGCGGCGGCGAGGGCGGAGTGCACGCCGGGGCCGGCGGTGAGGAGTTCGGGTGCGCCGCCGTCCGGGTCGATCAGGTGGACGTACTGGTCGGCGGGGTCGCCCTGGCCGGTCTCGCAGAGCAGTCGGCCGCGCAGCCGTCCGACCACCCGGCGGATCTGCAGACCGGTGGTGTCGAGCGGCTTGCCGTCCAGGGCGAGGCCGCGGGCCTGCGGGGTGTCGTGGACGGTGAGCAGCCGGCCGTCGGGCAGCCGGTCGGGGGTGCCGGGGAGGTCGTCCACCCAGAACTCGTCGGTGGTGCGGGAGAGTTCGCGGGTCTCGCCGGTGGCGGGGTCGGCGCCGAGCAGCAGCACGTTCTGCTGCAGGCGGTCGGCGACGGTGAGCAGCACCTCGTGGTCGGAGGCCCAGGAGGCGGCGCAGAGGTAGGGGTGGGTGTCGGCGTCCCAGTGCAGCCGGACCCGCCCGCCGTCGAGGCCGAGGACCCAGAGCTGGACGTCCGCGTTGGGGCCGCCGGCCTGCGGGTAGGCGAAGTCCTCGGGCGCCTCGGCGGGGCGGGCCGGGTCGGCGAAGTGGCGCCGGGGGAGGGCGGATTCGTCCACCCGGGCGGTCAGCAGCGCGCCGCCGTCCGGGCGCCACCAGTGGCCCCGGGCGCGGCCGAGCTCCTCGGCGGCGGCGAACTCGGCGACGCCCCAGCGGGCGCCGTCGGCGGGGGAGAGCGGTTCGAGGCCGGGGGTGACGTACAGCGCGTCGTCGGCGACGTAGGCGACGCGCTGGCCGGTGGCGTCCGGCCGGGGGTCGAACGCGGGCCCGGCGACCGGGAGTTCGTCGCTGGTGCCGTCGGCGGTGTCGGTGCGGAAGAGCCGGCCGTCGAGGGTGAAGACGGCGACCGAGAGGTCGGCGGTGGCCGCGTACGTGCCGATCCCGGCGGCGACCAGCCGGGTGCGCTCGCGCAGCCGGCGCTCGACGACGGGCAGGTCGTCGCGGCGGCCGGTGCGGCCGGGCAGCAGTGCGGCCGGGTCCGCGACCGTGCGCTCCTCGCCGGTGGCGGTGTCCAGCAGGTGGAGGCGGTCGACCGGGTCCTCGGGACCGCTGGAGCGGAGCAGCAGCAGCCGGGTACCGTCCTCGGCGAGCGTGTACGCGCGCGGCGCGCCGAAGGTGAACCGGCCGGTACGGGCACTGAGGGCAAGGAAGGCGTCGGTGATGGTCACGGCCCGATCGTGGTCGCGCGGTGCGTGCCCCGACCAGTAGTCTGTCATGTGAAATGTCACACATCAGTCGCCGGTGGGCGACCAGGGAGGGACGCCGTGATCGAGGACCTGTGGACCGCCGAACCCCCCGCCCCGCTGCCCGCCGCCGACGGCCTGTTCAGCGTGTCGGCGGGCACGGCGCACCTCAACCACGGCTCGTACGGCGCGGTCCCGGTGCCGGTGCAGCGGGCCCAGGAGGAACTGCGCACGGAGCACGAGCTGGACCCGGACGGCTTCTTCGCCGACCTGCCCGCCCGGATCGGCCGGGCCCGGACGGCGCTCGCGGCCGACCTCGCCACCGACCCGCAGCGCCTCGCCCTGGTCACCAACGTCACCGAGGCCGTGGCGATCGCCCTGGACAGCATCCCCTTCGCCCCCGGCGACCGGATCCTGGTCACCGACCACGGCTACGGCGCCGTCACCGAGGCCGTGGCCCGCAAGGCCGCCGAGACCGGCGCCGAACTCCACGTCGCGGAGCTGCCCCTGGACGCCCCGGACGAGGCGGCCGTCCGCGACGCGGTGCTGGCCGCCGTCGACGGCCGCACCACCGTCGCCGTCCTCGACCAGCTCACCTCGCCCAGCGCCCGCCTGGTGGCCGGCCCGGCGCTGCTCGCCGAACTCCGCGCGCTCGGCGTGGTCACGGTCGTGGACGGCGCCCACGCGCCCGGCATGCTGCCCGCCCCGGCCGACCCGAACGCCGACTTCTGGTTCGGCAACCTGCACAAGTGGGCCTTCGCCCCGCGCGCCACCGGTGTGCTCGCCGTCCGCCCCGAGTGGACGGCGCGGGTGCGCCCGCTGGCCCTCTCCTGGGAGCACGACAAGGGCTTCCCGGGCAGCGTCGAGTGGCGCGGCACCTGCGACTACACGCCCTGGCTGGCCGCCCCGGCCGGCTTCGAGCTGCTGCGCGCGCTCGGCCCGGAGGCGGTGGCCGGCCACAACACCGCGCTCGCCGCGTACGGGCAGCGGGTGCTGGTCGAGCGGGCCGGACTTCGCCCGCTGCCGGCCACCCCCGGGGTGTGGATGCGCACCGTCCGGCTGCCGGTCGGCCGGTGCGAGAGCGAGGCGGCGGCGAAGGCGCTGATGGCCGAGGTGTGGCGGCGGCTCGGCACCCGGATCGCCGTCCGCCCGTGGGACGGCGGCGGGCTGCTGCGGATCAGCGCGCAGCTGTACAACCGGCCGCAGGAGTACGAGCGGCTGGCGGACGGGCTCGCCGCGCTGCTCAAGGGGTAGCGGGCCGGCTCTCGGTCGGCTCCGGGCCGGCTCCTGACCGGCGGCCCGGCTCAGTGCCCGGCGGCCTGGCTCCTGACCGGCTCAGTGCCCGGCGGACCGGCTCAGGGGCCGGTCCGCGCCCTCGCCCCCGTCGTCCCCCCGCAACTCCGCGAGCAGCAGGTTCCGGTCGGCGAGCATCCCGGTGAGGATCCGCCGGGCGGTCCGCAGCAGCTCGGCGACCTCCCCGCCGGCCAGCGCGTAGACCACCGTGCTGCCCTCCCGGGTGGCCGTGACGATGCCGGACCGGCGCAGCACCGCGAGCTGTTGGGAGAGGCTGGAGGGTTCGACGTCCAGCTCGGCGAGCAGGGCGCGGACGGGCGTCGGTCCGGCCTGCAGCAGTTCCAGCACCCGGATCCGGACGGGATGGCCGAGCATCCGGAAGAACTCGGCCTTCGCCTGGTAGAGCGCCACCGTCACGAGGCCCCCCTTCCTGGTGTCGGTCCGGGTGTCAGATCTCCAGCGAGACCTCGATCCGCTTGAGCTTGTGGCGGGCCATCGCCAGGTTGGAGCGGCTGCGGTTGAGCGCGAGGAACAGGAACAGGCCGCGGCCGCTCGGCGTCGTGATCGGCCGGACCATGTGGTACTGGTTGGTCAGGCTGATCAGGATGTCCTCGATCTCGTTGTCGTGCAGGTTGAGCATCTCCATCGCCCGCATCTTGGCGCGGACCACGTCGGTGTTCCCGGCCGCGGCGACGTTGAGGTCCAGCTCCCCGCCGTCGCCGAGGCTGCCGAGCGCCATGCCGCTGCCGTAGTCGACCAGGGCGACGCCGATCGCGCCGTCGATCGACATGGCCTCCTTGAGGGACGTCTCCAGGTTCGCCATCGTCGTTGTCCTCCCGCGTGTTGGTGGCTGTGACGACGAAGGTACGGAGTGTGGACGGCGTTTCACCGCCGATGATCGAAGACGACCGAAGACGGCCGATCCGTGATCACTTGAAGACATTTGCAACTATGGATCTGAGAGAGAACTGATCCCGTGATGATCCCGCGGGCATTCCGGGCGTGCTCCCGGAGCCCGTCCCGTCGTGATCCCGCGGGCGATCGCACCGCGAAAAAACGGTGCTATCGATGTCGGTCCTCCCGGGTAACCTCTCGCTGAGATGCGAGATCACACCAACCACACCCGGACGGCGATGAACACCCCCGATCCAGAGCTCCAGGACGACCGGGAGCTCAGCCCCGCCGAGGCGTACGCGGCCAGCCGTCGGCGGGCCAAGGAGCAGGCCACCGCCCTGCACGGCTTCCAGCAGCTGTACGACTTCCCGCTGGACGAGTTCCAGCTGGAGGCCTGCGAGACGCTGGAGGCCGGCTCGGGCGTCCTGGTCGCCGCCCCCACCGGCTCCGGGAAGACCATCGTCGGCGAGTTCGCCGTGCACCTGGCCCTGGCCGCCGGGCGCAAGTGCTTCTACACCACGCCGATCAAGGCGCTGTCGAACCAGAAGTACGGGGACCTGGTCAAGCGCTACGGCGCCGCCAAGGTCGGCCTGCTCACCGGCGACAACACCGTCAACGGCGACGCCCCCGTGGTGGTCATGACCACCGAGGTGCTGCGCAACATGCTCTACGCGGGCTCCAGCACCCTCGACGGCCTCGGCTACGTCGTGATGGACGAGGTCCACTACCTCGCCGACCGCTTCCGCGGCGCCGTCTGGGAGGAGGTCATCATCCACCTCCCCGAGTCGGTCACCCTCGTCTCGCTCTCCGCGACCGTCTCCAACGCCGAGGAGTTCGGCGACTGGCTGGACACCGTGCGCGGCGGCACCAAGGTGATCGTCTCCGAGACCCGCCCGGTGCCGCTGTGGCAGCACGTGATGGCCGGCAACCGGATGTACGACCTCTTCGCCGATCCCGACCGCGACGGCCGGCCCAAGCACAACCTGAAGAACCCCGGCAAGGCCGTCAACCCCGAGCTGGTCCGGCTGGCCCGCTCCGAACTCGACCGCAACCCCCGCGACCGCTTCGGGCGCGGCCGCGGCCGCTCGATGCCCAACGGCCGCCCCGGCCGGGTCTGGACGCCGGGCCGGGTGGACGTCATCGACCGGCTCGACGCCGAGGGCCTGCTGCCCGCGATCACCTTCATCTTCAGCCGGGCCGGCTGCGAGGCCGCCGTCCAGCAGTGCCTCAGCTCCGGGCTGCGGCTCAACAAGGACGCCGACCGCGCCCGGGTCCGCGCGATCGTCGAGGAGCGCTGCGCCGACATCCCCGACGAGGACCTGCACGTCCTCGGCTACTTCGAGTGGCTGGACGGGCTGGAGCGCGGCATCGCCGCCCACCACGCCGGGATGCTGCCCCGGTTCAAGGAGGTCGTCGAGGAGCTCTTCGTGAAGGGCCTGGTCAAGGCCGTCTTCGCGACCGAGACCCTGGCGCTCGGCATCAACATGCCCGCCCGCTCGGTGGTCATGGAGAAGCTGGTCAAGTGGAACGGCGAGACCCACGCCGACATCACCCCCGGCGAGTACACCCAGCTCACCGGCCGGGCCGGGCGGCGCGGCATCGACGTCGAGGGCCACGCCGTGGTGCTCTGGCAGCGCGGCCTGGACCCGGAGGCGCTGGCCGGCCTGGCCGGTACCCGCACCTACCCGCTGAAGTCCTCGTTCCGGCCCTCCTACAACATGGCCGTCAACCTGGTCTCCCAGTTCGGCCGGCACCGCTCGCGCGAGCTGCTGGAGACCTCCTTCGCCCAGTTCCAGGCGGACCGTTCGGTCGTCGGCATCGCCCGCCAGGTGCAGCGCAACGAGGAGGGGCTGGAGGGCTACCGCGAGTCCATGACCTGCCACCTCGGCGACTTCGACGAGTACATGGACCTGCGCCGCCGGCTCAAGGACCGTGAGAACGAGCTGGCCCGCGAGGGCAGCAGCCAGCGCCGTGCGGCCGCCGTCGAGTCCATCGAGCAGCTCAAGCCGGGCGACGTCATCCACGTCCCCACCGGCAAGTTCGCCGGCCTCGCCCTGGTCCTCGACCCGGGCCTGCCGCCGGTCGACCGCTCCGGCCGGGGCAGCCAGCGCCACCCCGACTTCCAGGACGGCCCGCGCCCGGTGGTGCTCACCGCCGAGCGCCAGGTCAAGCGGCTCGCCATGATCGACTTCCCGCACCCGGTCGCCGCGATCGAGCGCGTCCGCATCCCCAAGTCCTTCAACCCGCGCAGCCCGCAGTCCCGCCGCGACCTCGCCTCGGCCCTGCGCACCAAGGCCGGCCACCTGGAGCCCGAGCGGTTCCGCCGCGGCCGCGCGGCCGCCGCCGACGACCCGGAGATCACCCGGCTGCGGACCGAGCTGCGCCAGCACCCCGTCCACGGCTGCTCCGACCGCGAGGACCACGCCCGCTGGGCCGAGCGCTACCACCGGCTGCACCGCGACACCGAGTTGCTGGAACGCCGGATGCGCTCGCGCACCCACACCATCGCCCGCACCTTCGACCGGGTCTGCGCCCTGCTCACCGACCTCGGCTACCTGAGCGGCGACACCGTCACCGACGACGGCAAGCGGCTCGGCCGCCTCTACGGCGAACTCGACCTGCTCGCCTCCGAATGCATCCGCGAGGGCGTCTGGAGCGGCCTGGGCGCCGCCGAACTCGCCGCCTGCGCCTCGGCGTTGGTGTACGAGGCCCGCCAGTCCGACGACGCCGGCGCCCCCCGCGTGCCGGAGGGCGCGGCCAAGGAGGCGCTCGGCCAGATGGTCCGGATCTGGGGCCACCTGGACGCCCTGGAGGAGCAGCACCGGATCAACACCGCCGAGGGCGTCGGCCAGCGCGAACCCGACCTGGGCTTCGCCTGGGCCGCCTACCGCTGGGCGCTCGGCCACAGCCTGGACCAGGTGCTGCGCGACGCCGACATGCCCGCCGGCGACTTCGTCCGCTGGACGAAGCAGCTCATCGACGTCCTCGGTCAGATCCAGGACGCCGCCGGCTCGGACGCCGAGCTGCGCAAGACCGCCCGCAAGGCCGTCGACGGCCTGCGCCGCGGCATCATCGCCTACTCCTCGGTGGGCTAGCCGGCCGACCGGCCCGAGGGCCCCGCCCGTTCGTCTCCACGAACGAGCGGGGCCCTTCGTACGCCCGGCCCTCGCGCGTCCGGCCCTTCGCGGGCTTGGCCCGCTTGCCCGGCCCGTGCGGGCTCCTGCGCCTGCCCGGCGCCACCCCGCCGTGCCGGGCTCACGCCGTCGCCGACGGGCGTGAGTGGGAAGTCGGCCGGGCCGACTTCCCACTCCCTACTCCTGCCGCCCGCTCGCCGTGGCCGCGTCGAGGCGGCGGACGAGTTCGCGCAGGGCCCGGAGTTCGCGGTCGAGCGCCTCGGCGCCGCGCGGGGTCATGGCGACCCAGGTCCGGGGGCGGCGCCCGGCGTAGCCCTTGGTGACGGTGACGAGGCCGGAGTCCTCCAGGACCTTCAGATGGCGGGACAGGTTGCCGTCGGTGGCGCCGAGTTGCTCCTTGAGGAAACCGAAGTCCACCTGGTCGGCCTCGCGGGCGATGGTGAGGATCCCGAGCCGGACCCGTTGGTGGACGGTGTCGTCCAGCGACAGGGTCGGGTGCTGTTCCTCGGTTTCGTCGGCAACGCTCATGGGGTGACCGTACGGGATGCCGCAGTTCGTCGACGCCCGGCGGTCCACTGCGCCAGGCCTGCGGCGAGCGGGATCGCCGCCAGCAGGAGGGCCTTCAGCTCCGGGCGGTCGGTCCAGCCGTCGGACCGGTCGAGCCACGGCAGCCAGCCGCTCTCCCACGGGGCCGAGAGGTAGGCGCTGAGCAGTGCGGTGTGGAGGAGGCCGGCGCCGGCCACCAGCGGGCTGCGTTCGGCCAGGCCGAGGACGAACAGGCCGACACCGAGGACGTACCAGGGCGAGGCGTAGGTGTTCACCAGGAGGTCGAGGTCGAAGCGCCGGCTGTCGACGAGGACCCGCGCGAGCACCACGGCGGCGGCCAGCGCGCCGACTCCGGCCGTGGCGCCCAGCCAGGTCGTGCGGCGCGGGACGATCCCGCGGGTCTCGCCGCGCCGCCGGTACCAGCGGGCCAGGGCGAACCAGGCCAGCGGGAGCAGTGCGAACCAGACGCCCCAGGCCAGGCAGCGGAGCACCGCGCCGGCGAACTCGCCCTTCTCGCAGGCGGCTCCGGGGGCGTGCGGCACGCACAGGCCGGTCAGCTGGGCGTAGGCGAAGGCCGGATAGGAGGTGATGTCCCGCCCGTTGGCGCCGAAGTTGAAGGCCTGCCCGGCGACCGGTACGGCCGCCAGCGCGAGCAGGCCCAGGCCGAGCAGCGGGACCCCCGCCCCGCTCAGTCGGCTCCTGGCCCTCGCCCGCAGCCCGTTCGTGGCGGCCAGCAACTCGGCCGGGCCGCCCTGCTGCAGTGTGGTCACGCTCCACCCCCTCGGTGCCGTCGGCCCCTCCGACGGCCCGTCAACTTTGCAATGCAAAGTACATTGCGGTCAAGAGTTCACGGGGATGCAGAGCCGGGGCGGCCGCGGGTCGGTTGCGGCGAACGCGGCAGCCCCTCGTGCGGATCGTCCGGCCGGTGGGGAAGCCGTCCGGGATCATCGGATCGAGCAGCTCGCACGCGAGGGCCGGTCGTGCATGATGACCCGATGAAACGTAGCGACCGGCGCTTCCACGTCATCGTGCTGTCGAACTTCGCCAGGGGCTTCGACAAGTACGCCTTCGCCTACGGCAAGGCGGGCATCCCGGAGAGCACCCATCCCGACCGGTTCCACCTGCTGACCCGTGCGGAGTTGGGCATCGGCGTCGGCAAGGCACGACGCCTGCTGGAGCGGCTGGCCATCCCGGGCGACCGGCTGCTGGTGCTGGAGACCGCGGTGGACCCCGACGAGCTGGTGCCCAACGCGGCGACCGGCCTCGGCATGGAACTGCACGAGGCCCGCATCCGGCTGTCAGCCGTCCACGAACTCGACCACGCGGACGGCCCCGACGGCCCCAACGACCCCGCCGGCCCGGCCACCCCCGCCGGCCCGGCCACCGCGGGCGAAGCGGGCGACGGGCTCACGCTGCGCCCCACGACCGTCGAGGACGCCATGGCGGCCTCCCTGCGCCTGCACGGATCGGCAGATCGTCAGTACGCCGACCTGAGACCGCGCTCGGTCTCGCTGCTGCCGGTCGCCTCCGCCTGCCAGGCCCGGTGCTCGTTCTGCTTCTCCGCGGCGTCGATCTCCAGTGACCAGGCGCCGGCCCGGGTCCCGTGGGACGCGGTCACCCACTGGCTGGAGCGCGCCCGCGCGGCGGGCGCCGAGCGGGCGGTGATCACCGGTGGCGGGGAGCCCACGCTCATACCCTTCGACCAGCAGCTGCGGCTGGTGTCCGCCTGCTCGGCGGCCTTCCCGAAGGTCGTCCTGATCACCAACGCGCACACCCTGGCGAAGGGCGGGCACGCCGACCGGGCCGACCGGCTGGCAGCCCTGGGCGCCGCAGGCCTGAGCGTGCTGGCAGTCTCCCGGCACCACCAGGACGACGCCGTCAGCGAGCGGCTGATGGCGCTGCGCACGCCGGTGGGCTCGGTGATCGACACCTGGCGGGTGGAACGCGACCGCTGGCCGTCGCTGCGGACGCGGCTCATCTGCGTGCTCCAGCACGGCGGCGTGGCCGACGCGGCCGGCGTCGCCGACTACCTCTCGTGGGCCGCGGCCCTGGGTGTCGAGGAGGTCTGCTTCAAGGAGCTCTACGTCTCCACCAGCACCGAGTCGCTCTACTTCGACCGCGCCGCCAACGTCTGGAGCCGGGAGCACCAGGTGTCGCTGTCCGTCGTCACCGGGTTCGCCGAGCAGCACGGCTTCGAACTCGCGAGCCGCCTGCCCTGGGGTGCGCCGGTCTACCGCGGCAGCTGGGACGGCCGGCCGATGCGGATCGCCGCCTACACGGAGCCCAGCCTGCTCTGGGAGCGCACCAGCGGGGTCGCCCGCAGCTGGAACGTCCTGGCCGACGGGCGCTGCTACGCCTCCCTGGAGGACCGGGCCGGCGAGATCCTGCCGGAAGGGGCGGCGGCATGAGGTTCGACGAGTTCCAGGACTTCCGGCAGCGGCAGCTCGACGCGTCCCCGTCGCTCCTGGACGCCGCCGAGACCAACCTGTACCGGGCGCTCGCGCCGATGCGGCCGGAACCGCCGGACGACGCGCGTACGGTGCACCGGTGCGACCTCGCCCGTGCCTGGCTGCGGCGCTACGAGCTGCCGGAGGAGTGGTCCGGTCGCGCCATGGTCTGTCGAGGGGTCCGCCACGGGCTCGACGTGGTGTTCCACCGGCTGCGCGCCGTGCGGGCGAGGGTGTGGCTGCCCGCGGACGTGTACCCGGTCTACTTCGAGCTGGCCCGCGCCGCGGGCCTGGCGCCCGCGTCCTACCCGACGCTGCCGGCGCCGGTCCTGCCGGTCCTGCCGGTCCTGCCGGGGGCGCCGGCGGACGACCGGCCCGAGTACCTGCTGCTCGCCAACCCCAGCAAGCCGCTCGGCCGGTACCTGTCCGACGCCGAGTGCGCCGAGGTGATCGCCTGGCTGCGGGAGTCACCGCACCGGCGCCTGCTGATCGACGGCGTCTACGACCTGGGCGCGCCGTTCGCCGCCGGCACGCGGCGGTTGCTGGACACCGGTCGTGCGGTCCTTCTGCACTCGGTCACCAAGGGATGGCTCCGGCCGCGCACCTTCGGGGTGGTCCTGCTGGGCCCGGAGCAGGCCGAACTGGCCGACTCGTTCCGGGCGGACCCGCCGACGCCCGACCAGCTGAGGCTCGCCGACCGCCTGCTGACCGTGCACGGCGACGTGCCCGGGCAGGTCGCCGCCGAACTGGCCGTACGGGCCGAGCGGTTGTTCGGCCGGCTGCCGGCCGACGTGCTCGGGGCGGTCGCGCCGGGGAGCCGGACCAGCCCGGGCAACTACTTCTTCCCGGTCGACATCCCGGCGGAGACGCTGCGCCGCGCGTACGGCGTGCTCGCCCTGCCGGGCGGCGTCTTCGGCGAGACCGATTGGTCCGGCTCCGTCCTGACCAGCCTCGCCGACGCCTTCGGCCCGACGCCGTCGGCGGTGCGGCCGCGGTGATGTCCCCGTGGGTCCCTCAGCGCCGGGCCAGGGCTTCCAGGACACGGTCCAGGGAGGTGCCGAGGCCCCAGCGGGTGGAGAGCTCTTCGAGGGTCATCGGGTCGAGGGGTTCGCGGGGGAGGACCGGGTCGAACGCGGGGAGGGGGGCGTCGTCGGCGACGCGGACGACCTTCGGGGCGACGTCGAGGTAGGCGGCGCCCTCGACGATGTTGCGGCGCCGGGCCGGGGTGAGCCTGGAGGCGAGGTCGAGGGCGGCGGCGCGGATGGCCGGGAGGTCGCCGTACTCGTTGATCAGCTGGGCGGCGGTCTTCTCGCCGATGCCCTTGACCCCGGGCAGGCCGTCCGACGGGTCACCGCGCAGGGCGGCCATGTCGGCGTACTGGGCGCCGCGCACGCCGTACTTCTCCAGCAGCAGCGCGTCGTCGGTGACCTGCAGGTTGCCCATGCCCTTGACCGGGTAGAGCACGGTGATCCCCCGGGCGTCGTCCACCAGCTGGAAGAGGTCGCGGTCGCCGGTGACGATCTGCACCGGGCCCTCGGCGCGGGCGGTGAGGGTGCCGATCACGTCGTCCGCCTCGTAGCCGGGGGAGCCGACCCGGGCGATGCCGAGCGCGTCCAGCACCTGCTCGATCACCGGGACCTGCGGGGCGAGCGTGTCGGGCACCTCCTCCTCGCCGTCCACGGCGGCCTCGGCGACCCGGTGGGTCTTGTACGACGGGACGAGGTCCACCCGCCACTGCGGGCGCCAGTCGGCGTCCATGCAGGCCACCAGCCGGTCGGGGCGGTGGTCGTGGACCAGCCGGGCGATGAAGTCCAGCAGGCCGCGGACGGCGTTGACCGGCTCGCCCTGCGGCGAGCGCAGGGTGTCCGGTACGCCGAAGTAGGCCCGGAAGTACAGGCTGGCGGAGTCGAGCAGCATCAGTCGCGGTGCGGTCACGTCACAGATCATGCCGCACCGCGCTGACGGAGTCCCGGTTCTCAGTGCTCGTGCGGCCCGGCGCGGTGGACCGGGCCGTGGGCGTCGGCGCAGTGTTCGGCGGCCGTGTCGCCCGGTGCGGCGATCTGCAGCAGCGCGCCCGCCTCGTCCTCGCCGACGTGGTCGACCTGGAGGGTGCTGTGGGTGATGCCGTACTCGTCGGCCAGTCGGCGCTGGAGCCGGCGCCGGACGGCGTGGCAGTCGCCGCCGGGGGTGACCAGGATGTGCGCGGACAGCGCCGGCTGCCCGGAGGTGATCTCCCAGATGTGCAGGTCGTGGATCTCCTCGACCAGCGGTTCGGTGACCATCCGGTCGGCCACCGCGTCGGGGTCGATCCCGGCGGGGGCGGCCTCCAGGAAGATCCGCCCGGAGTCGCGGACGAGCCCGATGCCGGCCTTGAGCATCAGCGCGACGACGATCAGCGAGGCGATCGCGTCGGCCCGCTCGAAGCCGGTGGTCAGGACGACCACACCGGCGATGGCGGTGGCGATGAACGCGTACAGGTCGGTCAGGACGTGCTGGAAGGCGCCCTCGACGTTCAGCGAGCTGCGGTTGGCCTTGGACATGCACCAGGTCGCCGCGAGGTTGACGACGATCCCGACCAGCGCGGTGACCAGCACCAGCGAGCCGGCGACGTCCGGCGGTTCGAGCAGCCGGGTGACGGCCTCGTAGCCCAGCCAGGCCGAGAGCACCAGCAGGGTGACGCCGTTGGCCTGCGCCGAGAGGATCTCGGCCCGCTTGAGGCCGTAGGTGTAGCCGCCGCGGGCCGGCCGGGCGGCGAGCCGCATCGCGACCAGGGCGAGCACGATCGAGGCGGCGTCGGTGAGCATGTGCGCCGCGTCGGAGATCAGCGCGAGGGACTGGGCGGCGAAGCCGACCACGACCTCGCCGGCCATGAAGACGACGATCAGGGCGAGCGCGCCGAGCAGCCAGCGGCGGTCCGCGTCGGCGGCGACACCGTGCGAGTGCCCGCCGTGGCCCCCGTGTCCGCCGTGCGCGTGTCCGCCGCCGTGCCCGTGCCCGTTCGACCGTGCGTGGTCATGCGCATGATCATCGTGCGAATGCTCGTGCCTGGCCATGGAAGTCCTCTCTGGGCGCACGAAGGCGAACGGGGGTGCGGCGCGACCGCCCCGCAACCGAAGTGAACCGCAGAATCGACAAAGATCCAAAGGCTGTACTGGTGACCGTTGTCGTTGCCGTTCGGCCGGCCGGATGCGGTGCACTCCGCACCCCTCCGACCAGCCGATGTCGCCTGCGCCCGCGCCCAGTTGAGCTACCCCAGCGCGGCCGGGTCCAGGGCCGCCGAGCCCAGGACCGCGGCATCGGCGACGGCGGCGTCCAGGGCCGTGGCGTCCAGCGCGGCGGCGGTGGCCGCCCGTACCAGGGCCCGCATCAGCCGCAGGTCGTCCCCCTGCTCCGGATGCCACTGCACCCCGAGCGTGAACCCCGGCCCCTCCACCGCCTCGACCGTGCCGTCCGGCGCGTGGGCACTCACCCGCAGGCCCGTGCCCACCCGGTCGACGGCCTGGTGGTGGAAGGTCGGCACCTCCAGCTCGCACTCCGGCAGCAGCCCGCCCAGCAGCGTGCCGGGCACCGGTCGCACCAGGTGCGTGCCGTACCGTCCCGGCGCCCCGCCGTGCACGTTCACCGGCAGCACGTCCGGCAGGTGCTGCACCAGCGTTCCCCCGCACACCACGTTCAGGACCTGCATCCCGCGGCAGACCCCGAGCAGCGGCATCCCCGCGGCCAGCGCCGCCCGCAGCAGGGCGACCTCCCAGGCGTCGCGCTCCGGCGAGTCCACCTCGGTCGCCGGATGGGCCGGCTCCCCGTAGTACGCCGGGTCGATGTCCGGCCCGCCGGCGATGACCAGCGCGTCCAGCCGGGCCAGCACCTCCGGCGCCCGCTCCGGGGCGTCCGGCGGCAGCAGGACGGCGATCCCGCCGGAGTCCCGGACGTACGCGGTGTACCGCTCGGGCACGAGGGCGACCCGGCGGCCCCGCCAGTCGCTCCAGCTCGCGTCCACGAGGTAGGTGCTGACGCCGATCAAAGGCCTGCGATTCATGGCGCGCATTCTCCTCCCGAACCACCTGATCCACCGTCAACCACGCATATCGGCGCGCCACACCAGTCCGCCCTCTTCCGCCCCGCGAGTCGCAGGCCGTACGGTTCGCTGTGACTGCTTGATCTCGAAGAGTGATCGAAGGAATGCAGGACGTCGAGGAAGGAGGGCTCCGCCATGTCCGGGAACGCCGCCCCCGAGAACGCCGGCCCCGAGAACGCCGGCCCCGGCAACACCGCACCCGGGAACTCCAAGCCCGCGAGCGCCACCCCGCGGAGCGCCGCCCCCGGGAACGCCGCGCCGGAGCGCACCACGTCCGGGACCACCGCCGCGGCCGTGCCACCCCGGCCGCCGCTGACCCTGGACGAGCTGCGCACCCTGGTGGACGCCGGCGAGGTGCACACCGTCGCGCTCGCCTTCACCGACATGCAGGGCCGGCTGCAGGGCAAGCGCTTCGCCGCCCGGTTCTTCCTCGACGAAGTCGCCGAGCACGGCGCCGAGGCCTGCGACTACCTGCTGGCCGTCGACGTCGACCTGAACACCGTGGACGGCTACGCCTTCTCCTCCTGGGCCACCGGCTACGGCGACTTCGCGATGCGCCCCGACCTCGGCACCCTGCGGCTGACCCCCTGGCAGCCCGGCACCGCCCAGGTCACCGCCGACCTCGCCCGGCACGGCGGCCACCCGGTGGACGCCGCCCCGCGCCAACTGCTGCGCCGCCAGATCGCCCGGCTCGCCGAGTACGGCCTGGCCGCCGACATCGGCACCGAACTGGAGTTCCTGGTCTTCCGCGACACCTACGAGCAGGCCTGGCTCGGCGGCTACCGCGGCCTGACCCCGGCCAACCTCTACAACGTGGACTACTCGATGCTGGGCACCGCCCGGGTCGAGCCGCTGCTCGCCCGGATCCGCAACGAGATGGCCGGCGCCGGCCTGGTCGTGGAGTCCGCCAAGGGCGAGTGCAACCTCGGCCAGCACGAGATCGCCTTCCGCTACGCCGACGCCCTCACCACCTGCGACCAGCACAGCGTCTACAAGACCGGGGCCAAGGAGATCGCCGCCCAACTCGGCTGCGCGCTCACCTTCATGGCCAAGTACGACGAGCGCGAGGGCAACAGCTGCCACATCCACCTCTCGCTGCGCGACGCCGTCGGCGCCCCGGCCTTCGCCGACCGCGACGGCCGGATGACCGACACCATGCGGCACTTCCTGGCCGGCCAGCTGAAGGTGCTGCGCGAGTTCAGCGTGCTCTACGCCCCGAACATCAACTCGTACAAGCGCTACCGCCCCGGCTCCTTCGCCCCGACCGCCGTCGCCTGGGGCCGGGACAACCGCACCTGCGCCTACCGGGTGGTCGGCCACGGCACCGGCCTGCGGATGGAGAACCGGGTGCCCGGCGGCGACGTCAACCCCTACCTCGCCGTGGCCGGGATGATCGCGGCCGGTCTGTACGGGCTGCAACGCAAGCTGGAGCTGCCCGCGCCCTGCCTGGGCAACGCCTACGCGGTCGAGGAGTACGCCCGGGTGCCCGGATCGCTGCGCGAGGCCGCCGACCTGTGGGCGCAGAGCGAACTGGCCCGGGAGGCCTTCGGCGACGACGTCGTCGACCACTACCTGAACATGGCCCGGGTCGAGCAGGCCGCCTACGACGGCGCCGTCACCGACTGGGAGCGCTACCGATCCTTCGAACGGATGTGACGCATGATCGACGGATGTGAGGCATGACCGACGGAAGTGAGACATGACCGACGGATGCGGGGCCAGGAACGTCGTCATCCAGAGCGAGGAGTGACAGTCCGATGAGCGAGAAGCACGCCGCGCAGGACGGGGAGGTCTGCCGTCGGCTGGTCGGCCGCACCGCCGTGGTCACCGGCGCGGGCAGCGGCATCGGCCTGGCCGCCGCCCACCGGCTCGCCTCGGAGGGGGCGAAGGTGGTCTGCGCCGACCTCGACGAGGAGACCGGACGGGCCGCCGCCAAGGAGGTCGGCGGGCTGTTCGTGCACACCGACGTCACCGATCCGTACATGGTCGAGGCGCTCTTCGACGAGGCGTACGAGACCTACGGCAGCGTGGACGTGACCTTCAACAACGCGGGCATCTCACCGCCGGAGGACGACTCGATCCTGACCACCGGCCTGGACGCCTGGCGCCGGGTCCAGGAGGTCAACCTGACCTCGGTCTACCTGTGCTGCAAGGCCGCCCTGCCGTACATGCGCCGGCACGGACGGGGCTCGATCATCAACACCGCCGGCTTCGTGGCCCGGATGGGCGCGGCCACCTCGCAGATCTCCTACACCGCCTCCAAGGGCGGGGTGCTCGCGATGTCCCGCGAGCTGGGCGTGCAGTTCGCCCGCGAGGGGATCCGGGTCAACGCGCTCTCCCCGGGGCCGGTGGACACCCCGCTGCTGCGCGAGCTGTTCGCCGAGGACCCGGAGCGGGCGGCCCGCCGACTGGTGCACGTCCCGCTCGGCCGGTTCGCCCGGGCCGAGGAGATCGCGGCCGCGGTGGCCTTCCTGGCCAGCGACGACTCCTCGTTCATCACGGCGAGCGAGTTCCTGGTGGACGGCGGCATCTCCGGGGCCTACGTCACCCCGCTCTGAGCGACGCCGGCAGGGACCGCCACGCCTTCTCACCGTAATCTCATCGAAAACCGCGGGAATTCCGTGCCGCGCTGATTTCGCGTTTATCCGGCTGCCTTTAGATTCTCTGCTGTGAGTGAGCAGATTCCCGCCGGGTGGTACCCGGACCCGAAGGCCGGCACCGGCGACCCGGCGACGCAGCGGTGGTGGGACGGCAAGGGCTGGACGGGCGCCACCCGGCCCTCAGCCTCGGACGTCCCGGAGACGGACGCCCCGGAGCCGGGCGCCGCGTCGGCGTCCGGTGCGGCGGCGGCCCCCGAGGCTTCGCACGCCCCGGAAGCCTCGGACGCCCCGCAGGCCCCGGCGGCCCCGGAGGCCTCGGCTGCGGCCGGTGAGCCCGGGGCGGAGACGGCCGAGCAGCCCACCGTGCTGGAGGGCGAGGTCCTGGAGAGCGGCCCGACCGTCCGCTACCCGGAGCCGCCGCCCTTCGGTGCCGCCTTCGGCGCGGCCGGGCCGCCGCGCAAGGCCCGGCGCAAGCCGTCGAAGCTGGTCGTGGCGACCACCGTTGCCGCGCTGCTCGGCCTGGGCGCGGGCTCGGGGATCACCTACCTCGCCATGGACGGCCACGGCGACAAGTCCAAGCCGGTCGCCCAGCACACCCCCCGCGGCAACTTCGGCCCCTGGGGCGGTTACCCGGGCTCCGGCGGCGGCGACGGCAGCA
The DNA here is from genome assembly GCF_044541955.1 of Kitasatospora sp. NPDC085464. NCBI lineage: Bacteria > Bacillati > Actinomycetota > Actinomycetes > Kitasatosporales > Streptomycetaceae > Kitasatospora > Kitasatospora sp. NPDC085464. The sequence goes on from NZ_JBITTM010000015.1 coordinate 59,608, forward strand.
GCCAGGACGGCCAGGGCAACGGCCAGGGCAATGGCAATGGCAAGGGCAACGGGAACGGCAAGGGCAACGGCAACGGTCAGGGGAACGGCAACGGCCGGGTCCGGCCCGGCGCCGACACCGCGATCGACATGGTGAACAGGCTCACCCTGCCGGTCCCGAGCGGCTGGCAGGCCGACACCACCGACAACGGCTACGCCATGATCACCGTCGGCCCGTACGACTGCCCCGACGGCAGCGGCAACGAGTGCACCCTCGGCGGGGCGAACACCGGACGGATCGACGGTGCGGGCACCGACGCCCAGGCGGCGGCCAAGGCCGACATCGACAAGGCCGCCAAGGACTCGTACGTCGGCATCACCGGCCACCAGGAGCTCAAGTCCGAGGCCGTCAAGGTCAACGGCAAGGACGGCTACCTGGTCCGCTGGAAGGTGGACGTCGCCAAGGGCAACCCCGGCTACGTGCAGACCGTGGTCTTCCCGTCCGCCGACGGCAAGGCGCTGGTCTCGGTGCACTTCGGCTTCGACATCGCCGACAAGGCGCCGGACGTCGCCGTGATGGACACCATCGTCAAGGGCATCACGGACTACAAGGGCAAGCTGCCGAGCATCCCCGGGCTGCCCGGCTCGGGCTCCGGCCCCGGCGGCGCGGGCGGCGGCGCGGCCGGGGGCACCGGAGGCACCGGAGGCACCGGGGGCACCACCACCTGAGCCCGCGCTCCTCACACGGCGGCGGCCCACCCGGGAGACAGACCCCCGGGTGGGCCGCCGCCGTCATGCGGTCACGGGAACCGGGCCGGACGGGGGTGTGACCGGCCCGGCGCCCGCGTCCGGCGTCAGGAGTCGCGTCGAACAGCCTCGACACGACGGCGCCGGAGCACCATGCCGGCCCAGCCGACGCCGATCGCGGCGGCACCGGCGAGCAGCAGCGGGCCGGTGGCCGAGGTGCCGGCCACGGCGGCGGAGGTGGTCGGGACGATCTGGCCGGCCGGGGCGTTCGGGTCCCCGCCGTGGCCGTGGTGGGCGACCGTGGACCTGGGCGCGTCGGCCGCGATCTGGGCGTCGCTGGGCGCGGCCGGGGCCTGCGCGGCGAGCGCCGGGGCGGCAGCGGCGGCGGTCGAGCCGAAGTCGACGTCGGAGCAGCTGTAGAACGCCTCCGGGCTGTCGCTGCGCTGCCAGACCATGTACAGCAGCTGGCGGCCGGTGCGCTGCGGCAGGGTGCCGGAGTAGGTGTAGTACCCGTTGGTGGCGGTCCGGGTGACCTGCACCTGGGCCACCGGGGTCGGGTCGAGGTCCGACCACTTCAGCGGCTTGGTGGGGTCGTAGCTCGGCTTGGTGATGTAGACGGTCTGGGTGCCGACGTGCGGCGCGGTGGTGCGGAACTGGAAGGTGAACGCACCCGCCTTGACCGGGGTGGCCGGCCAGTCGGTGCGCGGCCAGTCCAGGGCCTGGTACTTGTCGCGGTTGGCCGAGCAGAGCTTGCCGTCCGGGATCAGCGCCTGGTGGTTGCCGGCCGCGTTGGCGATGTTGACCTCGTTCCAGTCGTACAGCGGCTGGGTGCCGCTCGCGGCCACGAGGTCCTTGCAGACCTGGGACACCGGGTGCTCCGGGCCCTCCGCGTAGCAGGCGGCGACCCGGCTGACGGGGTTGGTCATCGTGCCGTGGGCGCTGGCGGTGCCGGCGGTGGTCGCGGCCACCGCGAGGACCGCGGCGCCGACCACGCCGACGGACAGGGCACTTCGCTTGATGGACATGGGGTGGGGACTCCTTGACCGTCGTGCCGGGCGAGTTGTGGGGGAGAGCGGGCACGCCTGCCCGTTCGGGGGCCGGTCGGCCCGGATCGCGACCCCCGGCCCGAGCGTAGGATTGGTCTGGACCAGAGCGCAATAGCCGCGCGTGGACCACTTGTTGACGGACTGTAGGCCCCGGAACAGCGCAAAGGCCCGATGGAAGGCTGTAGTTAGCCGTTCCATCGGGCCTGGTTAAGGCTGGGGAAAGGTCAGAAGTTCAGGTCGCCGTTGATCGTCTCGGTCGTGACGACCTTGCCATGGCCGACCTGCAGGACGGTGCCGTGGACCGTCATGTCCTTGAGCTCGTTGTGGTAGACGGTGACCTGCTCGGGCCGCTTGGGGATGAACTCGTCCAGGATCGCCTGGAGTTCCTCGGCCATCGCCGGGTTGTCGGCCAGCAGCCGGCGCAGCTTCGGCTGCCACTCGCCCTGGGCGCTCCGGATGGCGGACTCGCGGCTGTCCTCCGGCGCTGCGGCCACCTCGGCCCGGGTCTCGTCCAGATCCTCGGAGATCGACTCCGCCCTGCCGCCGAACATCGCGGCGACACGCGGCTTGACCCGGTCCCAGGCCGAGGTGACCATGAGGCCGGCCAGAGCGGTCGCGCCCCTCGTGGCGATGTCCGTGAACTCGGGGTCCATGCTGCTCCCTTGTCGTACCGTTCTGTCGGCACCACGGTAGGGCAGAGACGGACGAACCGTCAGAGAAATGTCTTCCCCTCACCCCGGTACGTCGGCACGGTCCGGACGACGCGTTCGCCCTCGATCAGGTGCAGCTCCGCGAAGCGCTCGCACAGCTCGCCCGCCTTGGCGTGCCGGAACCAGACGCGGTCGCCGATCAGCAGGTCGTCGGCGGCCGGGCCGAGCAGCGGGGTCTGGACCTCGCCGGCGCCCTCCATGGGGTCGTAGCGCAGGCCCGGCGGCAGGTACGGCACCGGCGAGCGGTCCGGGCCGGCCGCGCCGGAGGCCGGGTAGCCGCCGCCGAGCACCGTGACCACGCCGACGCCGGGGCGGCGCACCACCGGCTGGCCGAACAGGGCGGCCGGACGGCCCCGGAACGAGCGGTAGTTGTCGAACAGCTGCGGCTGGTACAGCCCGGAGCCGGCCGCCACCTCGGTGACGGCGCGCTCGGCCACGGTGGACTCCATGCTGCCGGTGCCGCCGCCGTTGACGAACTCCAGCTCGGCGACCTGCCGCAGCCGGCGGACCACCGCCGCGCGGCGCTCGGCCAGTTCGGTCCGGGCCTTGGCCTGCATCAGCCGGATCAGGTGCGAGCGCACCGGCCGTCCGGGCACCCGGTCGCCCACCCCGGCGACGTGTCCCTCGTACGCCATCAGGCCGACCACCCGGAAGCCCCGGCGGCGCTGGACGAGTTCGGCGAAGGCGCCGAGGTCCTCGGGGGTGCGCAGCGGCGAGCGCCGGGCGCCGACCCGGACCCGGCCGCCGAGCAGGTGCAGGGCGGTGTCCAGTTCCAGGCAGACCCGGACCTCGGCGTCGCCGGCCCGGGCCTTGTCGATGAGGTCGAGCTGGTCCGGGTCGTCCAGGACGACGGCGATCTCCCGGGCGGCCGCGGTGTCGGCGGTGAGGGCGGCGAACCCGTCCCGGTCGGCGGAGGGGTAGGCGAGCAGGACGTCCCGGACGCCGGTGCGGGCGAGCCAGAGCGATTCGTCCAGAGTGAAGCTCATCACCCCGGCGAAGCCGTCCACGGCCAGCACCCGCTCCAGCAGGGCCCGGCAGCGCACCGACTTGCTGGCGACCCGGATCGGCTTGCCGCCCGCCCGGCGCACCAGGTCGGCGGCGTTGGCGTCGAAGGCGGCGAGGTCGACGACGGCGACCGGCCCGTCCAGGTGGGCGGTGGCGCGGTCGTACCGGAGGCGGTCGGAGACCGGGGTGGGCGCGGGTGCGTCGAGGATCACCATGGGCGCAGGGTGCCACAGTGGCCTACCGGTGGGTAGGGGGCGCGTGCAGGGAAATCGGGCCGGTCGGGTGCGGTGGCATAGGGTCGGGCGGGTGGACCGCAAAGACTTCTCCAACCCGGCGTTCGTCGGCAAGAACATCCCGAACCCCGGCTTCGGTGACGACGACGGCACCGCCGACCCGGCGCTCGTCGAGGCCCTCGCCCGCTGGTCGCAGGACCGCGCCGCCGAGCCCGAGGTGCTGGCGGCGCTGACCCCCACCCGGCTGATGGTGCCGATCGTGGCGATCCTCGGCGAGGTCGAGGTGGATGAGCACGGGCACAAGCACGAGAAGACCAGCGACATGGCCGTCCCGGTGCTGGAGGCCCCGGACGGGCGCCGCGCGCTGCCCGCCTTCACGTCGCTGGAGTCGCTCGCCCGGTGGCGCGCCGACGCCCGTCCGGCGCCGACGGCCGCCCCGCAGGCCGCGATGGTGGCCTTCTCGGAGCGCGCCGACACCCTGCTGATCGACCCGGCCGGGCCGGTGGCCTTCCAGCTGAGCGGCGCGCGGCTGCGGGCGCTCGCGGAGAACCGTCCGTTCGTGCCGCCGGCCCTGGACCCGGAGGTGCGCGAGGCGGTGCGGGTGCTGCTGGCGGCCGAGCCGGACGTGGTCAGCGGGCTGCTGGCGGCCTCCGGGGGCTCGGACGGGGTGCTCGCGGTGGTGTTCGACCCGGCGCTGGACCAGGCGGGGCTGCAGGCGGCCGCGCAGCGGGTCGGTCAGGCGGTGGCCGCGGACCCGGTGCTGCGGGTGCGGCTGGACCGCGGGCTGGACCTCGCGGTGCTGCCGGCGAGCGCCGAGCTGCCGGGGGAGCCGTTGTACCGGCGCTAGACGCGGAAGGGGGCACCTACCAGAGCTGGTAGGTGCCCCCTCCCATGCGGGTCAGGAGTAGACCGGCCCGGTGAACTTCTCGCCCGGGCCCGCGCCCGGCGCGTCCGGGACGATGGAGGCCTCGCGGAAGGCGAGCTGCAGCGAGCGCAGGCCGTCGCGCAGCGGGGCGGCGTGGAAGTTGCTGATCTCCGGGGCGCCGGCGGTGACCAGCCCGGCCAGTGCGGTGATCAGCTTGCGGGCCTCGTCCAGGTCCTTGTCCTTCTCGCCGCCCTCGGCCAGACCGCACTTGACGGCGGCCGCGCTCATCAGGTGCACGGCGACGGTGGTGATCACCTCGACGGCGGGGACCTCGGCGATGTCGCGGGTGAGGTCGTCGAAGCCGATCGCGTCGTCGTCCGTGCCGGGGGTCTGGGTGGGCTGGCTGCTCAAGGGGGGCTCGTTCCGTCGTGCCGTGTGGGTACACGTGGAGCGTACAAGGGCTCCGTGGCGCGCCGGGAAGGCGCTGCGCCGGGGCGGAATGGCGTCGGGCCTCCCGGCGCTGTATGCTTCGAGACTGACCGGCCGGGATCCCGCATGGGCGCCTGGCCAGCAAGTGGAGGCTCCACTGAGGAGGCCCGAGAGGGCAACCGCGAAAGTCTCCCACCCGATCGGCCTCGCGGTCGACGGGTCCCGGTCCGCGACGGGCGCCTGGCGCCTAGTCGCCGCAGCGCCCCTCACCGGGCGCAGCCCCCGGTTGTGTGGAGCCCCGCTTGTACCGAGCGGGGCTTTTTTCGTGTCGCGGGTGCGACGGTGCCGGAAGGTGCCGGGCAGCGCAGCACGAATGAAGCCCCGCCCAGTGGTCGAGTCCACTACGTGCGACCGCCGTCCGACGGCCGCATCGCAGAAGGTGCAACCGAGGAGGCCCCATCAGCACCGAGCCCCGCATCAACGACCGGATTCGCGTTCCGGAGGTGCGACTCGTCGGTCCCAGCGGCGAGCAGGTCGGCATCGTGCCGCTTGCCAAGGCGCTGGAGCTTGCGCAGGAGTACGACCTCGACCTGGTCGAGGTCGCGGCGACCGCCCGGCCGCCGGTGTGCAAGCTCATGGACTACGGCAAGTTCAAGTACGAGTCGGCCATGAAGGCTCGTGAGGCGCGCAAGAACCAGGCGCACACGGTCATCAAGGAGATGAAGCTCCGGCCGAAGATCGACCCGCACGACTATGACACCAAGAAGGGTCACGTCGTCCGGTTCCTCAAGCAGGGCGACAAGGTCAAGATCACGATCATGTTCCGTGGTCGTGAGCAGTCCCGCCCCGAGCTGGGCTTCCGCCTGCTGCAGCGGCTCGCCGACGACGTCCAGGACCTGGGTTTCGTCGAGTCCTCGCCGAAGCAGGACGGCCGTAACATGATCATGGTTCTTGGCCCGCACAAGAAGAAGACCGAGGCGATGGCCGAGGCCCGCGCCCTCGCGGACGCCCGCAAGGCCGAGCGTCAGGGCCGCACCGCCGGTTCCGACGCCCCCGCGGACGAGGCCGTGGCCGAGGACACCGTTGTCGACGACGCCGTGACCGAGGCGCAGGACGCCCCGGCCGAGGCGCCGGCCGTCGAGGCCGACGCTCCGGTCGAGCAGCCGGCCGCGTCCCAGGGCGCCTGAGCCTTCACGGCTCAGGGCAGCCCGGGAGACCGGCCCCAAGGGTGACGGGGCAGCCCGCCCGGTCACCACAGATCCATCCAGTTCACGCCCGTGTGGCAGACGCTGCGCGGGCGTGAACGGGACCGACGAGGAGATACGGCGAAATGCCGAAGCAGAAGACGCACAGTGGCGCCAGCAAGCGCTTCAAGATCAGTGGCTCTGGCAAGGTGCTGCGCGAGCGCGCCGGTCGCCGCCACCTCCTGGAGCACAAGCCCTCGACGCTGACCCGCAAGCTGGCCGGGACGATCGAGCTGGCCCCCGCTGACGCCAAGAAGATCAAGAAGCTTCTCGGCAAGTGATCGCCCTCCCGCCCGGCGCGAGCCGTGTGCGGGGCAGCTGATCCTTCCCGACCCATTCGAATGACGGACCACGTGAAGTAGTCCGTGGTCCAACCCAAGGAGTAATGAAGTGGCACGCGTCAAGCGGGCAGTCAACGCCCACAAGAAGCGCCGGGTCATCCTGGAGCGCGCCAGCGGCTACCGTGGCCAGCGCTCGCGCCTGTACCGCAAGGCCAAGGAGCAGGTCACCCACTCGCTGGTCTACAACTTCAACGACCGCAAGAAGCGCAAGGGCGACTTCCGTCAGCTGTGGATCCAGCGCATCAACGCTGCGGCCCGTGCCAACGGCATCACCTACAACCGCTTCGTGCAGGGCCTGAAGGCCGCCAGCGTCGAGATCGACCGCAAGATGCTGGCCGACCTGGCCGTCAACGACCCGGGTGCGTTCGCCTCCCTGGTCGAGGTCGCCCAGAAGGCGCTGCCGGCCGACGTGAACGCCCCGAAGGCCGCCGCCGACGCCGCCTGATCTTCCGAGATCGGTTGAGCTCTGACCGGACCCGCAGGCTCTCCTGCGGGTCCGGTTCTGCATTTCCGCCCCTCAGCGCCCTCCGTCCGCCTGCGCCTCCAGAGATCGAGACCATGCCGAGCACCGACACCCCCCTGCTGACCTCCCTGCGCTCGCCGCGCGTCGTCGCCGCCCGCCGGCTGGCCAAGCGCAACCAGCGCACCAAGGAGCGCCGCTTCCTGGCCGAGGGCCCGCAGGCCGTCCGGGAGGCCGTCGCGTTCGGCAGACTGCCGGGCACGGGCGAGCACGCCGTGGTCGAGGTCTACGTGACCCCGGAGGCGGCCGACCGGCACGCCGGCATCGTCGAGGCCACCCTGGCGGAGGGGCTGCCCGTGCTGACCGCCACCGACGAGGTGATCGCCGACATCTGCGACACCGTGACCCCGCAGGGCATCGTGGCGCTCTGCCGCTTCATCGACACCCCGTTCGACGACGTGCTCGCGGCCCGCCCGAAGCTGGTCGCGATCCTCGCCCACGTGCGCGACCCCGGGAACGCCGGCACGGTGCTGCGCACCGCCGACGCGGCCGGCGCGGACGCCGTGGTGCTCACCGACGCCTCGGTGGACCTCTACAACCCGAAGGCCGTCCGCGCCTCCGTGGGCAGCCTCTTCCACCTGCCGGTGGCCGTCGGCGTGCCGGTCGAGGAGGCCGTCGGGAAGCTGCGCGAGGCCGGGATCCGGGTGCTCGCCGCGGACGGTGCGGGGGAGCGCGACCTGGACCAGGAGCTGGACGAGGGCACCCTGGGCGCGCCCGGCGCGTGGGTGTTCGGCAACGAGGCGTGGGGGCTCCCGGAGGAGACCCGCGCGCTCACCGACGAGGTCGTGCGCGTCCCGATCCACGGGCACGCCGAGAGCCTCAACCTGGCCACTGCCGCGGCCGTCTGCCTGTACGCCTCGGCCCGGGCGCAGCGCTCGCCCGGCGGCTGCCGTTCGAACGCCTGACGCACCCGGGGCGCACCGGATCACCCCGTGGCACGCGGGGTTCGCCGGGCGGATCCCGCCGGGCCCGGGCGATCCGCCCCGCAAGCCCTACTGCGGGGGCCTGCGAGGCGCTAGGGTCTGCCTCGGTGTGGGGATAGGCACGGTGGGTAATCGGGGAGGCAACCCATGGTCGGCAGCGGGCCCGAGCTCGACCCGGACGACCTGCCGGACGGCCTGGTGGTCGCCGACGCGCTGGGCCGGGTGGTCTGCTTCAACCGGGCTGCGGCCCGGCTCACCGGTGTGCTCCCGGAGGTCGCGCTCGGCTGCGCGCTGGAGGACGTCCTCCCGCTGGAGGACCTGGACGGCCGCCGCTGGTGGCAGCTGACCGACCCGTACGGCGGCCTGGCCATCCGCACCCGCCAGCCGGAGCGCAACCTGCTGCTGCCCGGCGGCCACGAGGTGCTGGTCTCCGCCCGGTACGTCCGCGCGGCGCCGTGCGGGCCGCTGGAGCGCCTGGTGATCGCCCTGCGCGGCACCGAGGCCCGGCGCCGCACCGAGCGCAGCCACGCCGAGCTGATCGCCACCGTCGCGCACGAGCTGCGCTCCCCGCTGACCAGCGTCAAGGGCTTCACGGCGACGCTGCTGGCCAAGTGGGAGCGGTTCACCGACGGGCAGAAGCGGCTGATGCTGGAGACCGTGGACGCCGACGCCGACCGGGTCACCCGGTTGATCGCCGAGCTGCTGGACATCTCCCGGATCGACGCCGGGCGGCTGGAGCTGCGCAAGCAGGTGGTCGACCTTTCCGCGGCGGTGCGCCGGCACGTCGAGCGCAAGGTCGCCACCGGGATCCCCGAGGAGCGTTTCGACGTCCGGGTCAGCGAGCCGCTGACCGTCCTGTGGGCCGACCCGGACAAGGTCGACCAGGTGCTCGCCAACCTGCTGGAAAATGCGGTGCGGCACGGCGAGGGAACTGTCACGATCGAGGTGGCACCGGCCAAGGAGGTCGTCGAGGCGCCCGTCTGGGAGCGCTCAGGCACCCCGCCCCGCATCGTGGAAGGCACAGCGGTCACCGTGAGCGACGAAGGAAGCGGCATCCCCGAGGAGTCGATGCCGCGCGTCTTCACCCGCTTCTGGCGCGGCTCCAAGCGCGGCGGCACGGGCCTGGGCCTCTACATCGTCAAGGGCATCGTGGAGGCCCACGGCGGCTCGATCCGCGTCGACCGCGCGCCCGGCGGCGGCGCCCGGTTCCGATTTATCCTGCCCGCCGGCGTCCCGGACTTCATGCTCTGAGAGAGCTCGGACGACCAGCAGAGCCCGCTCTGACCGGTCGCCGGAGTCCCGCCGGACGGGCATCGCGGCAGCGGCGCTACGCGCTGCGACTACACTCGACCTTTGGCGTCGAGCAACGCCCTGCGCGGCTGAGCCGCGGACACCCACTCCCGTGAGCCTCCGGTGAACGGAAACCGGCTGCCCGTGCCCCGGCCCCGCCGGGCGTGGCGCGAAGGCGAACCCACACACCTGAGCACGGACGAGCAGGAGCACGGGAAAGATAGAGATGTCGGCACCCAACAAGTCGTACGACCCGGTCGAGGTCGAGGCCCTCAAGCCCGAGGTGGTGGAGCAGGCGCGGGACGAGGCCGTCGCCGCCTTCGCCGCCGCCAGCACCCTGGACGAGCTGAAGCAGGCCAAGGTCGCCCACACCGGCGACCGGTCCCCGCTCTCGCTCGCCAACCGCGAGATCGGCGCCCTGCCCCCGCACGCCAAGGCCGCCGCCGGCAAGCTGATCGGCCAGGCCCGCGGCGCCGTCAACCAGGCCCTCGCCAAGCGGCAGGCCGAGCTGGAGGCGGAGCGCGACGCCCGCGTGCTGGTCGAGGAGGCGGTGGACGTCAGCCTGCCGTACGACCGCGCCCCGCGCGGCGCCCGGCACCCGCTGACCACCATGGCCGAGCGCATCGAGGACACCTTCGTCGCGATGGGCTACCAGGTCGCCGAGGGCCCCGAGGTCGAGGCCGAGTGGCTCAACTTCGACGCCCTCAACCTGGGCCCGGACCACCCGGCCCGCTCGATGCAGGACACCTTCTTCGTCCAGGCCCCGGACGGCTCCGCCGACTCCGGCGTGGTGCTGCGCACCCAGACCTCCCCGGTCCAGGCCCGCACCATGCTCGACCGCGAGCCCCCCGTCTACGTGGTCTGCCCCGGCCGGGTCTACCGGACCGACGAGCTGGACGCCACCCACACCCCGGTCTTCCGCCAGGTCGAGGGCCTTGCGGTGGACGAGGGCATCACCTTCGCCGACCTCAAGGGCACCATCGAGGTCCTGGTCGAGAAGCTGATCGGCGACCACCTGGAGCTGCGCTGGCGGCCCTCGTACTTCCCGTTCACCGAGCCGTCGGCCGAGGTCGACCTGCAGTGCTTCGTGTGCCTGGGTGCGAGCGTCGGCAACCCGGACCGGCCGTGCCGCACCTGCTCCTCCGAGGGCTGGATCGAGCTCGGCGGCTGCGGCGTGGTCAACCCGCGGGTGCTCGTCGCCTGCGGTGTCGACCCCGAGCGCTACAGCGGGTTCGCCTTCGGCCTGGGCCTGGAGCGGATCCTGATGAATCGTCACAACGTCGCCGACATGCGCGACATGGTCGAGGGTGACGTGCGCTTCACCCTCCCGTTCGGGATGGAGATCTGATGCGCGTCCCGCTTTCCTGGCTGCGCGAGTACGTCGACCTGCCGACCGGCGCGACCGGCCGTGACGTCGCGGAGCGCCTGGTCCGGGCCGGCCTGGAGGTCGAGACCGTCGAGCAGATCGGCGCCGACCTCAAGGGTCCGCTGGTGGTCGGCGAGGTGCTCTCCATCGAGGAGCTGACCGGCTTCAAGAAGCCGATCCGGCACTGCTTCGTCAACGTCGGCGACGCCAACGGCACCGGCGAGCCGCAGGAGATCGTCTGCGGCGCGACCAACTTCGCCGTCGGCGACAAGGTCGTGGTCGTGCTCCCCGGCGCCGTGCTGCCCGGCCCCTTCCCGATCGCGGCCCGCAAGACCTACGGCCAGACCTCGGCCGGCATGATCTGCTCCGCCCGCGAGCTGGGCATGGGCGACGACCACAACGGCATCATCGTGCTCCCGCCGGAGTACGAGCCCGGCACCGACGCCATCGAGCTGCTCCAGCTCGTCGACGAGGTGCTCGACATCGCCGTCACCCCGGACCGCGGCTACTGCCTGTCCATGCGCGGCGTGGCCCGCGAGGCCGCCGCCGCGTACGGGCTGCCGCTGGCCGACCCGGCGCTGCTCGACGTGCCGCCGGCCAACTCCTTCGGCTACCTGGTCAAGGTCAACGACCCGGCCGGCTGCGACCGCTTCGTGGCCCGCACGGTCGTCGGCGTCGACCCGAACGCCAAGTCCCCGATCTGGCTGCAGCGCCGCCTGCAGAAGTCGGGCATCCGCCCGATCTCGCTGACCGTCGACATCACCAACTACGTGATGCTCGAAGTCGGCCAGCCGCTGCACGCCTACGACAAGCAGCGCGTCAACGGCCCGATCACGGTCCGCCGGGCGGAGCAGGGCGAGAGCCTGACCACCCTCGACGGCGTCGAGCGCAAGCTCTCCGCCGAGGACCTGCTGATCTGCGACAACAGCGGCCCGATCGGCCTGGCCGGTGTCATGGGCGGCGCGTCGACCGAGATCCTCGACCCGGCCGCCGGCCCGGGCACCACCGAGGTGATCATCGAGGCGGCGCACTTCGACCCGGTCGCGATCGCCCGCACCGCCAAGCGCCACAAGCTGCCCTCCGAGGCGTCCAAGCGCTTCGAGCGCGGCGTCGACCCGGAGGCCGCCCGCGCCGCCGCGCAGCGCGCCGTCGACCTGCTGGTCCTGATCGCCGGCGGCACCGCCGAGGCCGGGGTCACCGACATCGCCGCCCCGCACCCGGTGCGCACCATCACCATCGCCGCCGACCTGCCCGACCGGGTGGCCGGCACGGAGTACGGCCGCGAGACCGTCACCCGGCGCCTGCAGGAGGTCGGCTGCTCGGTCTCCGGCGCCGACGTCCTGGAGGTCACCCCGCCGACCTGGCGCCCCGACCTGACCGACCCGTACGACCTCGCCGAGGAGGTCATCCGGCTGGAGGGCTACGACAACGTCCCCGCCCGGATGCCCGCCGCGCCGCCTGGCAAGGGCCTGACCGAGGCCCAGCGGGTCAACCGCCGGATCGGCGTCGCGCTGGCCGGGGCCGGCTACGTCGAGGTCAACAACTACCCGTTCCTCGGCGACGCGGCCTGGGACGCGCTCGGCCTGGAGCCGGGCGACCGCCGCCGCCGTACGGTCAAGCTGGTCAACCCGCTCAACGACGAGGAGCCGGCGCTGCGCACCACGCTGCTGCCGGGCCTGCTCGGTGCGCTGCGCCGCAACATCGGCCGCGGCAACACCGACCTGGCGGTCTTCGAGTCCGGCACCGTCTTCCTGCCCAAGGACGAGCTGTCCGTGGCCCCGCGCCCGGCCGTCGACCACCGGCCCAGCGACGAGGAGCTGGCCGAGCTGGACGCCGCGCTGCCGGACCAGCCGCGCCGGATCGCCGTCGCCCTCGCGGGCGAGCGGCTGCCGTCGGGCTGGTGGGGCAAGGGCGCCCAGGCCTCCTGGGCGGACGCCGTCGAGGCGGCCCGCACGGTGGCCCGCGCGGCCGGCGTCGAGCTGACCGTCCGCCAGGGGCAGCTGGCGCCCTGGCACCCGGGCCGCTGCGCCGAGCTGGTCGTCACCGGCACCGACCGGGTGGTCGGCCACGCCGGCGAGCTGCACCCGCGGGTGGTCAAGGCGCTCGGCCTGCCGGCCCGGACCGCGGCGATGGAGATCGACGTCGACCTGCTCACCGCCGACGGCGCCGAGCGGGTCAGCGGCCCGACCGTCTCCGGCTTCCCGGTGGCCACCCAGGACGTCGCGCTGATCGTCGACACCGCGGTTCCGGCCGCCGACGTCGAGGCCGCGCTGCGCACCGGCGCCGGCGAACTGCTGGAGGCCATCCGGCTGTTCGACGTGTTCACCGGTGAGCAGGTGGGCGAGGGCAAGAAGTCGCTGGCGTACGCGCTGCGCTTCCGGGCCGTCGACCGCACGCTGACCGCGGACGAGGCCACCGCCGCCCGTGAGGCGGCCGTCGCCGAGGCCGTGGCCCGTACCGGAGCGGTGCTGCGCGGCGCCTGATGCCGTAGCACCCGAGCAGAGGGGCCCCGCCCCCGGACCACCCGGTCCGGGGGCGGGGCCCCTCGTGTTGCCCGGATTCGGCCGCTTCGAACGCTTCGGCCGCGCTCCGGCTTGACGCGGCGTCAGTCCGTCGTTTATCTCTTTACCTATGGAAGTAGATAAAGGTGATGACCGGCCCTCTCCCATCGAGTTCCGCCTGGACCCGGCCTCCGGCGTCCCGACCTACCTGCAGCTCGTGCAGCAGGTCGAACAGGCTCTGCGGATGGGCTGGTTGACCGAGGGGGACCGGCTGCCCCGGGTGCGCGAGGTGGTGGCCGGGCTGGCGATCAACCCGAACACCGTGCTCAAGGCGTACCGCGAGCTGGAGCACCGCGGTCTCGCGGCCGGCCGCCGGGGCCAGGGCACCTTCGTGCGGGGGCTGCCCGCCGGGGTGGTGCCGCTGCGCGAACGGGCCGCGCTGCGGCGGGGGTTGCTGGACTGGATGCGCTCGGCACGGACCGCCGGGCTGGACGACGAGGGGATGGTCGCCGTGTTCGAGGACGCGCTTCGCGACCTGCGTGAGGGGCGCGACGGGGTGGTGGCGTGATGACGGGGGACACCGTGATCGACTGCGGCGGGATCGGCAAGCGCTACCGCCGCTCCTGGGCCCTGCGGGACTGCAATCTCGCCGTCCCCGCCGGGCACGTGGTGGCGCTGGTCGGCCCGAACGGCGCCGGCAAGACCACACTGCTCGGCCTGGCCGCCGGCCTGACCCTGCCGAGCGAGGGCGCGATGACCGTCCTCGGCGACCAACTCCCCGGCTCACCGAGGGCCCTGGACCGGATCGGCTTCGTCGCCCAGAACGCCGCGCTCTACCCGGGCCTGCCCGTACGGGACCTGCTCGCGATGGGCCGCCACCTCAACCGCCGCTGGGACGACGCCCGGGCGCGCACCCACCTGGAGGGCCTCGGCATCCCGCTGGACCGCAGGTACGGCCGCCTCTCCGGCGGCCAGCAGGCCCAGGTCTCGCTCGCCCTGGCGCTCGCCAAGCGCCCCGAACTCCTGCTCCTGGACGAGCCGTTGGCCGCACTCGACCCGCTCGCCCGGCACGACTTCATGGCCGTGCTGCTGACCGCGGTGGCCGAGGACGGCCTCTCGGTGGTGTTCTCCTCGCACGCCGTCAACGAGCTGCAGCAGAGCTGCGACTACCTGGTGGTGCTCGGCGGCGGCCGGGTCCAGGTGGCGGGGGAGGTCGACGACCTCCTGGGCGGCCACCGGATGCTCACCGGCCCGACCGCCGAGGCGGACCGGATCGCCGAGCAGCTGCCGGTGGTCCGCGACCGCCGCGCCGACGCGCAGTCCCACCTGCTGGTGCGCACCGGCGGCGTGGACGCCCCGGTCTCCGCCGGCTGGCGCCAACAGCGCATCGGCCTGGAGGAGTTGGTGCTCGCCTACCTGCGCGAGCCGACCGCCTCCGCCCTTCCCGGCCCGCGCGGGGCCGTCCGTCCGAGCGAGAAGGCCCTGCTGTCGTGAGTTCCCTGACCCTCGCCCCGCCCCGCTCCGCCGTCCTGCGGGCCGCCGGGCTGCGCCACCGGCCGGCGCTGCGGACCCTGCTGGGTGTCCTCGCCGGGCTGCTCCTCGTGCTGGCCGTCACCGGGTACTACGTCCATGCCGGACTCGACCGGTCCGGTGCGGCCGGGTGCGACACGGCGCTGCGCAGTTGCAACGAGCGCTGGAAGGTGTTCCTGCGCGGGTACGGCCCCGCGCTGACGGTCGGGGGGAACCTGGTCTACTTCCTGGGCGGCGCCCTCGGGGCGTTCGTGGGAGCTCCGCTGCTGGCCCGCGAGTTCGAGCACGGCACGGTTCGGTTCGCCTGGACCCAGGGGGCGGGGCGCACCCGGTGGACGGCCGGCGGGCTGGTGCTCGTCGGCGGCGTGCTGGCCGTGGCGACGGCCCTGACGGCCGCGGTGCTCAACTGGTGGATCGCGCCGCTGGCGACGCATGCGGGCCGGTTCACCCCGCTGGCGTTCAGCAGCGCTCCGCCCGCGCTGGTCGGCCGGGTGCTGCTGGTCTTCACGCTGTCCGCGCTCGCCGGGGCGGTGCTGCGGCGGACGGTCGTGGCGGTGGGGATCGGCGTGGGGGCCTCGGTGGTGACCAACCTGGTGGCCGAGTCGCTGCGGTTCCACTACCGCACGCCACTTGAGGACACCGTGCACACGCTCGCCCAGGGCTCGCTCGACCATCGCTGGGAGGGCGGCCTGTGGGCCACCGACCCGGCGGGGAGCCGGCTCGACCTCAACCGGCTGTACGACCTGGGCGGCGACTACTACGGGGCGGAGAAGCTGTTGGGCGAGGGCGGCTACTCGCTGCACGAGTCCTACCAGCCGGACGGCCGCTACTGGTCCTTCCAGTTCATCGAGTTCGGCTGGACGACCGCGCTCGCCGTCGTCCTGGGCGCGGCGGCGGTCTGGTGGGTCCGGCGCCGGGCGGTCTGACCTGCGGGGCCGTGGAGGGCTTGAAGAGTTTCCGTCAAAACCCTTGCGGAGTACGGGCGGACAGCGTTTCCTACTCCTCGTTAGGAAAGTTTCCTAACCCATCGAGGAATCGGAGCGTCCCATGCGCCCTCAGCCCCGTCGTGCCCTCCGCATAGCCCTCGCCGCCGCCCTGGTGGCCGCGCCCCTCACCGTCGCGGCCACCTCGGCGGCCCAGGCCGCCCCGGCCCCGGCCGTCCAGCTCAAGGGCGTCGGGCTGGACGACCCGCACAAGAAGGACATCGCCATGCAGCTGGTGTCCAGCGCGGAGAACTCGTCGCTGGACTGGAAGGCCCAGTACAAGTACATCGAGGACATCAAGGACGGGCGGGGCTACACCGCCGGCATCATCGGCTTCTGCTCCGGCACCGGTGACATGCTGGAGCTGGTCGAGCACTACACCGACCTCAAGCCCGGCAACGTCCTGGCGAAGTACCTGCCCGCGCTGAAGAAGGTCAACGGCACCGACTCGCACGCCGGCCTCGGCTCCGCCTTCGAGCGCGACTGGGCCACCGCCGCCAAGGACGCCGTCTTCCAGCAGGCCCAGAACGACGAGCGCGACCGGGTCTACTTCAACCCCGCCGTCAAGCAGGCCAAGGCCGACGGCCTGCGCGGGCTCGGCCAGTTCGCCTACTACGACGCCATCGTCATGCACGGCCCGGGCAACAGCTCGGACAGCTTCGGCGGCATCCGCGCCGCCGCCATGAAGAAGGCCAAGACCCCCGCCCAGGGCGGCGACGAGGCCGCCTACATCAAGGCCTTCCTGGACGCCCGCAAGGTCGTCATGAAGAAGGAGGAGGCCCACTCCGACACCAGCCGGGTGGACACCGAGCAGATGGTCTTCCTCAACGCCAAGAACTTCGACCTCAACCCGCCGCTGAAGTGGAAGGTCTACGGCGACAGCTACGCCATCAACAGCTGAGCCGTCACCGTCCCGACGGCGGGCGACCCCTCTCCTCGGGGTCGCCCGCCGTCGGCTTTCGGCTTGACGCTTCCTTCGGGAGTCGACGCCGCTCCGGAGCCGTCCGGCGGCCTTCCTGCGGCGATGCGCACGGATCATTCGCTTCATAACGAATCGGACGGGAGGGCGGCGAAGTCTCCTTCACTTATTGACGCATCGGTCCGGTGACGCTTGACTCCCTGGCACTGCCGCGACGTCGCGGCGCCGTACAGGAGGCACCACCGATCATGAACAGACCCATGCGTCTCGCGGCCGCGGGCACGGCCGCCGTGTCGCTCGCACTCACCCTCGCGGCCTGCGGTCAGACCGTCGCGTCGCAGCAGCCGGGGGCCGGCGGGAGCGAACGGAGCATCGGTCTGCTTCTGCCGGAGAACACCTCCTCCACCCGCTACGAGGCCTTCGACAGGCCGCTGATCCAGCAGACGGTCACCAGCCTCTGCCCGAGGTGCACGATCGACTACGCCAACGCGGACGGGAACGAGAGCACCCAGAAGCGCCAGTTCGACGACATGCTGGCCAAGGGCGTCAAGGTCATCCTGCTCGACCCGGTCAACGCCAAGAGCACCGCGCCGTGGGTCGAGGCCGCCACTGCCAAGGGCGTGAAGGTCGTCGCCTACGACCGGCTGGCCGCCGGCAAGGTCGCCGCCTACGTGTCCTTCGACAACGGGCGCACCGGTGAACTCCAGGGTCAGACCCTGTTGGACGCGCTCGGCCCGAAGGCCGCCTCGGCCAATGTCGTGATGATCAACGGTGCCGAGTCCGACCCCAACGCGGCCCAGTTCAAGGCGGGCGCGCACCGCGCGCTGGACGGCAAGGTCAAGAAGATCGCCTACGAGCAGTCCGGCGAGTGGAAGCCGGAGGTGGCCACGGCGAAGATGAACGAGGCCATCCAGAGCCTGGGCAAGGACGGCATCCAGGCCGTCTACGCGGCCAACGACGGCATGGCCGCGGCCGTCATCGAGTCCCTGAAGGCGGCGGGCATCAAGAACGTGCCCGTGGGCGGCCAGGACGCGTCCATGGACGCGGTGCACCGGGTGCTCACCGGCGAGCAGGCCTACACCATCTACAAGCCGTACAAGCCCGAGGCGGACGCGGCCGGCAGGATCGCCGTCCAGCTGGTCGAGGGCCTGGACATCAGCTCGACGGCGACCTCGATCACCGACAGCGGCGGGCTGCACATCCCGTCCCTGCTGCTCACCCCGATCGTGGTGACCAAGGCGAAGGTGCAGGCCACGGTGGTCGGCGGCGGCCTCTACAAGGCCGCTGACATCTGCACGGCGCAGTACGCGGACGCCTGCGCGGCGGCCGGCGTCAAGTAGTGCGAGGACCGGTGCCCCGCCCCGCGGGGCGGGGCACCGGCCGCGTCGCCGCCGGCCGGAGCCGCCTTCGTGCGGAGGCGTCCTTCGCGGGTCAGGCGCTCGCGGTGTAGTCGTAGAAGCCGCGGCCGGACTTGCGGCCGAGCAGGCCCGCGTCGACCATCCGGGAGAGCAGCGGGGGAGCGGCGTACAGCGGCTCCTTGTACTCGTCGTACATCGACTCGGCGATCGACACGATGGTGTCCAGGCCGATCAGGTCGCACAGCCGCAGCGGGCCCATCGGGTGGGCGCAGCCGGCCTCCATGCCCTTGTCGATGTCGGAGGCGGTCGCCACGCCCGACTCGAACATCCGCACCGCGGACAGCAGGTACGGCACCAGCAGCGCGTTGACCACGAAGCCGGCCCGGTCGCGGGCGCGGATCGGCTCCTTGGCGAGCACCTGGGAGGCGAAGGCCTCGACGCGCTCGGTGGTCGCCGCGGAGGTGGTCAGGGTCGGGATGACCTCGACCAGCTTCTGCACCGGCGCCGGGTTGAAGAAGTGCAGGCCGATCACCTGCTCCGGGCGGGAGGTGGCGGCGGCCAGCTTCACGATCGGGATCGAGGAGGTGTTGGAGGCGAGGATCGCGTCCCGGCGCACGATGACCTGGTCCAGGGTCTGGAAGATCCGGACCTTGATGTCCTCGCGCTCGGCCACGGCCTCGACCACCAGGTCGCGGTCGGCGAAGTCGGCCAGGTCGACGGTGAAGGACAGCCGGGCCATCGCCTCGTCCCGCTGCTCGGGGGTCAGCTTGCCGCGCTTGACCGCCGTGTCCAGGGAGTTGGTCAGCCGCGTACGGCCGAGCTCCAGCGCCTCACCGGTGGCCTCCGACACCAGGACGTCCAGCCCGGCCCGGGCGAAGACCTCGGCGATGCCCGACCCCATCAGACCGCAGCCGACTACTCCGACGCGCGCGATGTCACTCACTCAGTTGCCCTTCGGTGGTGCTGGGGGTCGCCCAGCGACTGGTGGCCCAGCGAGCTGCTGGTCAGCGGGTCGGTGTACCGGAATGGGTGCACCGGTCACCGCCCCGACGACGTTACTACTCCGTACCGGCCAGTAGGTCACCCCCTCCCTGGCGGAGTGCCACCGCGGGTGGGTCCTCCGAACGGGTGAGGCGGCGGTCCCGGCCCGTGCGCCCGGGGCCGCCGCCGCCCGGTGGCCGACAGAATGCCGCAGACGGGGGCCGCGGACGGACAGCGGAACAGCGGACAGGGCCGGGGGCGGGAAGGGAGCACACGGTGTCGACGGGATCGCTCGCAGGACAGGTCGCCCTGGTCACCGGCGCCGGTCGGGGCATCGGCCGGGAGATCGCCATCGGCCTGGCCGCCGAGGGGATGGCGGTCGGCCTGGTCGGCCGCACGCACGAGACGCTGACCGACACCCTCAAGGAGTGCGTCAAGCGCGGCTCCCGGGGTGTCGCCGTCACCGCCGACGTCACCCGCCCCGGATCGGTGCGCGAGGCGGTCCGGCTGGTCGAGCGCGACCTCGGCCCGATCGACCTGCTGGTCAACAACGCCGGCCTGGTCGACCGCGCCGAGGTGCCGATCTGGGAGACCGACGTCAACCAGTGGTGGCAGGTGATCGAGACCAACCTGCGCGGCCCCTACAACCTGCTGCGCTGCGTGCTGCCCGGCATGGTCGACCGGCGCAGCGGCCGGGTGGTCAACCTCAACTCCGGCTTCGCGCTGCGCCCGGACGGCAACTACACCGCGTACGCGACGTCCAAGGGCGCGCTGCTCCAGCTCTCCGACAACATGGCGGACTCGCTCGCGCAGCACGACGTCGTGGTCCTGGACATCAGCCCGGGCGCGGTGGCCACCGACATGACCGCCGGGATGCCGATGTTCCAGGACATGAAGACCTGGGGCTCCATCCCGTACATGGTCGCGGTCACCGTGGACGCCGCCCGCGGCCGCTTCGACGGGCTGCACGGGCGGTTCATCCACGCCGGGCGGGACGACCTGGAGGAGATGGTCGGCCGGGCCGACGCGATCCGCGCCTCGGACGCCCGCACCCTGCGGCTGCGCCCGTACAAGGACGACGATCCGATGGTCTGACGGGCCCCGGGGCCCTCAGGCGCAGAGTTGGCTGGCGGTCACCGGCTTGAGCCCGGCCTTGGCGAGGCCGTCCAGGATGGCCGGCAGCGCGTCCACCGTGCACTGGTGGCCCATGTGCAGCGCGACGACGGAGCCGCCGCGCACCGAGTTCAGCACCCGGCGCTGCAGCTCGGCGGCCGAGGGGTCGTTGTAGTCGCGCGGGTCGACGTCGAAGGACAGCACGTGCTCGTAGCCGACGGCCCTGGCCTGCTCGCGCACCATCGGGGTCGCGTACTGCGCGGCGGACGGGCGGAACCAGCGGCCGATCGAGCCGGTGAGCCGCTGCAGCCGGTCGGCGCACTGGGCGATCTCGGCGCGGGCCTGGTCGGGCGTCATGGCGGAGATGTTGAGGTGGTTCTGGGTGTGGTTGCCCAGCTCGTGGCCGCCGTCCAGGATCCGCCGGGCCATCTGCGGCTGCTGGTCGAGCCAGCTGCCGACGACCATCACGGTCAGCTTGGCGCCGCGCTGCTCGGCGATCTCCAGCAGCGCGGTGGCCAGCTTCGGGTCCCCGCTGCCGTGGCAGGTGAGCGCCACGTTCTTGCCGGTGCGCGGCCCGTACACGACCTCGACGGGGGTGCCGGGCGCGAGCGGCGGCAGCGGGGGCGGGGTCGGCGGGGCGGAGGCCTGGGCGGCGGCCGGGGTGGCCTCGGCGGTGGGCTGGGGCTCCGCCGGGGTGGTCGGGGCGGGGGAGGCCGGGCCCTCGCCGCCGTTCCACGCCGGGTCGGTGACGTGCTGCGGGTCGACGGTGCCCGGGTGTGCGGCCAACGCCCCGGGGTCGGCGCGGCGGGGTACGTCGGTGCCGCAGGCGGTGAGGAGGCCACCGGCGGCGGAGAGGGCGGCCAGCTTGGCGGCGGTGCGCAGTACGGTGCGGCGGTCGGCAGTCATCGGCAGCCAGCATAGAGAGCACGGCCGGGGCGGGCGATCCGGTATGACCGGTCCCCATCGTCTTGACGTGCACACATTCTGTCTACGGGCGTTGCGTAAACCTGAACTACCGCTGTTTCCACGGTGTGTCGTTGGATACGATCACCGCGCACCGCGTGTTGACGGGCGGTCGCACAATTCCGGCATTGCGCATTGGGGGCGGAACAGGATGCACGACGACACCACGGCCACCGGCCAGGCGGGCGGCACCGACTGGGGCTGGGCCAGGGCGGACGACTGGCAGCCGCCGAGCGAGCTGGACACCGGCGTCCCGCACACCGCCCGGATGTACGACTACTACCTCGGCGGCAAGGACAACTTCGAAGCCGACCGCAAGGCCGCCCAGGCCGCGATAGCCGCCTACCCGGCGCTGCCGCTGCTGGCCCGCACCAACCGGCAGTTCCTCGGCCGCGCGGTGGAGTTCGCGGCCGGCCGCGGCATCCGCCAGTTCGTCGACATCGGCACCGGCATCCCGGCCGTCGGCTCCACCAGCGAGGCCGCCCAGCGGGTCGCCCCGGACGCCCGCGTGGTGTACGTGGACAACGACCCGATCGTCGCCACCCACGCCCGCGCCCTGCTCGCGAGCCACCCCGCCGGGCACACCTCGGTGATCGAGGCCGACCTGCGCGACCCGGCCGCGATCCTCGCCCACCCCGGGCTGGCCGCCGCCGTCGACCTCTCCCGGCCGGTCGCGCTGATGCTGGTCGCCGTGCTGCACTTCATCCGCGACGAGGACGGCGCGCAGCAGATCGTGCGCACCCTGCGCGACGCGCTCGCGCCCGGCAGCGCCCTGATCCTCTCGCACGGCAGCCCCGACTTCGCCTCCCGCGAGAGCGCAGCCGAGGGCACCCGGATCTACCGGAGCGCCAGCGCCCCGCTCGTGCTGCGCCCCCGGGCCGGTGTCGAACCCTTCTTCGGCGACTTCGAGTTCGCCGGCCCCGGGCTCGTCCAGCTCCCGCTCTGGCGCCCCACCGCCGGCCACGTCCCCACCACCGAACTGCCCGAGGGCTGGCAGGACGTCTCCGCGTACGCGGGCGTCGCCTTCAAGCCGTAGCCCCGCCGGCCGACCCGTACGGGACCGAGCCCGGTCCCGGCGCCTCCCTCCTGCGCCGGGACCGGGTCACCGCAGCCTACGCACCCGCACTGACAACCCCTCACCCGCCCCGGTAGCCTGCGGCGTGACCACCGCCCTGCCGCCGCTGCCCGCCGACGTCGCCGACCTGCTGCGGGCCCTCGCGGCGCCGCCCCGACTGGTCGCCCACCTCGCGCTGGTGCACGAGGTCGCCGAGGAGATCGCCGACTTCTGCGCCCGCGAGGGCCTGGAGTTCGACCGCGAGGCCGTCCGGTACGGCGCCGCCACCCACGACATCGGCAAGACCGTCCACCCCGAGGAGCTCTCCGCGCCCGGCTCCGCGCACGAGGCCGCCGGCCACGCCCTGTTGATCGCCCGCGGCGTCCCCGAGCGGCTCGCCCGCTTCGCCCGCAGCCACGCGCGGTGGGGCGAGCCCGGCACCACCGTCGAGGAACTGCTGGTCAGCCTGGCCGACAAGGCCTGGAAGAACAAGCGCGTCCCCGACCTGGAGGACCGCGTGGTCGACCGGCTCGCCGCCGCCGGCGGCCGGGAACGCTGGGAGGCCTTCCTCGCCCTGGACGACCTGCTCACCCGGATCGGCGAGGACGCCCCGCGGCGGCTCGCCGTCCAGGCCGGGCACCCCGTACGAACCGGGAGAAATTGACGCGACAGCGCCCGCGGCGCGGTGTTAGCTTCCGGGCATGGAACCCCTGAGCGAGAACGAGATCCGCGCGTCCTTCGTCAACTGCTCCAAGGGCGAGGCCCGTCGGCTCAACCTGCCCCGGGGTCTGGCCGAACTGCCCTGGGAGAACCTGGACTTCCTCGGCTGGCGGGACCAGGGCGCCCCCGACCGCGCCTACCTGGTGGCCCGGCACGGCGGCGAACTCGTCGGCGTGACACTGCGGGTGCCGACGGTCCGGCGCAGCCTGACCAAGACCAACGTCTGCTCGCTGTGCATCACCGCGCACGCCGGCACCGGCGTCGCGCTGCTCGCCGCCCGCCGGGCCGGCGCGGCCGGGCGCGAGGGCAACACGGTCGGGACGTACATCTGCGCCGACCTCGCCTGCTCGCTGTACGTGCGCGGGTTGAAGAAGTCCGCCCTGGTCACCAGGCCCGACGAGTCGCTGCCGCTGGAGGACCAGATCGCCCGGACGGTGGGCAACCTCGACGCCTTCGTCGCCAAGGTGCTCACCGACACGTCCGTCGGGTCCGCCGTGTCCGCGTAGCGCCCCGTGTCCGCGTAGGGCGCCCAAGCCCCGGGCTCACTGCCCGCGCAGCTGGTCCAGCTCGCGGCGCTCCCGCTTGGTCGGGCGCCCGGCCCCGCGGTCCCGCTGCCCGGCCGCCGCGACGAACTCGCGCGGCGGCCGCGGCGGGCTGTTGTCGACCAGGCACTCCGCGGCGACCTCGGCACCGACCCGCTTGCGGATCAGCTTCCGCACCACCACGACCCGCTCGTGGTTCTCCTCGCGGACCCGGACCTCGTCCCCGGCCTTCAGCGCCTGGGCCGGCTTGGCCCGCTCCCCGTTCACCCGGACGTGCCCGGCCCGGCAGGCGGCCGCCGCCAGCGCTCGCGTCTTCACCAGCCGGACCGACCAGATCCAGCTGTCCACCCGCACGCTTCCCTCGTGTTCAGCCATCCTCGGAGCCTACCCAAGCGGTCCGGTCCTTCCCGGGCTGCGCGGCCGGGGGCGTGCAGGCGGGACCCGCGCGGCCGGGGGCACGCCCCCGACGTCCGTGCGGCGGAAGGGCGTCCGCGCCGCCGTCCGCCGGCCTACGCCGCGCGCGGCGCCTCCTGGACCGCCCAGCCGTTCCCGTCCGGGTCGTTGAAGAACACGAAGTTGTTCCAGGCCTCGCCGTGCCCGTTCACCCGGGCCCCCGCCACGAAGTGCTGGACAGGGCTGACCTCCACGCCCCGCGCCCGCAGTTCGGCGTGCGCCTTCTCGATGTCCGCGACCACCAGTTGGAGGCCCTTGACGGACCCGGGCGGGGAGTCGATCACCCCCTTGCCCACCACGATCGAGCAGGGCGAGCCCGGGGGAGTCAGCTGGACGACCCGGACCCCGTCCCGCAGGCGGGTGTCGTGGTCCACCGTGAAGCCGGCCTGCTCCTCGTAGAAGAGCTTCGCGCGGTCCACGTCGGACACCGGGACCACCACGACTTCGAGCTTCCAGTCCATCGCCCTCACCCCTCTCGGTCGGGCTCTTCCAGTATCCGTCCGGCGGCCGTCATCCAAAACTGTTCCCCGGTGCCCGTCCGATAGCCTGAGAACACGATGAATCCGCAGACCACGCCCGCCGCGAACCCGCCGACCACCCTGCTGGCCACCCCGTGGGGCGCCCTCGACCTCACCCGCTTCCCCGAGGACCCGCGCGAGCGGCTCCGGGCCTGGGACGCCGCCGACGAGTACCTGCTGCGCCACCTCGCGGGCGAGGCGGCGAGCGCGGCCGGCGCCGCGACCGAGCTGGCCGACCGCCGGATCGCCGTCCTCGGCGACCGCTGGGGCGCGCTGACCACCGCGCTCGCCGGATTCCGGCCGGTCCAGATCTCCGACTCCCACCTCGGCCGGCAGGCCACCCTGGCCAACCTGGCCCGGGCCGGCGCCGACGTCGACGAGGACCGGCTGCTCACCACCCGGGACACCCCGCCGGAGCGGATCGACGTGCTGCTGGTGCGCGTCCCCAAGAGCCTGGCGCTGCTGGAGGACCAACTGCACCGGCTCGCCCCCGCGATCCACCCAGGCACCGTGGTGATCGGCGCCGGCATGGTCACCGAGATCCACACCTCCACGCTCCAGCTCTTCGAGCGGATCCTCGGCCCGACCCGCACCTCGCTCGCCGTCCGCAAGGCCCGGCTGATCCTCTGCACCCCGGACCCGGCGCTGGACCCCGGCCCGAACCCGTGGCCGCACCGCTACGCGCTGCCGTCGGACATCGGCCCCGCGGCCGGCCGTACGGTGGTCAACCACGCCGGCACCTTCTGCGCCGAGCGCCTCGACATCGGCACCCGCTTCTTCCTCGCCCACCTGCCCACTCCCGCCCCGGGCGCCCGGGTGGTGGACCTCGGCTGCGGCAACGGCGTGGTCGGCACGGCCGCGGCGCTCGCCGGGCCGGGCGCGCAACTGCTCTTCGTGGACGAGTCGCACCAGGCGGTGGCCTCCGCCGAGGAGACCTTCCGCACCAACCTGGGCCCGGACGCCCCGGCCGAGTTCCTCACGGCCGACGCGCTCGCGACGGACGCGGTCGCCCCCGGCTCGGTGGACCTGGTGCTCAACAACCCGCCGTTCCACTCCCACCAGGCCACCACCGACGCCACCGCGTGGCGGATGTTCACCGGCGCCAAGCGGGCGCTGCGGCCCGGCGGTGAGCTCTGGGTGGTCGGGAACCGCCACCTCGGCTACCACGTCAAGCTGCGTCGCCTCTTCGGCAACTGCCGGCTCGTGGCCGGCAACCCCAAGTTCGTGGTGCTGCGGGCGGTCAAGCGCTGATCCGGCGCCGTCGAGCGCTGATCCGGCGTCGTTGAGCGCCGATCCGGGCCGGGCGGGCGCGACCGAACCGGCCCGGTGACGAGCCGAACCACCCGTGACCGGCTGAACCACCCCTGACCTCCTGGCCTCCTGACCGCCGCCTCGCCCCGCCCCGCCCCGGCCCGGCCCGGGGCGGAGGCCGGGGTCCGCCATGAGCTCCTTGCATGAATTTTCCGTCGCGCGTATATTCATGCCAAGACTAAGGAGGAACGCCATGGCATTGCGAGTCGCCGTCGCCGGCGCGAGCGGGTACGCGGGCGGCGAGGTGCTGCGCCTGCTGCTCGGCCACCCGGAGGTGGAGATCGGGGCGCTCACCGGCGGCTCGAACGCGGGCGCCAGGCTGGGCGCGCTGCAGCCGCACCTGATCCCGCTCGCCGACCGCGTCCTCGAACCCACCACCCCCGAGGTGCTGGCCGATCACGACGTGGTGTTCCTGGCGCTGCCGCACGGCCAGTCCGCCGCCGTCGCCGAGGCCCTCGGCCAGAACGTCCTGGTGGTGGACTGCGGCGCCGACTTCCGGCTCAAGGCCGCCGCCGACTGGGAGCAGTTCTACGGCTCCGCGCACGCCGGCACCTGGCCCTACGGCCTGCCCGAACTCCCCGGCCACCGCGCCGCGTTGAAGGGCAGCAACCGGATCGCCGTGCCCGGCTGCTACCCGACGGCAGTCTCGCTCGCGCTGTTCCCCGCGTACGCGGCCGGGCTGGCCGAGCCGGAGGCCGTGGTGGTCGCCGCCTCCGGCACCTCCGGCGCGGGCAAGGCCGCCAAGCCGCACCTGCTGGGCAGCGAGGTGATGGGCAGTGTCAGCCCGTACGGCGTCGGCGGCGTGCACCGGCACACCCCCGAGATGGCCCAGAACCTCACCCCGCTCGCGGGCGAGCCGGTCACCGTCTCCTTCACCCCCACCCTCGTCCCGATGCCGCGCGGCATCCTCGCCACCTGCTCCGCCAAGGCGAAGCCCGGCGTGACCGCCGAGAGCCTGCGCGCCGCCTACACCGAGGCGTTCGCGGACGAGGCCTTCGTCCACCTGCTGCCCGAGGGGCAGTGGCCGCAGACCAGCAGCGTCTACGGCGCCAACACCGCCCTGGTCCAGGTCGCCCTGGACGCCGCCGCCGGGCGGATCGTCGCGATCAGCGCGATCGACAACCTGGTCAAGGGCACCGCGGGCGGCGCGGTGCAGAGCATGAACATCGCCCTCGGCCTTCCCGAGGAGCTGGGCCTTCCCGTGAACGGAGTCGCACCGTGAGCACTGCCACCAACGTGGGCGTGACGGCAGCCAAGGGCTTCCGCGCCGCCGGTGTGACGGCTGGCATCAAGGCCTCCGGCACCCCCGACCTCGCCCTGGTGGTCAACGACGGCCCGTCGCTCGCCGCGGCCGGCGTCTTCACCGCGAACCGGGTCAAGGCCGCGCCGGTGCTCTGGTCCGAGCAGGTCCTCAAGGGCGGCCTGGTGTCCGCCGTCGTCCTCAACTCCGGTGGTGCCAACGCCTGTACCGGCCCGCTCGGCTTCCAGGACACCCACGCCACCGCGGAGAAGGTCGCCGAGGAGCTGAAGCTCAACGCGGGCGAGGTCGCCGTCGCGTCCACCGGCCTGATCGGCGTCCGGCTGCCGATGGACATCCTGCTGCCGGGCGTGACCCAGGCCGTCGGCGAGCTCAGCGGGACCGGCGGCGAGGCCGCCGCGATCGCCATCAAGACCACCGACACCGTGCACAAGACCGCCCAGGTCACCAGCCCGGCCGGTTGGACGGTCGGCGGCATGGCCAAGGGCGCGGGCATGCTCGCGCCGAGCCTCGCCACCATGCTGGTCGTGCTCACCACCGACGCCGCCGTCGACAGTGCCGGCCTGGACGCCGCCCTGCGCGGCGCCACCCGGACCACCTTCGACCGGATCGACTCCGACGGCTGCATGTCCACCAACGACACCGTGCTGCTGCTCGCCTCCGGCGCCTCCGGCGTCACCCCGGACGGGGCCGAGTTCGCCGAGGCCGTCCGCACGGTCAGCGCCGACCTGGCCCGCCAGCTGATCGGCGACGCCGAGGGCGCCGGCAAGGACATCCGGATCGACGTCACCGGCGCCGCCACCGAGGACGAGGCGGTCGAGGTCGCCCGGACGATCAGCCGCAACAACCTGCTCAAGTGCGCCATCCACGGCGAGGACCCCAACTGGGGCCGGGTGCTGGCCGCGATCGGCACCACCTCCGCCGCGTTCGACCCGAACGAGCTGGACGTCGCCATCAACGGGGTCTGGGTCTGCAAGGACGGCGGCGTCGGCGAGGACCGCGACCTGGTGGACATGACGGGCCGCGAGGTCGTCATCACGGCGGACCTCAACGCCGGCCCCGCGAGCGCCTCGGTGTGGACCAACGACCTCACCGCTGACTACGTTCACGAGAACAGCGCCTACTCGACCTGATCCACGTCACTTCGTCCGCGACATCCTGACCCGCGGCAGCACCGAGCCGCGGCAGCACCGAGCCGCGACGTCCTCCCCCTGGCCTCCGGCCCGGGGGACCCCCATCGACGAGGGAATCCCGTGCAGATCGCACCCAAGGGCGAACAGGCCCGCAACAACACCGCGTTGCCCAAGGCCATGACGCTGATCGAGGCGCTGCCGTGGCTGGAGCGCTTCCACGGCAAGACCGTCGTGATCAAGTTCGGCGGCAACGCCATGGTCGACGACGAGCTGAAGGCCGCGTTCGCCCAGGACGTCGTCTTCCTGCGCTACGCCGGACTCCACCCCGTCGTGGTGCACGGCGGCGGCCCGCAGATCAGCGCCCAGTTGGACAGGCTCGGCCTGGAGTCCAGCTTCACCAACGGCCTGCGGGTCACCACCCCCGAGACCATGGACGTGGTCCGGATGGTCCTGGCCGGCCAGGTGCAGCGCGAGCTGGTCGGCCTGCTGAACGAGCACGGCCCGTTCGCCGTCGGCATGACCGGCGAGGACGCGCACACCATGACGGCGGTCAAGCGCTACGCCGTGGTGGACGGCGAGCAGGTGGACATCGGCCTGGTCGGCGACATCGTCAACATCGAGGCCGGCGCGGTGAAGGCGCTGATCGCCGACGGCCGGATCCCGGTCGTCTCCTCGATCGCACGGGGCGCCGACGGCCACGTCTACAACATCAACGCCGACACCGCCGCCGCCGCCCTGGCGGTCGCGCTCGGCGCCGAGATGCTCGTCATCCTCACCGACGTCGAGGGCCTCTACAAGGACTGGCCGAACTCCGACGACGTGATCAGCCAGCTCAACGCGAGCGAGCTGGACGAACTGCTGCCCGGCCTGGCCAGCGGCATGCTCCCCAAGATGGAGGGCTGCCTGCGCGCCGTCCGCTCCGGCGTCGGCACCGCCCGCGTCCTGGACGGCCGGGTGCCACACAGCCTGCTGCTGGAGATCTTCACCGACGAGGGCATCGGCACGATGGTCGTGCCGGACGACGAACCGACCGTGACCGGGGGACTGGCATGACGCACAACGAGCAGCTCGCCGAGCGGTGGCAGCACAGCTTCACCGACAACTACGGCACCCCGCGGATCCCGCTGGTGCGCGGCGAGGGCAGCAAGCTCTGGGACGCCGACGGCAAGGAGTACACCGACCTGCTCGGCGGCATCGCCGTCAACGCCCTCGGCACCGCCCACCCGGCCGTCGTCGAGGCGGTCGGCAGGCAGATCGCCACCCTGGGCCACGTCTCCAACCTCTTCATGGCCGAGCCCACCATCGCCCTCGCCGAGCGCCTGCTGGAGCTGGACGGCCGGGCGGGCGGCCGGGTGTTCTTCTGCAACTCCGGAGCCGAGGCCAACGAGGCCGCGTTCAAGATCAGCCGGCGCACCGGCCGCACCCACCTGGTCGCCCTCCAGGGCGCCTTCCACGGCCGGACCATGGGCGCCCTCGCGCTCACCGGCCAGCCCGCCAAGCAGGACCCGTTCCGCCCGCTGCCCGGCGACGTCACCCATGTCCCGTTCGGTGACGTCGAGGCGCTGCGCGCGGCCGTCACCACCGAGACCGCCGCGGTCTTCCTGGAGCCGATCCAGGGCGAGAACGGCGCCGTCCCGCTCCCGGACGGCTACCTGAAGGCGGCGCGC
The DNA here is from genome assembly GCF_044541955.1 of Kitasatospora sp. NPDC085464. Lineage (NCBI taxonomy): Bacteria > Bacillati > Actinomycetota > Actinomycetes > Kitasatosporales > Streptomycetaceae > Kitasatospora > Kitasatospora sp. NPDC085464. The sequence continues at coordinate 89,309 of NZ_JBITTM010000015.1, forward strand.
GAGATCACCCGGGCCACCGGTACCCTGCTGGTCCTGGACGAGATCCAGACCGGCGTGGGCCGCACCGGCCACTGGTACGCCCACCAGGCCTTCGAGGGCGTCGAGCCGGACGTCGTCACCCTGGCCAAGGCGCTCGGCGGGGGGCTGCCGATGGGCGCCGTCCTCGCCTTCGGCCCGGCCGCCGAGCTGCTCACCCCGGGCCAGCACGGCACCACCTTCGGCGGCAATCCGGTGGCCGCCGCGGCCGGGCTCGCGGTGCTGGACACCATCGAGTCCGAGGGCCTGCTGGAGCACGTCCGCAAGCTCGGCGAACGGCTGCGGCACGGCGTCGAGGCGATCGGCGACCCGCTGGTCTCGCACGTGCGCGGCGCCGGCCTGCTGCTCGGCATCGTGCTCACCGCTCCGGTCTCGGCGCAGGTCCAGGCCGTCGCGCAGCAGGCCGGCTTCCTCGTCAACGCGGCCGTCCCGGACGCCGTACGGCTGGCTCCGCCGCTCGTCCTGACCGAGCAGGAGGCGGACGCCTTCCTCGCGGCCCTGCCGGGCATCCTCCGGACGGTGCGCGAGAACGCCCCGGCCGATGCGAGTTGACCGTCGTCCGGGAGAATAATCACATGACCGCTTCCCATTCCGGCCCGTCCGCCGCCGGCCCGACGCCGCAGGTCCCGCAGACCCGCACCGCGCGCCACCGGCGGATCGTGGACCTGCTCACCCGCCAGCCCGTGCGTTCGCAGAGCCAGCTCGCCAAGCTGCTCGCCGACGACGGACTCGTGGTCACCCAGGCCACCCTCTCCCGGGACCTGGACGAGCTGGGCGCGGTCAAGATCCGCAACCGGGACGGCGCGCTGATCTACGCCGTCCCGGCCGAGGGCGGCGACCGCACGCCGCGCGCACCGATGGGGGAGTCGGCCAGCGAGGGCCGGATGGCCCGGCTGGCCGGCGAGCTGATGGTCTCCGCGACGGCCTCCGGCAACCTGGTCGTGCTGCGCACCCCGCCGGGCGCCGCCCAGTTCCTCGCCTCGGCGATCGACCAGGCCGAGGTGTTCGAGATCATCGGCACCATCGCCGGCGACGACACGGTGCTGCTGATCAGCCGCGACCCGGCCGGCGGCCAGGCGCTCGCCGACCACCTCATGCAACTCGCCCAGGCGAAGGCGCAGTAGCGCCCGGAAACCCCACGACCCCGGCCGACGGATCCATGCGGCCGGGGTTTTGTGTTCCATACGCCATCGTGCATACTTATGCCGTCCGCTGTACATGCATGAAGGAGCCACGCGATGACCGCCCAGCAGTCCTCCGACGTCCGCCTCTGGGGCGCGCGCTTCGCCGACGGCCCGTCCGAGGCGCTGGTCAGGCTGTCCGCCTCGGTCCACTTCGACTGGCGGCTCGCGCCGTACGACATCGCCGGCTCCAAGGCCCACGCCCGGGTCCTGCACAAGGCCGGGCTGCTGTCCGACGACGAGCTGTCCGCCATGCTGGCCGGCCTCGACCGGCTGCTCGCCGACGTCGAGGCGGGCACCTTCACGGGCACTGTCGCCGACGAGGACGTCCACACCGCCCTGGAGCGCGGCCTGCTGGAGCGCCTCGGCGCCGAGCTCGGCGGCAAGCTGCGGGCCGGGCGCTCCCGCAACGACCAGATCGCCACCCTGTTCCGGATGTACCTGCGGGACCACGCGAAGACCATCGGCGGCCTGCTTCTCGACCTCCAGGAGGCCCTGGTCGGCCTCGCCGAGGCGCACCCGGACACCGCCATGCCGGGCCGCACCCACCTCCAGCACGCCCAGCCGGTGCTCTTCGCCCACCACGTCCTCGCGCACGTTCAGGCCCTCGGCCGGGACGCCGAGCGGCTGCGCCAGTGGGACGCCCGCACCGCCGTCTCGCCGTACGGCTCCGGGGCGCTGGCCGGCTCCTCGCTCGGCCTCGACCCGCAGGCCGTCGCCGCCGACCTCGGCTTCGAGGGCGGCTCGGTCGGCAACTCGATCGACGGCACGGCCTCGCGCGACTTCGTCGCCGAGTTCGCCTTCGTGACCGCGATGATCGGGATCAACCTCTCCCGGATCGCGGAGGAGGTGATCATCTGGAACACCAAGGAGTTCGGCTTCATCACGCTGCACGACGCCTTCTCCACCGGCTCCTCGATCATGCCGCAGAAGAAGAACCCGGACATCGCCGAGCTCGCCCGCGGCAAGTCCGGCCGCCTGATCGGCAACCTGACCGGCCTGCTGGCCACCCTCAAGGCGTTGCCGCTCGCCTACAACCGGGACCTCCAGGAGGACAAGGAGCCGGTCTTCGACTCCTGCGACACGCTGGAGGTGCTGCTGCCCGCGTTCACCGGGATGATGGCCACCCTCACCGTGCACCGGGAGCGGCTGGAGGAGCTCGCCCCGGCCGGTTTCTCGCTCGCCACCGACATCGCCGAGTGGCTGGTCAAGCAGGGCGTGCCGTTCCGGGTCGCGCACGAGGTGGCCGGCGCCTGCGTCAAGGTCTGCGAGGCCGAGGGCATCGAGCTGTCCGACCTGACGGACGAGCAGTTCGCCGCGATCTCCGAGCACCTGACGCCGCAGGTGCGCTCGGTGCTCAGCGTGCACGGCGCCATCGCCTCCCGCGACGGGCGCGGCGGCACCGCCCCCTCCGCGGTCGCGGTCCAGCTCGCCGAGGTGAAGGCGGACCTGGCGCGGCAGCAGGAGTGGGCCCGGGGCTGACCGGCCGCCGGCGGGAGGAGGGGCGCGGCGGTCCGACCGGCGCGCCCCTCCGGCGTCCGCGCCACGGCCCGGGCGTAACCGGCCCCGCCCCGGTGCGTCATGCACGGTGTGTGCACCACCCTTCCCCCCGTCCCCTCCGCCGAGGACGTCTACCTCGCCGAACGCCGCCGCCGCGTGGTCCGCGAGACCGTGGCCGCCCTGCCCGGCCGCTGTCCGCAACTGATCGCCGCCCTCGCCGAGGACCCGCCGCCCACCTACCGCGAGCTCTCCGAGCGCCTCGGCATGCCCCGCGGCTCCATCGGTCCCACGCGCTCCCGCTGCCTCGCCTGCCTGCGCACGCTGCTCCGAGCGGAGCGTTATCCGTGACGCGCCCCGGGGCCCTCCGGGCACCCGCGCCGCCCCCGGAACCGGGCGTGACCCTCGCCACGTCCGGCCCCGCGAAGGTTGAGGGGAGCTGACGCCCGGGTAGAGCGCTGGCGAACGCAGCTCTTGACGGTGCCGCGATCACTCGGATACTGAGCGTGAGCGCGCCACCCTCTGCGCGCAGGGCACGACGACTGGGGAGGCCCCTCCACATGGGCATGAGCGTGATCATCTCGGCCGCGGCGGCCGAGGACGCGGAGCAGATCCTCAAGCTCCAGTACCTCGGGTACCAGCCCGAGGCCGAGCTGTACGGCGACTGGGCGATCGAGCCCCTGACGCAGAGCCTGGAGAGCCTGCGCGCCGAACTGACCGAGCAGCACTTCCTGGTCGCCCGGCTGGGCGACGAGGTGGTCGGCACCGTCCGCGGCCGGATCGACGCCGACGGCGTCGGCCGGATAGGGCGTCTGGTCGTCCACCCGCGGATGCAGCGCCACGGCCTGGGCGGCCGCCTGCTGGACGCGCTGGAGCGCCGGCTCGCCGAGGACGGCCCGGTGTCCGCCTACCGCCTGTTCACCGGCCACCGCAGCCTCGGCAACCTGCGCCTGTACGCCCGCCAGGGCTACCGTCAGACCCGGGTCGAACAGGTCAACAGCCGGCTGAGCTTCGTCCACCTGGAGAAGGCCGTCGGCACCCCGCTCGCCGCGACGGCCTGACCCCGCCGCACCGCGCCCCCCACTCGGCGCCGCCACCATCCGGACGGTCCGGTGGCGGCGCCGAGTCATGTCTTCCCTGGTCACAGCGGTCGCTGTCCGCATTGCGGACAGCGACCGCCAAATAATTGGGCGTACCCCGAACCATCTGTTTTACTGGCTCACATGACTGCGACGACGAACTGCACCCCCACCGGCACGCTGCCGGCAGGTGAGCGTGCCATGTGCCGTCGAATGTGTCACTGCTGAGGGCCACCGCCCCCGGCACCCCCGTACGGGTGCCTCCCCTCGCGCCCCGAAGCGAGACTCGGCGCCGCTCCCGCCCGTGCGAGCGCGCCCATCCTCCCGGACCCCTTCCCTTGCCGTGCCCGCCCACTCGCGGGCGCCGGTGACTCGTGAGGGCCGCGCCGTCGCGCGTCCCGGCCGCCCGGCGGCCACGACCAAGGGCGTCAGGTCCGGATCCCCCCGGCGGAGCGCCGCAGGAAACCGCCGACCGGAACCCGGTCGGGCGGTCGACCCGTGCCGCCCGCCCCCGACCCACGGAAGCAGCTGTGATCACCACCACGGACCTCACGAAGGTCTACCGCTCCCGAGGCCGCGAGGTGACCGCCCTCGCCGGTGTCGACCTGCACGTCCGCCCGGGCGAGGTCTACGGCGTCGTCGGCACCAGCGGTGCCGGCAAGTCCACCCTCATCCGCTGCGTGAACATGCTGGAGCGCCCGACTTCCGGCACCGTCACCGTGGACGGGGTCGAGCTCACCGCGCTGCCCGGCGGCGAGAACCGGGCCGGACGGGAACTGCGCGAGGCGCGCCGCCGGATCGGCATGGTCTTCCAGCACTTCAACCTGCTGTCCTCGCGGACGGTGCAGCAGAACGTCGAACTCCCGCTGGAGATCATCGGTCTGGACCGCACCCAGCGCCGCCGCAAGGCCGCCGAACTGCTCGACCTGGTCGGCCTCGGCGACAAGGCCCGCAGCTACCCCAACCAGCTGTCCGGCGGCCAGAAGCAGCGCGTCGGCATCGCCCGCGCCCTGGCCGGCGACCCCAAGGTGCTGCTCTCCGACGAGGCCACCTCGGCACTCGACCCGGAGACCACCCGCTCGATCCTCAACCTGCTGCGCGAGCTCAACCAGCAGCTCGGCCTCACCGTCCTGCTGATCACCCACGAGATGGACGTCATCAAGTCCGTCTGCGACTCCGCCGCCCTGATGCGCGGCGGCAAGGTGGTCGAGTCCGGCGCGCTCACCGACCTGCTCGCCGAGCCCGGCTCCGAGCTGGCCCGCGAGCTGTTCCCGCTCAGCGAGTTCGGCACCGGCCACCCCGGCTCCACCGTGCTGGAGATCACCTTCCAGGGCGACACCTCGGCCCAGCCGTTCGTCTCCCAGCTGGCCCGCACCTACCAGATCGACATCAACATCCTCGGCGCCGCGGTGGAGACCATCGGCGGCCGGATGGTCGGGCGGATGCGGGTCGAGCTGACCGGCGGGCACCAGGACAACGTGGTGCCGATCGGCTACCTGCGCGAGCAGGGCCTGCAGGTGGACGTGATCGGCGCGGCGGAAGGAGCGGTGGCATGACCTGGGACGAGATGTGGGCCCTGATGAGGCCCGCCACGGTGGAGACCTTCCAGATGGTCGGCGTGTCCACGGTCTTCACCGTGCTGCTCGGCCTGCCGCTCGGCGTCCTGCTGGTGCTCACGTCCAAGGGCGGGGCGCTCCAGAACCAGCCGGTGAACAAGGTGCTCGGCGCGATCGTGAACCTCGCGCGCTCGCTGCCGTTCATCATCCTGATGATCGCGCTGATCTCCTTCACCCGCTGGCTGACCGGCAACTCGCTCGGCTGGCAGGCCGCCACCGTGCCGCTGACCGTCGGCGCGATCCCCTTCTTCGCCCGGCTCGTCGAGACCAACGTCCGCGAGGTCGACCGCGGCCTGGTCGAGGCCGTGCAGGCGATGGGCGGCGGCACCTGGACGCTCGTCCGCAAGACCTTCGTCCCCGAGGCCCTCCCCGGCATCGTGGCCTCCGTCACCACCACCGTCATCGCGCTGATCGGCTACTCCGCGATGGCCGGCACCGTCGGCGGCGGCGGCCTCGGCGACCTCGCCTACCGGTACGGCTACCTGCGCTTCGAGACCGCCTTCATGTGGATCATCGTCGCCGAGATCGCGCTCATCGTCACCGCCGTCCAGCTGGCCGGCGACTACCTCGTGCGCCGCCTGGCCAACCGCGGCCACGGCGGAGGCCGGACCCGCCTGCTGCGCCTCCCCGGCGCCGCCACCGCCGACGAGGACCTCGTCGCCTCCTAGGCCCCGTCGCCTCCCAGACCTCCCACGTCCGATCCCCGGGCGCGGCTCCCCGTATCACGCAGAAAGGCACTTTTCGTGCGCAACGTTGTGAAGTTCACCAGTGTCCTCGCCACCGCCGGCCTCGCCCTCTCGGTGGCCGCCTGCAGCAGCTCGGGCTCGTCCTCCTCGGACCCGAACGCGCCGCTCAAGGTCGTCGCCAGCCCCACCCCGCACGGGCAGATCCTCAAGTTCGTCAAGGACAACCTCGCGGAGAAGGCCGGCCTCAAGCTGGACATCAAGGAGGTCACCGACTACGTGACCCCCAACACGGCGGTGCAGGACGGTTCGGCCGACGCCAACTACTTCCAGCACGCCCCGTACCTGGAGGACTTCAACAAGAAGCGCGGCACGGACGTCGTCTCGGTCGGGACCGTGCACCTGGAGCCGCTCGGCGTCTACTCCAAGAAGGTCAAGTCGATCACCGACCTCCCGGACGGTGCCACCATCGGCCTGCCCAACGACGCCACCAACGAGGGCCGCGCGCTCAAGCTGCTCGCCGACAACAAGCTGATCACCCTCAAGGACGGCGCCGGCACCGCCGCCACCCCGGCCGACGTGACCGGCAACCCGAAGAACCTCAAGTGGAAGGAGCTGGAGGCCGCCCAGCTGCCCCGCTCCATCGCCGACGTCGACGCCGCCGTCATCAACGGCAACTACGCGCTGGACTCCGGCCTCAAGCCCGCCACCGACGCGCTGGTGCTGGAGAAGGCCGAGGGCAACCCGTACGCCAACATCCTCGCCGTCAAGAAGGGCAAGGAGAACGACCCGCGGGTCAAGAAGCTCGCCGAGCTGCTGCACTCCGACGAGGTCAAGAAGTACATCGAGGACACCTTCCAGGGCTCGGTCGTCCCGGCGTTCTGATCCGCCGTACCGCCGCCGTACGCCCCCCACGCCCGACCGGGCCCCCGCCGCACCTCGGCGGGGGCCCGGTCGGGCAGTATGCACCAGGGACACCTTCGGGCGACCGCGTTCTGACGTACCGTCGTGCGCGCGGCGCACCGCGTGGTACCCGGAGTGCGACGGAGGCGTACGGTGTTGTGTTCACGACCCGGCGAGGAGAGACGGCATGGCAGCGAGCTTCCCCGAGACCGCCATCAGCACCGAACGGTTGCTGTTGCGTCCCCTTGCGGAGGACGACGCCCCCGGCCTCTCCACGATGATGGCCGATGACCTCGTCCTGGCCTGGACCGACCTCCCGCAGCCGTTCACCGAGGCGTACGCCGCCGAGCTCGCCCGCGCCCTCGCCCCCGCCCACCGGGCCGCCGGGCGCGGCATCGTCTTCGCCGTCACCGAACACCTGACCCAGCGCCTGGTCGGCCTGGTCGAACTGCGCAACACCGACTGGCGGCTGCGCAGCACCGAGATCTCCTACGTCACCGCCTCCTGGGCGCGCGGCGAGGGCTACGCCCCGGAGGCCGTCCTCGGGGTCGCCCAGTGGCTGTTCGAGGACCGCGGCTTCCTGCGCCTGGAGATGCGCACCGCCGCGGGGAACACCGCCGCCCAGCAGGTCGCCGGGAAGATCGGTGCGATCAGCGAGGGCGTGCTGCGCAGCGCCTGGATAGTGCGCGACGAGCCCGGCGAGGTCGTGGTGGGGGTGCCGCCCGGCCGCCGGGCCGGGGGAGAGAGCCGCAGCGACCTCATCCTGTGGAGCCTGCTCCCGGAGGACCTGGAGTCGCCCGAGCTGCACCGGGACGGATGGCACGGCGACCGCCGCTACGTGCTGCGCGACTGAACCCGCGGCACCGGGGCCGCCGGACCTGCCCGGTCGGACCGAGCCCTGCCGGACCGCGCCGGGTCGGACCGGGCGCGATGGGCCCCGCCCGGCCGGAGAGCCGCCGGTCACCCGCCCGCCACGGACATGTGTACGAGATGTCCGCCTCCGGGGGATCACACCCGGTAGCCTCTGACCGGCGCCGCACCACCGCGCACCGCGGCGCACCGAGTGGCGCACCGAGTCGAGGGAGAACGGCCGCAGATGGCTGACCGGATCACGGTCATCGGGTGGGACGGCACGCCGCTGACCGAGGCCGCCGGTGCGGCCCTCGCCGCGGCGACCCTGGTGGCCGGAGCCCCCTACCAACTGAGCGCCCTCCCGGTGCCGGACGCCGCCGAGCGGATCGCCCTCGGCGACATCCGGCAGGCCGCCCGCCGGATCGCCGAGCACCGCGGCGCCGCCGTCGTGGTCGCCGAGGGCGACCCGGGCTTCTTCGGCGTGGTGCGCACCCTGCGCCGCCCCGAGTACGGCCTCGAACTGGAGGTCCTGCCCGCCGTCTCCTCCGTCGCCACCGCCTTCGCCCGGGCCGGCATGCCCTGGGAGGACGCCCAGGTGGTCAGCGCGCACGGCGGCCGGCTGCGCCGCGCGGCCAACATCTGCCGGGCCCACCCCAAGGTCGCGGTGTTGACCGCCCCGGGCGCCGGGCCCGCCGAACTCGCCCTGATGCTGCGCGGGGTGCACCGGACCTTCGTGGTCTGCGAGGCCCTCGGGACCCCGGACGAGGACGTCACCGTCCTCACCTCCGACCGGATCGCCGACCACGTGTGGCGCGACCCCAACGTGGTGCTGGTGATCGGCGGCGGCGCCCAGGCCGCCGCGGTGGACCAGGCGGCCGGCTGGCCGGTCGCCCGGTCGGCTACCCCGGCGCGGAGCGCGGCTGGGCGCTCCCCGGTGATGCCTACGCGGGCGCCGGGCGCACGGGTGGTGGGACCGGCGCGTCGGAGGAGCTCCCCGCGCACGTACGCGCCCTGGTGCTGGCCCGTCTGGGTGCACGTCCCGGGGACCTGGTCTGGTCGGTCGGCGCGGGCAGCGGCGCCCTCGCGGTGGAGGCGGCCCGGTTCGGCGCCGCCGTGGTCGCGGTCGAGGGCTCCCGTTCGGCCTGCGCCCGGCTGGCCGTCAACGCCCGCCGGTACGGCGTCGAGGTGGAGGCCGTGTACGGCAGCGGTCCCGAGGTGCTGGGCGGCCTGCCGGAGCCGGACGCGGCGGTGGTGGAGTCCGGCGGACCGGAGGTGGTGCGCGCGGTGCTGGCCCGCAAGCCGGCGCGCTTCGTCGCCCTGGCCCGGACCTTCGCCGAGGCGGAGGAGATCCGCCGGGCGATCGACGGGGCCGGCTACCGGGCGGACGGCGCGCTGCTCCAGTCGACCCCGCTGCGGTCCGCGGGCGAGGGCGGCGGGCTGGAACTGGGGGCGGGCGGCACCGGCGCACTGGTGCTCTGGGGTGAGCAGATCGTGTGAAGGCCTCGGGCGCGCGCCGGGGCGCGGCGGTCGCGCGGGCGGTGGTCCGCGCACGGCGCGGACGGTGATCCAGGTCGCATCCGGACACTGATTCGAGAGGTGACCGCGCCGGGCCGGTAGTGTGACGTCCTGGGCGGCTGCAGCGGTCGGCGACCCACCCGATTCGGTCGGTTTGTCACCTTTTTGACGTGGTGCAGGCCGGTTCCGCTCGGAGTGTGGGCAATTCGACGAGCTTCGTGCCGGACCTGGAGAATGCCGTAGGGTCCGGTGCGGTCGTGCCGGTTGCTCCGGGTTGTCGTTGTTTCAGACGATGCGTCGCCCCGTGCGGGCGGTGCGCCGGGCCGGGGTGCCGCAGCGCGCCGGAAGGACTTGGGCCGCAGCGCTACGGCGCGGCGGCCGCGTGTGGTTGAGGGGCGGGTCGGTGCAGGCCCGGCCCGTGCGGATGGGCGCTGCGATCGGTGATCGTGTCGCCAAGGGCGCGGCAGCGGCCTGGAAGGAGCTTTGACAATGACCGATGGCGGCCACGTCCCGGGCGAGGGACTGCCGGAGCACCTGCACGCCGGGCCTGACCCGCTCGGCGGACCGGAGGGCGTCGCGGGCGTTGCACCTCTGCAGGGCGTCGCGACGGACGGCGGAATGATCCCGAACCCGGCGGCCCCGGTCGGCGGCATGCCCGGCGCGATGCCGGGCATGGGCACCATCCCGCCGCAGGGACAGCCCGGCTACGCCGTCCCCGGCGTGCCGGCGCCCGGTCTCCCCGGCGAGGGGTGGGGCGTCGACCAGGGCGCCCCGCGCCCGGCCTTCCACTTCCTCGACCAGCCCGACTCGCCGGACGGCCTGGACGACGATGACGACGTGCTGCTGATGCCCGGCCCGCAGGGTTCCTGGGGCGAGCCGATGGCGGCCGTCCCCGCCGAGCAGATGCCGCTCGCGCCGCAGCAGGACGGCACCCCGGTCGAGCCGTCCTGGCCGCCGGTGGACCCGCCGGTGCTCGGCGCCGAGCAGGTCCAGCAGCAGCCCGTCCAGATGCAGCAGCAGATGCAGCAGCCGATGACGCAGGCTCAGCCGCCGCGCCGCCCGCTGCACGCCGGGCCGCCGATCCCGGACCCGTCGCTGATGACCGGTCAGGTCCCGGTCCGTTCGCTGGCCGACCGCGGCCCGTCGCAGGGCGGCACGCCCGCGCACGGCATCCCGGTCGTCGGCCGGCCGCCGATGGCCGAGGCCGCCTTCCAGGCTCCGGGCGCCGTGCCGCACGCTGCTCCGGCGGCGCCGGTGCCGCCGGTCGTTCCGCTGGTCCCGGGTGCTCCGGTGGCGGACGGTCAGCAGCCGCCGCTCGCCCCGGACGTCCAGCAGCCGCTCCAGGTGCCGCTGGACTCGCAGTCGGTCGAGGGCGTGTTCGCCGTCGAGACGGTCGGGGCGATCGAGGTGATCGAGGTCGTCGAGACGCCGGAGGCCGTTCAGGCCGCCCCGGTCGTCGAGGGTGCCCAGGTCGCGCAGGCCGTGGCGGCGCCCGAGGCCGTCGTGGCGGCCGTGGCCGTCGCGCCGCAGGCCGTCGTGGTCGAGCCGGTCGCCGAGCAGGCCCAGGCCGAGGCCGCCGTCGCTGCGGCCGCCGTCGAGTCCGTCGCGGTCGAGTCGGTGATGGTGGAGCCGGTCGCCGCCGAGTCCGCCGCCGTCCAGTCCGTCGAGGGTGCCGTCGAGCAGGCCGGGGCCGAGGCCGCGGCTCCGGCCGGTCAGCCGCGCCGGATCTCCGCCTTCCTCGCCGCACCCACCCCGCACGGCCTGCCCAAGGTCGAGGCGGCCCAGGGTCCGGCGGTCGAGGAGGCGGCCCCGCAGCAGTCCGTGCCCATAGTGGCCGCCGACGCGCCGCAGGCCGTCGAAGGCGGCGAGGCCGTCCAGGCCGCTCCCGTCGCCGAGCCCGCCCAGGGCGCGGAGGCCGCCGAGGCCGTCGCGCCGCAGGCCGTCGAGGCCGCTGTGGTCGCGCCGGAGGCCGTCGCCGAGCCGGTCGCCGAGACCGCCGCGGGCACCGGTGAGATGCCGTCCGGGCAGGCCGTCAGCGAGGTCGGCGCCGAGACCGTCACCGAGGCCGGCGCCGTGGTCGTCACCGAGGCCGTCAACGAAACTGCCGCCGAGGCCGAGCAGCCGCAGCAGCAGGAGGCCGCGCCGGCCCAGGCCCCGGCCCAGGCCCCGGCCGAGACGCAGGCCGGGACTCCGGTGGAGGCCCCTGCCGAGCCGGTCGCCGAGCAGGCCCAGGTGCCGGCCGAGGCTCCCGCCGAGGGTGTCACCGAGCAGGTCCAGGCCGAGGCCGCGGGCGACACCGCAGCCGCGACCACCGCCGAGCCCGCCACCGCGGAGTCCGCCACCGCCGAGTCCGCCACCGCCGAGTCCGCCGCCGCGGGCGAGGCGGCGCAGCCCGCCGAAGCCGCCGCGCAGGAGCCGGAGCAGCAGCCCGTCGCCGAGGCCGCCGAGGCCGCTGCGGTCGCGCCGGAGGCCGTCGCCGAGCAGGCCCAGGCCGCCGCCGAGCCCGTCGCCGAGCAGGCCCAGGCCCCGGCCGAGGCGCCCGCCGACGCAGCCGTCGAGACCGTCGAGACCGTCGAGCAGGCCCCCGAGACCGCCGTCACCGAGGAACCGCAGGCCGAGCAGCCGGTCGCCGTCGACCAGCCCGCCGACCAGCCCGCCGCGGCGGAGCAGGCCGCCGCCGAGCAGCCCGCCGCCGAGGAGCCGCAGCCCGAGGAGCCCGCCGAGCCGCGCGGCCCGGCCGCCCCGGGCTACGACGAGGCCGGTCGCGACGCCGTCCACCAGGTGATCCGCGAGCGCCGCGACATCCGCAACGGCTTCCGCTCGGACCCGATCCCGCACGAGGTGCTGATCCGCGTCCTGGAGGCCGCGCACACCGCGCCCAGCGTCGGCTACTCGCAGCCCTGGGACTTCGTGGTGATCCGCTCGCGCAAGACCCGCAAGAAGATGCACGCCCTGGCCGAGCGCCAGCGCGAGGCGTACGCGGACTCGCTGCCCAAGGGCCGGGCCAAGCAGTTCAAGGAAATCAAGATCGAGGCCATCCTCGAAACCCCGGTCAACATCGTGGTGACCGCCGACCGCACCCGCGGCGGCCGGCACACCCTCGGCCGGCACAGCCAGCCCCAGATGGCCCCGTACTCGGCCGCCCTGGCCGTCGAGAACCTCTGGCTGGCCGCCCGCGCCGAGGGACTGGGCGTCGGCTGGGTGAGCTTCTTCGACGACGAGGAGCTGGTCCGCGAGCTCGGCCTGCCCGAGCACCTGGAGGTCGTGGCCTATCTGTGCGTCGGCTTCGTCGACTCCTTCCCGGACGAGCCCGAGCTGGAGCAGCAGGGCTGGGCCAAGAAGCGCCCGCTGTCCTGGGTCGTCCACGAGGAGCAGTACGGCAACCGCGCGCTGCCGGGCGAGGCGCCGCAGAGCCTGCTCGCCGAGACCCTGCGCGGCATCCGCCCGCTGGACGCCAAGGCGCTCGGCGAGGCCTGGGACCGCCAGAAGCGGATGACCAAGCCGGCCGGTTCGCTCGGCATGCTGGAGATCATCTCCGCCCAGCTGTGCGGCCTGTCCCGCAAGTGCCCGCCGCCGATCCCGGAGCCCGCCTGCGTGGCGATCTTCGCCGGTGACCACGGCGTGCACGCCCAGGGTGTCAGCCCCTGGCCGCAGGAGGTGACCGCCCAGATGGTCGGCAACTTCCTGGCCGGGGGAGCGGTGATCAACTCCTTCGCGAAGCAGATCGGCACCGAGGTCTGCGTGGTCGACGTCGGCGTGGCCGCCGAGCTGCCGGAGGCCGTCCAGCAGGGCCGCGCCACCGGCCTGCTGCCGCGCAAGGTCCGCCCCGGCACCGCCGACATGACCCAGGGCCCGGCGATGACCCGCGAGGAGGTCCTCCAGGCCGTCGAGGTCGGCATCGAGACCGCCCGTGACCTGGTCGCGGCGGGCAACAAGGCGCTGGTCACCGGCGACATGGGCATCGCCAACACCACCGCCTCGGCCGCCCTGATCTCGGTGTTCACCGGCCTCGACCCGGCCGAGGTCACCGGCCGCGGCACCGGCATCGACGACGAGACCCACGCCCGCAAGATCGAGGTCATCCGCGCCGCGCTGGCCCTCCACCAGCCCGACCCGAGCGACCCGATCGGTGTCCTCGCCGCCGTCGGCGGCCTGGAGCACGCGGCCATCGCCGGTTTCCTGCTGGGCGCGGCCTCGCTGCGCACCCCGGTGGTGCTGGACGGTGTCATCGCCGGTTCGGCCGCCCTGGCCGCCAAGGCGATCGCTCCCGAGGTGCTGGCCGCCTGCATCGCCGGGCACCGCTCCGCCGAGCCCGGGCACCAGGCCGCGCTGGCGAAGCTCGGTCTGCGTCCGCTGATCGACCTGGACCTGCGGCTCGGCGAGGGCACCGGTGCCCTGCTGGCCCTGCCGCTGGTGCAGAGCGCGGCCCGGGCGATGCACGATGTAGCCACCTTCGACTCCGCCGGGGTCACCGAGAAGGCCTGACGCACACTCGCACCGCTCCGCGGACCGGCCCGAGGGCGCGCCGGCCCGCGGAGCGGCGTCTCGCCGTACCGTCCCCACACCCTCACCCCGATCAGGAGCCCCGCCGATGACCGCGCCCACCCCGCACCCGAGCACCGAGGGCCGAACCCCCTACCCGGTCGGCCTGCTGCTGGCCGGCCGCCGCGTCGTCGTGGTCGGTGGCGGCCAGGTCGCCCAGCGGCGGCTGCCGGCACTGATCGCCACGGGGGCCGAGCTGCACCTGATATCGCCGGCCACCACCCCGGCCGTCCAGGCGATGGCCGACGCCGGCGAGCTCACCTGGCACGCCCGCCCGTACCGGGACGGCGACCTGGCCGACGCCTGGTACGTCCTGGTCGCCACCGACGACCCTGCCGTCAACGCGGCGGTCAGCGCCGAGGCCGAGCGCGGCCGGGTGTTCTGCTCCCGCAGCGACGACGCCTCCGCCGCCACCGCCTGGACCCCGGCCAGCGGCCGCGACGCGGGCGCCACCGTGGCCGTCCTCACCGGCGACCCGCGCCACTCCGCCGCCCTGCGCGACGCCATCGTGGACGGCCTGCGGGACGGCTCGCTGGCCGCCCGCCAGTACCGCTCGCACGGCGCCGGCGTCGCCCTGGTCGGCGGCGGCCCCGGCGACCCGGACCTGATCACCGTGCGCGGCCGCCGCCTGCTCGCGGACGCCGACGTGGTGGTCACCGACCGCCTCGCCCCGCGCGAACTGCTCGCAGAGCTGCCCGAGCACGTCGAGGTGATCGACGCCTCCAAGATCCCGTACGGCCGGTTCATGGCCCAGGAGGCGATCAACCGGACCCTCATCGAGCACGCCGAGGCCGGAAAGTTCGTCGTCCGCCTCAAGGGCGGCGACCCGTACGTCTTCGGACGCGGCGGCGAGGAGCTGCTGGCCTGCGCCGAGGCGGGCCTGCCGGTCACCGTCGTGCCCGGGATCTCCAGCTCGATCAGCGTCCCCGCCGCAGCGGGCGTCCCGGTCACCCACCGCGGCATGACCCACGAGTTCACCGTGATCTCCGGCCACGTCGGCCCGGACGACGAGCGCTCCCTCACCAACTGGGAGGCCGCCGCGAAGATGAGCGGCACCCTGGTGCTGCTGATGGCCGTGGACAAGATCGGCGCGATCGCCGCCCGGCTGGTCGAGTACGGCCGCCCGGCGGACACCCCGGTCGCGATCGTCCAGGAGGGCACCACCGCCGCCCAGCGCCGGGTCGACGCCACCCTGGGCACCGTCGCCGCCGTGGTCGAGGCCGAGGGCGTCAAGCCCCCGGCGGTCATCGTCGTCGGCGACGTCGTCAACGTCCTGGCCGCCGCCTTCCCGCGGTAGGCCCGTCCCCGGAGTGCCCGGCCCGCGGAGTGGGAAGTCGGCCCGGCCGACTTCCTACTCCAGCGGCTGCTCCGTCCAGATGACCTTCCCGGTCGCCGTGTAGCGCGTCCCCCAGCGGTCCGCGAACTGGGCGACCAGGAACAGCCCGCGCCCGCCCTCGTCCTCGGTCGCCGCGTACCGCAGGTGCGGCGAGGTGCTGCTGCCGTCCGACACCTCGCAGATCAGCGCACGGTCCCGGAGCAACCGCACCCGGATCGGTCCCGAGCCGTAGCGGATCGCGTTGGTCACCAGCTCGCTCAGGATCAGCTCGGTGACGAACGCGGCCTCGTCCAGCCCCCAGGCCTCCAGCCGCCGGGCCACCGCGCCCCGCACGGCACCCACCGCGGCCGGGTCGGACGGCACGTCCCACTCCGCCACGTGGTCCGAGGCCAGCACCCTGGTCTGCGCCACCAACAGCGCGATGTCGTCCTGCGGGTGCGAGGGCAGCATCGCCCCGAGCACGTCCGCGCAGGTCTGCTCGGCGGTGCGCGGCGGGCCGGTCAGCGCCGTCCGCAGCAGGTCCAGTCCCTCGTCGATGTCCCGGCTGCGGTCCTCGACCAGCCCGTCCGTGTACAGCACCAGCCGGCTGCCCTCCGCCAGCTCCAGCTCGGCGGTCTCGAACGGCAGCACCGCCAGCCCGAGCGGCGGCCCGGTCGGCAGCTCCGGGAACACCACCCGGCCCTGCGGGTCCACCACGGCAGGCGGCGGGTGCCCGGCGGTGGCCAGCGTGCACCGCCGCGACACCGGATCGTAGATGGCATACAGACAGGTCGCCCCGGTCAGCCCCGCGTGCTCCCCGCTCGCCGCCTCGTCCTGGTCGATCCGGTTCACCAGCTCGTCCAGGTGCCCCAGCAGCTCGTCCGGCGGCAGGTCCAGGGTCGAGAAGTTGTGGATCGCGGTGCGCAGCCGGCCCATCGTCGCCGCCGCGTGCAGCCCGTGCCCCACCACGTCCCCGACCACCAGGGCCACCCGGGCGCCCGGCAGCGGGATCACGTCGAACCAGTCCCCGCCGACCCCCGCCTGGGCCGGCAGGTAGCGGTGCGCCACCTCCAGCGCGTTCTGGGCCGGCAGGGTGCGCGGCAGCAGGCTGTGCTGCAGCGTCACCGCCATCGCGTGCTCCCGGGTGTAGCGCCGGGCGTTGTCGATGCACACCGCCGCGTGCGACACCAGCTCCTCGGCCAGCGCCAGGTCGTCCGTCTCGAACGCCTCCGCCCGCTGCGCCCGCCAGAACCGGACCACCCCCAGCAGCACCCCGCGCGCCCGCAGCGGCACCCGGACCAGCGAGTGCACCCCGTACTCCAGCACCTGCGCCGACCGCTCCGGGTCCTGGTCCCGCCACCGCCGGGCCTCCGCCAGGTTCGGCTCCAGGCCCGGCTCCCCGCTGTGCAGCGCCCCGGCCAGCGGGGTCGCGGGCACGACGTCCAGCACCGTGCCGACCGGGTAGAACGGCGCGTCGTCCCGGACGCCCTGCACCGCCGCCCGCCGCATCCGCCCCAGCGAGGTGCCGGCCGGCGGCTCCTCGCCCACCAGGACCTGCTCCGCGAGGTCCACCGTGACGAAGTCCGCGAACCGCGGCACCGCGACCTGCGCCAGCTCCTCCGCCGTCCGCGTCACGTCCAGCGTGCTGCCCACCGTCACGCCGGCGTCGTACAGCAGCCGCAGCCGCCGCTGCGCGCGCTCGGCCCGGCCGGACAGCGCCAGCAGCTCGGTCGAGTCGCGCAGCGTGGCGACGCAGCCGGGCGGGCCGTCGGGGGCCTGGTCGGTCAGCCGGACGTTGACCGCCAGCAGCCGCTCCCCGGCCAGCACCACCTGGTCGGTCACCTGGCGGTTGGCCGTCAACAGCGCCAGCGGGGCCTGCTCCAGACCCAGCTCCGTCACCGGACGGCCCTCGGCGTCCGGTGGCAGGTCCAGCAGCCGGCGCGCCTCGTCGTTGCAGAGCAGCAGCCGCCCGTCCCCGCCGACGATCATGACGCCCTCGCGCACCGCGTGCAGCACGGCTGCGTGGTGCTCGTACATCCGGGTCATCTCGATCGGGCCCAGCCCGCGCGTCTGCCGCCGCAGCCGACGGCTGATCAGCGCCGTCCCGAGGGTGGCCAGGCCGATCGCGCCGGCCGCCGCGCCCAGCACCACCGGCAGCTGACGCTCGCTCGCCGTGCTGACGTTCGCCAGCGTGACGCCCGCCGAGACCAGCCCGACCACCTGGCCGTCCGGCGCGTACACCGGGACCACCGCCTGCACCAGCGGGCCGAGCGTGCCCGTGACGTGTTCGGTCACCACCTGGCCTTGCAGCGCGGGCTCGTAGTCGCCGACGAACTTCTGGCCGATCCGGGCCGGGTTCGGGTGGGTGTAGCGGATGCCCTGGTTGTTCAGGACGACGATGAAGTCCACGCCCGAGCCGACCCGCGCGGACTGCGCCTTCGGCTGGAGGATCGCGGTCGGATCGGGGGAGCGGAGCGCCTCGACCATGCCCGGCGAGTTCGCGAAGGTCTGGGCGACCGCCACCGACCGGTTCCGCGCCTCGTTGTCGGCGTCCCTGTGCGACTGCACCACAAGCGCCACCACGGCGGCCGCCACCAGGAGCAGCACGACCAGGATCTGCAGTGCGAACACCTGTCCCGCCAGTGACCGGTGCCACACCGGCCATCCCCGCATCGCGCGCGGCAGCTGTGGCCGACCGTGTGGGCGCCCACCGGAGGAGCCGGCGGAGCCAGTGGCGCCAGAGGCCGACGGAGCCCGGGATCGGCCCGGATAACGGGCCATACGGTCATATTTGCACTCCGACCAGCCGGGGACCACCCCGTCCGATCGGCCGTTTGGCCTTCCCCGCCCCGGCTTGGCAAGATCGCAGGGTGTCCGAACCCAGCACCATCACCGACCCGGCCGACCCCCGACTCGCCGACTACACCGGCCTCACCGACGTCGAACTGCGCCGTCGCCGCGAACCCGCCGAAGGCCTGTTCATCGCCGAGGGGGAGAAGGTCATCCGCCGGGCCCTCGCCGCCGGCTACCGGATGCGGTCGATGCTGCTCACGGCGAAGTGGCTGGACGTGATGGCCGACGTCATCGCCGAGGCGGACGCCCCCGTCCACGTGGTCGAGCCCGCGCTCGCCGAGGCCGTCACCGGCTACCACGTCCACCGCGGCGCCCTCGCCTCGATGGAGCGCAAGCCCCTCCCGGACGCCGCCGACGTGCTCGCCGGAGCCCGCCGGGTCGCGGTCCTGGAGGGCCTGGTCGACCACACCAACCTCGGCGCGGTGTTGCCTTTGGGTCTACGAGAACATGCCGTTCGGCGCGTCGCCGTGTTCGAGGATATCGTCGATCACGCCAACATGGGGGCGGCCTTCAGGAACGCAGCCGCCCTGGGCGTCGACGCGATCCTCCTCACCCCGCGCTGTGCCGATCCCCTCTATCGCCGGTCAGTGAAGGTGTCGATGGGTGCCGTCTTCCAGGTGCCGTGGACTCGCCTGGAGGCCTGGCCGAAGGACGTCGAGATCCTGCGTTCCGCGGGCTTCACGGTCGCGGCGCTGTGCCTGAGCGACCAGGCGATCACTCTCGATGAACTCGCTGCGCGGGACGACGAGAAGCTCGCCCTGGTCTTCGGCACGGAGGGCGATGGCCTCGCCGCTAAGACACTCGCTTCGGTCGACGAGCATGTCCGCATCCCGATGGATGCCGGCGTCGACTCGCTCAACGTCGCAGCAGCCTCGGCAGTGGCCTTTTACACGACCCGCCCGCGACGCGAGCCGGTCCGGTAACAAGGCTTGGCTCTTCCTCTTCGGCTACGAAGGCGAACAGGCAGCTGCCCGCCTTCGGCACTGCCGGAACGTTGACCGGGCCCGAACCGTTTGATCGGACGACTCGGAGGCGTGGCCGAGACCGCGTGCCACGCGATGAGCTCTGGCGGCGACTGCCGGGTCGGGACGGGTTTCGGGGATCTGGCGGGGTTCATGTGCACGCCCCCTAAACTGGTCAGTGTGCTGTGCCGTGGGTCCGTGGCGGGTGCGTCGGGCTTCGTCGGATGCGGTCACGAGGGTCCAGGTCAAGTTCCGAGTCGGGCGGGGGTACGAGGGCGCTGATGGAGCCGTTGGACAGCGATGTGGACCCGCTGGTGCTAGGCCCGTTCGAATTGCTGGCCGTCCTCGGCGAGGGGGGTATGGGGCGGGCATATCTCGCGAGGCGACTGCCCCTGGAGAACCTGGGCCCCGAACTGGAGGCCGGCTACTACCTGTCCGAGGGTGATGCCGACCGCGAGAACGCGCTCTCGGTGGTGAAGGTGATCAGCCCGAAGTACCTGCAGAACACGCAGCAGGACGAGGATGAGAAACGCGCCCGTTTCGCGCAGGAGATCGGCGCGGTGCGGGCGGTCGTCAGTGACAGGGTGCCGTCGCTGCTCGCCGCTGACCCGGAGGCCGCGCAGCCATGGCTGGCGATCGACTACGTGCACGGTCCGAACCTCAGCACCTTGATCAAGGAGAAGGGCGTCTTCTCCGTCGGCCCCTACGCCGCGCTGGGGCTTGCACTGGTGGACGCGCTGCGTGCCATCCATGGGGCGAAGCTGCTGCACCGGGACCTGAAGCCGGGCAACGTTGTCCTCGGCCCCACCGGTCCCGTCGTCCTCGACTTCGGCCTTGCGGTACTGGCAGACCGTCGCACCAGCCAGGCGTTGACCAAGACCGGGCTGGGGTTCGGCTCCGCCGGCTACATGCCGTTGGAACAGGCGATCGACCTGAAGCGGGTCAAGGAACCGGCTGACGTGTACGCCCTGGGGGCCACACTGTTCCATGCGGCCGCAGGCCGTCCGCCGTATCCGCACGGCCCTGTCCCGGTGTCACCGGTCTGGGACGACATCGACAGCACGTTCGTTCCATTGCTCGCCAAGATCATTGTGCATATTCCGGAGCAGCGGCCGACGCTCGACGGGGTGGAGCAGGGACTGCACGAGCTCCTCGTCCAGCACGGGCTGACACCCGAGGACGCGGATGCGCAGTTGCGCGAGGTGGTGGAGAGAGCGGGGCTCGCGCCGGAGCTGCCCCCCTCGGCGTTCGAGGGTGCCGCGAACGCCGAGGTGCAGGCGGCGGCGCAGCAGGCGGTGGACGCCGGAGCCGCGCCCGACGCGCCGTGGGTCGGCGGTGATGACCTCTTCGCGCAGCTGTTCACGCCGGAAGAGCTCGAACCGGTGGTGCTCGAACCGGCGCCTGAGCCCGAAGTAGCCTACTCACCCACGCTGGTCGATCCTGCGAACGCGGTCACAGTGCCCTTGGCACCTGCGGACCCGTCCCCAGGGAGGACGACGAAGATCCTCCCGATCGAAACGCCGGAAGCTGTCGGCGCTGCCCAGTTGCCGCCGAAGGCACCTGCGGCCGCGCTGCGCGTCGCCAGGTTCCTCCGTGAGGCGTATGCCCGTAGCCGCAACCTGTAGACGTTCGGCTCCGACCGCGGGCGAACGTCCGTGAAGCGAAGGGGCTGAAGCCCGCCACTCGCCCCGAACGGGTGGCACCAGATGAACACTGAAGATCACTTTGCCAGCACAGCGTCCGCACAGCGGCGCAATCGTTTTTCGAGAGGTCACCACGCGATGCCGGACGCAGCAGCCGTCTCACCCGACCCCGTCGGAGCAGCCGCACCGCTCGGTCTTGCCGTCGGCACCGTTGTCGAGGTGCGTGAGGAGGACTGGCTGGTCCGCAGCGTGAGCGAACCCAGGAAGGGCGAGTACCTGATCGAGGTGACCGGCGCCTCTGACCTGGTCCGAGGGCACGAGGCCCGGTTCCTCACCTCCCTGGACCAGCCTCGGGTACTGCGCCCTGAGGACACCCGACTGGTGACCGACACCTCGAAGGAGTTTCAGCGCAGCCGCCTCTTCCTCGAGGCGGTGATGCGCCGGACACCCCTGCCGCAGTCCGAGAAGGGCCTGGCGCTGACCGACGGCTTCCTGATCGACCGCATGGACTACCAGCTGCGCCCCGCCGAGAAGGCCTTGGCCAACCCGCTTCGGCCACGCCTGCTGATCGGCGACGTGGTGGGCCTCGGCAAGACCCTGGAGATCGGGGTGCTACTCGGTGAGCTGGTCCGGCGCGGGCGCGGTGAGCGGATCCTCGTGGTGACGCCGGCCCCGGTGCTGGAGCAGTTCCAGCACGAGATGTGGACCCGGTTCGCGCTGCCGCTCGTGCGTCTGGACAGCGCCGGAATCGCCCGTATCGAGCGGCGGGTGCCAGCTGGGCGCAACCCCTTCACCTACTACAAGCGCGTGATCGTTTCGATGGACACGATCAAGAACCCGAAGCGCTACAAGCCCTGGTTGGAGAACGTCCACTGGGACGCCGTCGTCATCGACGAGTCGCACAATCTCATCGGGGAGAGCAGCGAGCGCCGGGCGCTCGCCAATCTCCTGGCAGAGCACACCGACGCGCTGATCCTGGCCAGCGCAACGCCCCACAACGGCAAGGTGCGGTCGTTCGCCGGCCTCGTCCGATTGCTCGACCCGATGGCCATCAAGGACGTCAACGATCCCAAGCCGGACGAGCTGAGCCACCTCTATATCCGCCGTACCAAGACCAGCCGTGAGGTGGCGCGGGTACTTGCCACGAAGACCGAGGTCAAGGACGGAAAGACCGTCGAGGTCGTGAAGTGGGCGGCGCGGGGCGATTCGCGCCCGGTGCCGCTGAATGCGACGGATCTGGAGGAGCAGGTCTTCGCGGAACTCGCTTCGTTCTGGCTGCGACGCCCGGGCGAAGCGGGCAGTGGCGGAGCCGAATCGCGCAGCGACGAGAACAGGCTGTTCCCGTATGTGCTGCTCAAGTCGTTCCTGTCCTCGCACCGTGCGTTGTTCGCGACCACACGGACACGACTGGCGAAACTGGGCCACAAGCTGCCGCAGGGCCACCAGAACATCACCGACCCGGCGTCTGCCGACCCGGCGTCGTCCACCCCGGAGGTAGCCTCCCTGCTGCGCCTGGCCCGTCTGGCTCATGAGATCGAGCAGGCCGTCGGCAACGAAGGACAGTACGGGGCGGCGAAACTCGCCGGACTGGTGGGGGAGCTTCGGGAGATCGGCGTCAGGCCCGGCAGTGGGGCACGGGCGGTGGTGTTCTCCGAACGCCGCGAGACCCTCGACTGGCTCGGGGCGATCCTCCCGCCGCTGCTCGGCTGGAAGACCGAGGAGAGCGGCAGGAACGCGGTCAAGGTGCTGCACAGCCTGGTGCCCGACACCGAACAGCAGGAGTACGTGGACGAGTTCGCACGGGCGGGCAGCGATGTGAGGTTGCTGCTGACCGGTGATGGGGCTTCCGAGGGTGTGAACCTGCACCGCCAGTGCCACCACCTGATCCACTGGGACCTGCCCTGGAGCCTGATCCGGGTCGAGCAGCGCAACGGCCGCATCGACCGCTACGGACAGCAGCACCCGCCGGAGTTCCGCGCGATGATCCTCGTCTCCGGTGTCGAGGGCGCCTTGGACGATCGGGACGTTGCGCAACGCGTTCTCGACCGCGAGAAGGCCGTGCACAAGACGCTCGGCACCGTGGAAGCCGTCAGCCGAGAACACGATGCCGACAAGGAGGAGAGGCGGCTGATGGAATCGCTCCTCGCAGGCCGTCGGCCCGAGGATGCGGTCCGAGACCTGGAGGTCGGGGCTGTGCTCGATGTGGCCGAGGTGCCCGTCGAGCAGGCGTTGATGGCCGAGTACGACGATGGCCCGATCGGGATGGGTTTTCTCGATCTGCTCGACGCCGAGGGGGATGTCGAACCCGACGGAGAACCGGCGGAGGACCCCTCCGCCGCGCCGGCCCTGGTGGAGGAACTGCGCCTCTTCTCCTCCCGGCGCGAGTACGTTCTGACCGCGCTCGAGGAGCTCGAAGACCTGGAACCCTTCCGGCTGAAGACCGTTGTCGACGGAAACGACCTGAGCTTCGACACCCCGGAGGACCTGGCCGACCGCCTCTTCGTCCTGCCCGATTCCTACCGCCGCGATCAGGGCATCGACCGGCGCCTGAACCTCACCTTCGATGCCGCGGATGCGGCCGACTCGCTGCGCCGCGCCCGCGAGGACTCCCACTCCAACTCCCTGTGGCCGGACTCCCACTATGTTGGCGAGCTCCACCCCGTCCTGGAATGGATCACCGACAAGGTGCTGGTCCAGATCGGCCGCCAGAGCGCCCCCGTAGTGCAGGTGGACGCCGGGAAGGTGCCGGATCCGGTCTTCCTGACCCAGGGGCTGTGGTCCAACGCCGAAGGGCGCCCAACCGTCGTTGCCTGGCTCGCCGTCGACCGGCTGACGCAGGACCGTCCGCGAATCCGCCCGCTGACGCGCGAACTGCTCGCCGAGCTCGGTGTCGGGCCCGGCATGGACGACCACTTCGCGCCGGGCGATCGTGACGCGCTCAAGGAGCTGCTTCCGGCGGCTGTCGCCGCGACCCGCCGTGAACTGTACGAGCTGCGCAAGATCAGCGACGAGCTGGTGGACGCCCCGCTGCGTGAGTACGAGAGGAAGATCGAGCACTGGCAGCAGACCCTGCCGGGGCTCGGCGCCCTCACGCGCAGCGAACGCGACGAGACCGCCGACCAGCTGCGCAGGTGCACTGAGCGGCTGAAGACGGCAGGCAGGCCCATGGTGCGCGTCCTGGCCGTTCTGGAGCCGAGCGCATGAGCGACAACGACGTTATGAGCAAGCGCAGTAGTGGGCAGGAGAAGCAGGCGTGACGTTCGATTCCCTGGTCAACGAGGGCGAGTACTTCCCTGCCTTCTACCTCGACGAGATTCTGCCCACGCAGCTCAAGAACGGCCCGCTGAAGCAGTGGACCGCGAAGGAACGCGCGGGAGAGGACACCCCTCGACAGGGGTTGCGCAACCTGTCGGCGCCCTATCTCACCGCCCGCGCCGCACTGCGTGACGCCGCGGACAAGTTCAACGCCACCGAGGACGTGCATGCCGTCGCCGCCCAGCGGGCGGGCGCGGAGGCGCTGAAGTCCCTGCGGGTCGTGGAACGCGACGAGTTGCCCTCTTCGCTGGCGCGCACCAACCCGGAGCCCGGCGCGGCCTGGGCCCACGAGGCCGGCGCCGAGGCCGAATGGCGTGCGGCGCTGGCCGACTGGCACAACCGGCTGCTGCGGGCCCTGGGTTACACGCCCGTCCCCGGCCTGCGCACGGTCCACAGCCCGGCCGGGGCGGTCGCCGTGCCAGTTGCCCACAGTGAGGACCAACTCGTCGTCCTCACCGGTGGCTTCGCCACTTCCGTGGACCAGGTACGTGGAGGCGACGGTGACGGCGCGGCGGGCCGACTGCCCGCCCCCGTCCGTGTCGGCTCCGGCAAGACCCTGACGACCGTCACCGACCTCGCGGCCTGGCTGCTCAGCGCGGACAACCCGCCGCGCTACGCCCTGCTGCTCTTCGGCGGTGTGATGATCCTCGCTGACCGGGAGCACTTCGCCCGCGGCAGGTACCTTGCCGTCAGCCTCGACATCGCGCTGCCCCGAAAGGGGACCAAGGGCGCCAACGCCGGCGAACTCGACGTCATTGCCGCACTCTTCGGAGCAGATTCCTTGCGCTCCAAGGAGGACGGCAAAGAGGACGACATCGCCCGCTTCGTCGCAGAGTCCCGTGATCACTCGGTCGGCGTCACCGGCGACCTACGCAAGGGGCTGCAGGCTTCCATCCAGCTCATCGCCAACGAGGTGCTGAACCTGGTCCGCGAGCAGAAGGTACGGGTTGAGGACCTCGCCGCGTGGCTGCCCGACGTCCTCAAGGAACCGGGCGACCTGCCAAAGCTGCTCACGGCCGAGTCACTGCGCTACCTGTATCGGATCTTGTTCCTGCTGTACGCGGAGGCCCGGCCGGAACTCGACATCCTGCCGATGAAGAGCGAGGAGTACGTCACCGGATACAGCGTCAGTCGGCTGCGAGAGCTGGTGATCCCGGAGAAGCTCACCGACAGCCGCGCCCGGCGCGGACACCACTTCCATGACTCGCTTGCGTTGCTCTTCGACAAGGTCTTCACCGGCCATCCCGTCGCCGAGACCGTCTCCACGCGCGACGCGGTGGGTACCGGAGAAGAGACGGTACTCAGCGGTGACGACGGGCAGGAGGGTGTGCGGATCGAGGCGCTGCGCTCGCGGCTCTTCGATCCCGTGTCGATAAGGCTCGTCGGACAGAGGCTTTCCGCTCCCAGCCACGGCGTCGGCGACGGCCCCAAGACGTTGGACCTGCGGCTGCGCAACGAGGTGCTGCACAAGGTGCTGCGCCACCTCACACTGATCGAGGGTAAGGGCCGATACGGCAGGGGAGGCTTCATCTCCTATGCCAATTTGAGCATCAACCACCTCGGGGCCGTGTACGAGGGCCTGATGTCCTACACCGGGTTCATTGCGGACGATGTGCTGTACGAGGTCGCCAAGGGCGGCGACCCGGAGGGCGGGTCCTGGCTGATCAAGGGCATCCAGGTCAAGTCCGGACGCTACCCGGACGGGCCCAACGACAGCGTTTTCGTGAAGCGACTGGTCGACAAGGAGACCCGTGAGGAGGAGTCCGCGACGTACCCGGCGGGTACGTACGTCTACCGCCTCGCTGGCCGGGACCGTCAGACCAGCGCGTCGTACTACACGCCCGAGTCCCTGACCCAGGCGACCGTCGAGCAGGCCCTGCGGTTCCGCCTGGACCCGGAGGGGAATGTCGACCCGAAGGAGCCAGAGAAGGCGTGGGTGAACGCGGCGGACGTGCTGCGCTGGCGCGTGTGCGAGCCGGCACTGGGCTCGGGGGCCTTCCTCAACGAGGCGGTGAACCAGCTCGCCGAGCTGTATCTGCGCCTGGCCGAGCGCGAGCGGGGCGTGGAGATCGACCCGGAGGACTACCAGCGCGAATTCCAGAAGGCCAAGGCGTACATCGCCCTGCACAACGCGTACGGGGTTGACCTCAACGACACGGCGGTGGAGCTGGCGGAGATCTCGCTGTGGCTCAACACCATGTACCCGGGGATGAAGGCCCCTTGGTACGGGCTGCACCTGCACCGGGGCAATTCGCTGATCGGCGCGTCGCGGAAGGTGTACCCGGGGAACTCGCTCCACGAGGGCGGGTGGCTGCGGAGCAAGGGGCAGGCCGCCCCTAGGGAGGTCCCGCTGGGGCAGCCGCTGCCCGGGCAGGCGGTCCACCAGTTCCTGCTGCCCGCGCTGGGGTGGGGCTCGGTGGTCGAGGACGTGTCGGTGCGCAAGCCCAAGAAGGGCGCGGCCGACCAGACCCGGACGAGCGTGGTGGCCGGTGCCGCGGCTCCATGGCTCGAACCCGAGATCATCGAGGCGATGACGAAGTGGCGGGCGGGGATTCGCCGTGCGCCGAAGGGCGGGGGCGCGGCGAAGAAGGCCGCGGCGGCGCGGAAGGCGGCGCCTGCGACCGTCACGGCCGACGTGGCGCTGCCGTTCGAGGAGGAGCACGGGCAGGGGGCGCTGGACCTCGGGTTGGATACGTGGCAGCAGGGTGCCCTGGACCTCAGCGGGTCGGCCGGCGGTGGGCGGGGGATGGCCGCAGTCAAGCGCGTCCAGCGGGCAGAGGTACGGCAGGAGGAGAGCGAGCAGAGCGCGCAGGTCGGCCGGTTGATGGCGCTTGCCCAGCGGGTGGAGTACCTGTGGCAGCTGGTTGTCAAGCGGCTGCAGCTATCGGAGCAGGAGATCGCCCGCACGGTGGGCGTGTGGGGCGCAAGCGCCGACGCGCTCGCGAAGACGCGTGAAGCCGCCGGTGGACGGGCCATGGACCGCGACGCAGTGTTGGCTGCGTTGCACGCCGAAGGCAGCCCATATTGGCGCTTGCGACAGGTGATGGACGCCTGGTGCGCGCTGTGGTTCTGGCCGTTGGAGGAAGTCGGGCTGCTGAACGGCACCGACCGTGCACAATACTTCCAGGGCGACGTCGATCTGACGAAGATCAAGAAGGGTTACCCAGGACGCAAGACCGCACTGAAGTCCCTCGATGATTGGATTGAGTTCGCCGAGGCCGTGGTGGGGCGGGTGGATGTCGACTCGGGGAAGCAGAAGGTGTCGTTCTTCGAGGTCGCCGAGGTCACCGATCTGGAACAGCTCGACGAGGCAGAGCGGAACCTCGATGCGCAGATGATCGAGGCCACGGCGTGGGAGGAACCGTACGACCTGGGCGACCTCTTTCCTTGGTATGGGACGGCCTACCGGATTGCGTGCGAGCGCGGGTTCTTCCACTGGGAGCTGGACCTCGCGCACGTGTTCGCGGAGGGCGGGTTCGACCTGATGGTAGGGAACCCGCCTTGGGTCCGCCAGGAATGGGACGAGGACGGGGTGCTGGCAGAGTTCGAGCCCTGGTTCAAGCTGTCCGAAAAGCCTGGAATTAAGGAGAGGGCCGAGCTGAAGGAGGGCATCCTCAACCAGCCAGGTAAGCGCTCGACCTACCTGGACGAGTTGGCCGGTATCGCAGCGATCTCCAGCTTTCTAGCCGCACCGGACACGTACCCGGAGCTCGCGGGAACTCGCCCCGACATGTATCGGGCGTTCATGCTCCAGGTATGGCGCGCGACTGGGGAGCGAGGCATCGCGGGGCTACTGCACCCGTCTACGCACCTGACGGGGGCGAAGGAAGGCAGGCTCCGGCGAGCAACCTATGGGCATTTGCGATTCCATGCCGATTTCGTCAATGAGCTCAAGCTTTTCCCGTCCCCGGTCGGGAATAGCAGTCACTTCAGTGTGAACATCTATGGGGCTAGCCGCAGTATTAGATTTCAACACATGAGTTGGCTGCTGCATCCGAAAGTCCTAACTGGTTCGGTCCGTCATTGCGGGAATGGTGAAATCCCTGGAATCAAGGTCGATGGCGAATGGGACCTTCGTCCGCACCGTAAAAGGGTGCTCACGGTAGACCGAAAGGTTCTCGCCTCCTGGCTTGAACTTGCTGGCGATGAGGAAGCTTCTCTGCTGGAGGAAGCCAAGATGCTCTTCCCGGTCACCAGTGCGGAGGAGTCCGCGATTGCGGCGATCGCTGCCTGGCCGCAGCGGCTGGGCGCCCTTGGTGCACGCATCAGCTCTGGCTTCAATGAGAAGACCGACCGAACGGCGGGACTTTTCGCTTGGACTCCTGGGCCCGCCGACGAGTGGGCTGAGGTCATCCTCCAAGGGCCCTTCTTCGGTGTGGCGACCCCGTATGGGAAGCAGCCGCCATCAACCGGCTCACGTAGCCAGCGCGACTACCATCCTTGGGACCACCTGAAACTCGCCGAAGCCGAGGTGCCGAACACCAACTATCGGCTCCCGGCTGACTCGAGTATCTATTCGCCATCCCTGGATAAGTGGCTCGATCGTGAATATCTGGAAAAACTCAAGAGCGATGCGGAGGCGATCGCGTCAGCCAGTCGCGAGATCGATCAAGCCATGCCTTGGCTGCCCGTAGATAAGCGCTCGGCGATGATTGAAAGCAAGCTTGTCGAGAGAAGTATCCACCCATACTCGGACTTCTATCGAGTGGCATGGCGCGAGATGTTTCGGTTCAATACCGAGCGGAGTCTCACGGCCGCGGTGATTCCCCCTGGAGCCATGCACATTCATGCAGTGCGCAGTGCGGCAATGGATTCCATGCGCGATACCGTCTTGGCTGCGGGATTCCTTGCGGCGCTGCCGCTGGACTACACAGTGCGCATTAGGGCGCGCGGCCATCTGGACGTTTCGGATGCAAAGACCATGCCCGCGCCGATGAGTGAGCATCCACTAGCTGATGCGCTTCTGCTGAGGACTATGCGCCTGAACTGCCAGACGCGGGCGTATGAAGACTTGTGGACGGCGCTCTACAGTCCAGACTGGCTCCAGGACACATGGACGGTCAAATGGCAGGGTCTGCTGCCGCTCACCGCAGGGCTGCGCGACTCATGGACGAAGGACACTCCGTTGCGTGTCGAACTGGCGAGGCGAGCCGCGCTTGTAGAGTTGGATGCGCTGGTGGCCGTCTGGCTTGGCATTACAGCATCCGACCTGATCACGATCTACCGGTCTCGTTTCCCACAGCTTCGTCAGTACGACGGCAACATGTGGTTCGACTTCGCCGGGCGTCGCATCACGAATCCGGCGGTAGCGCATCAAGTTAGTGGCTATGGCCAGCCCAAGGACGCTTGGAAGCAGCTCAGCTCCCATGACGACTTCCCGCTCGCGGCGAATGTGCCTACTGGCTATACCGGGCCTCTCTACCGCGCAAACCGCGAGACGGAGATGAGGGTGGCACACGCCGAGTTCACCCGCCGAATGCGCGCGGCCGGCTGGGTGCCGGGAGGGTCTGGACCGGGTGTGTCAGCGGCGGCCGATACGTTCGACCCGAGCGATGAACATCGCCAGTCTGAGGCATCGTCATCCGAGCACTCGCACACCACAGGGGGCGGTTCCGAGTCATGAGGCCCACACTTGCCGCGCAGGCGTTGCGCGATACGACCGTCGAATACCTGACCACGACGTTCGCGCTGGCCGAGCCGGATACCCAGGACGCGCTGACGGAGTTCCTCACTGACCCTGCCGACGGGTTGTTCCGTGGTCCGTACCTGCGAATTCGCCGTCCCTTCCGGTCGGCCGACGCCGGCTGGCAGGAGCATCTGGACTGGTGGCAGGACGGCTTCTGGCCCTACGCGCACCAGGCGGAGACGTTCGCACGGTTGACAACCAAGGGTGGCCACACCCCTTTGCCGACGCTGGTGACCACCGGCACCGGTTCTGGCAAGACGGAGTCGTTCCTGGTCCCCGTTCTGGACCACTGCCGCCGTGCTCGGCTGCAGGGCCGGGCCGGGATCAAGGCGATTCTGCTCTACCCGATGAACGCCCTGGCCGGCGACCAGGCCGACCGGATCGGCGACCTCCTGGAGGATCCGCGCCTGGCGGAGGTCACCGCAGGGCTCTACATCGGTGAGGCGGGCGCCTCGCGTGCCGCCTCGCCCTACAAGCGAGTCATGGTGGACCGGCAGGAGATCCGCCGAAACCCACCGGACATCCTGATCACCAACTACAAGATGCTCGACCTGCTGTTGCAGCGTCAGCACGACGCCCCGCTGTGGCTCGACGCGGACCTCGCCTACATCGTGATCGACGAGTTCCACACCTACGACGGCGCCCAGGGCACCGACGTGGCGATGCTGCTACGGCGACTGGCCGCCGCCGTCGGGGCCTCCGAGCCCGGCCGCCCACTGGGTGGGATCTGCCCGGTGGCGACCTCGGCGACCTTGGGGGAGAGTCCCGCCACCGCGAAGCCGACCTCACCCGAGGAGGGAGCCGTCCAGCCCGGCGGTGTCACGACGGCCCGTCCGATGCTGGACGTCGCCTCGCAGGTCTTCGGCGTGCGGTTCCCCGACGACGCCGTCGTCGGAGAGGATCGGCGCGACCTCAACTCCTTCCTCTCCCCGGTCGACCTGACGCTTCCCCTGCCGTCCCCTGCCGACCTGGCCGCGCTCCCCGACCCTGCCCGCACGCCGCACGCGCTGGACCGGATCGCCGAGGCCGTTGCCGGCTGCGACACCGCTGACCCGCGCGAGCTCGGGACCCGCCTGCTGAAGCATCCGCTCATCCACGCCCTGCTGCGCGCAGACGTTGACGCACCGTTGACCTCCGTCGAAGCCCTCGCCGGGTTCGATCCCACCTCGGTCTGGCGTGCCACCGCCGTCCAGGACCCGGCGACGGCCGCCGCCGCGTTGGCCCGTCTCGTCGCCCTGATCTCGGTTGCCCGCGACCCGTCCGCGCCGGCCGACCGTGAGCGCCCGCTGCTGCTGGTGGAGACGCACCTGTGGTTGCGCGCACTGTCACGCGTGCTGAGGTTCGTCGCGCCCGAGCCGGTGTTCTCCTGGTCCGACGACGACCAGGCCGCCGTCACCAGCCCCGTTGACCGAGCGCAGCACAGCCAGGGCCGTATTCCCCGTGCCGGCCGCCTGCCGTCCGTGTACTGCCGCGACTGCGGCCGCTCCGGGTGGGCGGCAATCTCCCCGGAGCGGAACCGCGCCGCGCTGATCAGCGATCCCGACGAGATCTACCGGCGCAGCGTCGCGGGTGGTCCGATCAAGGCACGCGTGCGGGCCCTGGTGTCGGCTACACCGACCGAGGCGGCCGAGCAGGCGCGAGCCATCCTTCAGCAGCGCGAGCGCCGAGGACGCCGGGCGGCCAGCCATGACGCGACCGTCCTGGTCCTGGAGAACAACGGCGAGGCACTGCGCTACATCGACCCGGACGAGGTCTTGTTGGCCGACGGGCGGATCGCGACCGTGCCGGAGAACGGCGTGTACGTCCTCGCCTGGTACGACAACCCCGAGGCCGACGACTACTCGAGGAACGAACGCTGCCCGGCCTGCGGCCAGGCGCAGGGTATCCGCTTCCTGGGCGCCGGTGTCGCTCCGCTCGCCTCCGTGGTCGTGACCCAGCTGTTCACGGGCGGTGAGTTGCCGGGCAAGGACGCGAAGGGGCAGGACCGCCGCCGTACGCTGATCTTCAACGACTCGGTGCAGGACGCCGCGCACCGGGCCGGGTTCGTCGCGAGCCGGGCCTGGAAGTTCTCATTGCGTTCCCTGATTCATGAGCAGCTTCGGTGGCGCGCGTTGGACACGGACGACTACCGCGAAAACGGTGTGCCGCTCAACGAGTTGATCGCCTCGTTGGTGAGTCGCGCCGCCGTTCCGGAGGAGAACCTGCTGGCGTCCGTGGTTCCGCCGGATCTGCATGACGTCGACCGGGTGGCGCGACTGCTGGACAAGAAGAACCGCATCCCTGTCAGTACCTGGACCCTGGTCGGTGAGCGCCTGGCGTTCAACACCCTTCTGGAGTTCGGACTCTACTCCCGGATGGGCCGCACTCTGGAGCTGACTCGGACCGTCGCCGCCGAGGTTCACGTCAAGGACCCGGGTCGGGCGGTGAGGATCGCCGAGTCGCTGCTCCAGGTACACCTGGACCGCCGCCAGGTTCTGGAGGGGATCGACGACCCCGCCGCCGAAGCGATGAAGCATCCGTTGCCGCCCGCGGGGGTCGACCGCGAGCGCCGCTTTGAGGGCTACGTCCGCGGCCTGTTGGAGCATCTGCGGCAGAGCGGCGGCATCCAGCACACCTGGCTGCACGCCTATGTCGACGAGGAGGGGCGCACCCGCTACCCGGTCTGGACCGGCCGCCCTGAGGGCATGCCGGCGTTCGGGCGCGGCTCCGACGCGCCGTCGTTCCTGCTTGTTGGTGCCCGTTCGGGGCGTACCGACTTCGAACGGGCCGATTCGAAGGACAGCTGGTACGCCGACTTCACCCACCGCTGCCTGGGGCTGGACCACACCGAGGCTGCCGCGTACCTGGCCGATCTGGTGCCCCGGCTGGCTGGCGAGGGCGTCGAAGCGCTCGCGCACCGGCGCACCGGCGAGGGGCGTTCGGGCGGCCAGAACAGTGATCACGGAGTGTACGGGCTGACGGCCGGGCATGTCCGGGTGCGTCCGCTGGACGACACCCAGACCGGTGGGGCAGCCGTGACCTGCCCCGAGTGCGGGTGGACGCAGACGGTCCACCCGGACCGGGTGCCGGTGTGGCAGGGGCTGCCCTGCCCGCTGAAGCGTTGCGAGGGTGCGCTGACCGTACCTTCGTCCAGCGCCGACGGGCGCGCCGCGCGGGACTTCCGCTCCGACTACTACCGTCGCCTGTACCGCGAGTCGGATCCGTACAGCGTGGTCGCCGCAGAGCACACCGGGGTGCTGACCCGCAAGGAGCGCGAAGCCGTCGAGAAGGGCTTCCGCCAAGGCAACGGCCGCCACACCGACCCCAACGTGCTGTCTTGCACCCCCACCCTGGAACTCGGCATCGACATCGGACAGCTGGAGGCGGTCATCCTCGCCTCCCTACCGCCGTCCACCGCCGGATACGTCCAGCGAGTGGGCCGCGCGGGGCGCTCGACCGGCAACGCGCTGATGGTGAGCATCGCCGACACCAGCCCCCGCGCGCTCTATCACCTTGCCGAACCGCGCCAGCTCATCGCCGGGCGCATTCTGCCCCCAGGCTGCTTCCTCTCCGCGGTGGAGCTGCTGCGCCGCCAGTACACCGCCCACCTTGTCGACCTCACCGCCCGTGGCCGAATCGAGGGCGTCCTGCCGCTGCCCGACCGGGTCACCGCATTGTTCGGCCGCACCGGGTGGCTCAAGAGCTTCGGCAATGCGGTTGCCGGGCGGATGGACCTGGTCGAGGGGTTCCTCTGCCTCTTCCCCGACATCGAGGGTGTGCTCGACGCAGGCGTGTCCCGCGACGCCCGCAAGGCCCTGCGCCGCTATGCCGAGGCCGGCCTTCAGGACGAGATCAGGAAGGCTGAGGATGCCTGGGAGGCCGAGCGCACCGAACTGCTGGACCGCCGCGCGATGATCAACGAGGCGGCCGACGCGCTCCAGGAGAACGTCGAGGATGAGGCCCGCGAGAAGCGCAACCTGGAACGCGAAGCCGCAGGCGTCAGCAGCCGCTTGGTCGAACTCGGCCAGGCCAGCGCGCAGAGCTTCCTGGTCGAGCAGGGACTCCTGCCCAACTACAGCCTCGTCGAGGACCGCGTGCGCCTGGAGGCATCGCTCACGCACAAGGAGCCCGCCCGCAGGCAGCGCGACTCCGGTGCCGAAGGTGACCAAGCGACGCCCAAGGCCCGCTGGCGTACCGAACTGCGCACCTACGAACGCCCCGCAGAGGCCGCGCTCAGCGAACTCGCACCCGGCAACGCCTACTACGTCCGCGGCTACCGGCACGAGATCGACGGCTTCGACCTCGGCCCGCGCTCCCGCCGCTCCGAGGACGGCACGCCGGCAGGGGTGCAGACCTGGCGGGTGTGCCAGGACTGCGGATACGTGCGAACCCGGGACGCCGAGAGCAACACCACCGCCTGCCCGCGCTGTACCGGCACAGGCATCGGCGGGCGCGCAGCCCTACAGACCGTGATCGTGCCCCGCAAGGTCACCTCACGCGACAAGCGCGACGACGCCCGGATCATCGACGACCACGACGCCCGGCGCAGCGGCGTCTACACCATCGTCACCGCTGTCGACGTCGACGCCGCTGCGATCAAGGACACTTGGCGGCACACCAAGGCCACCTTCGGTGTGGACCACGTCCGCGAGGCCGTCATCCGGCGCTTCAACCTCGGTCCGGCCAAGTACGGGCGCCGGGCCGACACCGCATTCGCCGGACAGCCCGCCACCGTCACCGGCTTCACCGTGTGCCCGATGTGCGGCGGCGCGACCGAACGCGAACCGGGCAACGGGCCTGTCCAGGAAGCCCTCACCGACTCCCTGGCCGGGCGACCCGACCTGGCCCACCACCGTCCCTGGTGTCCCACCCGCAGCCGCAGCCACCTCCAGCAGCCCAACGATCAGCGCGTCATTACCGCAACCGAGCACCGCACTGAGGCCCTGCGCATCCTGCTGCCCGCCGCGACCCTCCAAGTCCAGGAGCGCCTCGCCTCCTTCTCCGCAGCCCTGCACCTGGGTATCGGCCTGCGCTACGGAGGCGACCCGGCCCACATCCGCTCCACCACCTGCACTGAACCCGACCGCGACACCGATCTGACTCGCCACTACCTCGTGCTGTACGACGCCCTTGCCGGGGGTACCGGCTACCTGCAGCGCCTGGCTGACGCAGACGGCGAGGAATTCCGTGCAGTACTCGCCGCTGCCCAGCAGGCCCTGCGCGCATGCCCCTGTGTGGACACCCAGCGCCGCGCCTGCCACCTGTGTCTGCTCGGCCACGCCCCCCAACGGGACTACCGACTGCTCGACCGTCAGGAAGCCCTCTGGATGCTCGATGATCTCCTCGGCTCCGACGGCCACAGCGGCTGGCAGGTCCGCAGGGAAGCGACGGGCGTAGCCAGGCTGCGGTTCGCCGACCAGGCGGAGAGCGACCTGGAGCGCCGCTTCATTGAAGCCCTCGACACCTGGCTCGCCGATCCCGGCCACCACGCCACCCGGAGCCACGACGAGACACCGACCGGACGCGCCGGTAAGCAGTTCACCCTGCACCGAGACGACGCGTCGGGCCCCTCCATTCATTGGGAGCTCGTCGCCCAGAAGTACCTGCCCGAACACGCCACCCGCCCCGATCTGCTGCTGCGCCCGGTGGCCGGCGACACAACAGGGGACGGTGCCCCGCCGCTGTCGGTCGCGATCTACCTCGACGGCTACCGTTGGCACGCCTCCTCGAAGACGAACCGCATAGCGGACGATGCCGCGAAGCGCGCCCGGCTGCGCGCGGATGGCACCCTGGTGTGGCAGATTACCTGGGATGACGTCATGGCCTGGGAACAGAGCCTCCGCGGACCGGCGAAGCCTCGCCTCGACGACGTCGATGCTCCCGTCAACCCCATTGCGGCAGTGATCGCCGGGCCCGCTGCCGACGCCGCATGGCCTCCGTACGAGACGACGAGCGACGCCGGCCCCGGCGGCAAGGTGCGCGAGCAGTGGCGCAAGGCGCGGCGCGACCCACGTGAGATCGACGAGCTGGTCTTCTCCGGGGCTATCCCCTCCCTCCTGGGCTTCCTGCGGAACCCGGACCTGGCACGCTGGCAGGACCTCGCCATCCACGCGGTGGGCGGGCTCCTGTACAGGGTCCGCCCCGGCGATGCCGTGGACGCTCAGCCAGTTGCGGCCACGCCATGGATCGAGGCCGCACTGCGAGGCGGGGCCCGGCCGGCAGTCACCGGCGGTGGCCTCAAACTGATCGCCGTCCAAGATGCTTCGGGCCTCCCGCTCACCTTGATCGCGGACCGGCGCAACGGACTGCGTTG
Source organism: Kitasatospora sp. NPDC085464 (assembly GCF_044541955.1). Taxonomy (NCBI): domain Bacteria; kingdom Bacillati; phylum Actinomycetota; class Actinomycetes; order Kitasatosporales; family Streptomycetaceae; genus Kitasatospora; species Kitasatospora sp. NPDC085464. Next base: position 125,279 of record NZ_JBITTM010000015.1, read on the forward strand.
GAGTGGCCTGGCCGTCTTGGACGACCGCACCGAGGCGGTGGACGGCGACCGCGCCGAGCACCGCCGCCGCTGGAAGGCGTGGCTCTGCTGGGGCAACCTGTTGCAGTTCCTCGACCCCATCGGCACCGGACGCGCCGACGGACTTCAACTTGCCCGCTCCGGCCTCGACGCGTTCGATGCCGGACTGCTGGCCGCCGTATCCAGCACTGCAGCCGCGACCGCGGACAAGTCCAGTGGGCTACTTGCCGCGCTTCGCGACAACCGGTCCGGCACCGGTCTCACCGCCGTCCCCCAGGTCCAGCCCGAGCCAGCCCCGGCGGCCCCAGAGCAGACGCAGACAGCGCTGGAACGCGCCCTGTGGCAGACCGTTCTCAAGGAACTGTCCTACATGGGTGACCCCGAGGTCGACGCCCTCGCGCGCATGCTCGCCGAACACAAGGGCGCCCCGGTCGCCCAGGCGGGTCTGGACATCGATGGCGTCGAGCGGCCCATCGAACTCGCCTGGCCCGACCATCGGATCGGCGTGGTACTGGCCGAAGACTCCGATGATCCCGCCTACATGGACCAGTGCCGCAGGGCAGGCTGGCACGTGCGTGCCCCAGGCGACTGGAACATCGAGGAACTCCTCGCCCTTCTCAGCGAGCCGGCACAGTTCGCTATCACGACTGGAGGCGAACGGTGAACAAGATCAGCACACAGGTCACCGTCTCACCTCAGGCCCACCAGGACATCCGCAGGCTGGGACGTGGCGCCAAGGATGCCCTCGGCGACTTCGTCCGCCGACTGCGCGCCGACCGCACCAACCGCGCGCTGCGCCTACTCCCGCTGCGCGCGGCAGGCGACAACGGCCAGCTGTGCACGGCGGTGCTCGACAGCACCCGCATGGCGCTCCTCCTGGAGACCGAGCAGAACCGCCTCACTGTTCTCGCCTTGCGCGAAGGACCCGTCGCGTACGACGAACTAAGCCGCCTGACCGTCGACATCAACCCGGTCTCCGGCGGGATCGAGCTTGTCGACCAGGCCGAGGTCAGCGCCAACGTCATCGCCCTGCCCGAACGCCCCGAACCTCCAACTGCGCAGGGGCTGGACTCGCCGTCGCAGCCCACCCTCAACCTGAGGGGGCGGCTCTTCGCACGCTTCGACGACACCACTCTCACCAGCCTCGGCGTCATCGCCTCCCTGCTACCCGCACTTCGCAAGCTCACGGACGCGAGTCAGCTCGACGCCCTGCTAGCCCGCAATCTTCCCGAACTCACCAAGGACGTCCTGCTCGCCCTGCATGGCGGTATGGATCCCGACGACGTGCGTGACCACATCACCAGCCAGTGGAAGGCCGACGAGCACGTCGACCCCCACGACTGGGCCCAGGCCGCCCGCCGCCCGGTTTCCCAGGTCAGCACCGAGGACGCCGCCGTCCTCGACGCGCTCGGTTCCAGCTTCGACGCCTGGCGGCTGTTCCTCCACCCTGAACAACAACGCCTGGCCACCGCGACCTTCAAGGGATCGGCGAAGGTCACCGGAGGACCTGGAACCGGCAAGACCGTCGTCGCCCTGCACCGCGTGCGCCATCTCGTGGACCAACTGCAACCGGGCCACACCCGCCCCGTCCTGCTGACCACCTACAACACCAATCTTGCCGCGGACCTTCGGCACCGCCTCCAGCTCCTCGGCGGCACCGAACTGCTGCGGCGCGTCGACATCAAGTCCGTCGACCAGCTCGCGCGAGAGATCGTCGAGGAACAGCCCGGCCTGCCCCTGGGACGCCCGATCGACGACGAGTCAGCACTGAACCTGTGGCACACCGTGTGTACCGAGGTGGGCGAGTACGAGTTCGACGTGGAGTTCCTCGACTCGGAGTGGAAGCACGTCATCCTCGCCCAGGGCTGCGGCACCTGCGCGCAGTACATGCGGGCCCCACGCAAGGGTCGCGGCCAGTTCCAGCGCTCCCAGCGCGTGCGCCTCTGGGCCCTGGTCGAGGCGTACCAGGCGAAGCTCGCCGAAGCGCCGCTCCAGACCACCTACGCGCAGATCGCCGCCGAGGCCGCCCGCGTGGAGGAACACCGCATGGCCCGGGTCGAGGCCCAGACGCAATACAAGGAAGAACACGGCGGCGTCGACCTCGTCCACCGCGAGGCCGGCAGCGGGATGTGGCTCAAGCCCCGGTACCAGCACATCGTCGTCGACGAGGCCCAAGACCTGTCGTCCTCTCACTGGCGGATGTTGCGCGCCATGGTCCGGCCGGGATCGAACGACATCTTTCTTGTCGGCGACGCGCATCAGCGCATCTACGCCCACCAGGTGGTGCTGGGCCAGCTCGGTATCAAGACCCCCGGCCGCGCCTCACGCCGCCTGACTCTGAACTATCGCACCACCCGCCAGATCCTCGGCAGTGCCAACGGCCTGATAAACGGCGAGACCTTCGACGACCTCGACGACGGCATCGACACCCTTGACGGCTACCGCTCGGTGCTCTCCGGCCTTGCTCCGCAGCTCTACCGTGCACCGGACTGGCAGACCGAGATGCGGACCGTGGCCACCCTCGTCAAGGAGCGCCATGACCGGTACGGCACTCCGTACGAGGCGATGGCCATCAGTGTCCCCGACGGCGCGGCGGCAACTCAGATGGCGCTGACGCTGGCCCATCCACCATTCAACATCCCGGCCACACAACTGGGAAAGGAAGGCCCGCGCAGTCCCGAGGGCGTGCGGATTGGAACTATGCACCGCTTCAAGGGCCTGGAGTTCCAGCGGGTATTCCTCACCAGCGTTAGCGAAGGACAGGTTCCGCACCAGCGCATTGAGACCCACCGCCTGAGCAACCCACAGCGCTACCGGCAGGAGGAGCAGCGCGCCCGATCGCTCCTCTTCGTCGCCGCCACCCGTGCCCGCGACGAACTCGTCATCACCTGGAACGGCAAGGCCAGCCGCTTCCTGCCCAGGGAGGCCACTCAACAGGCCGTAGGCGCTACCAACATACTGGCAGACGGCGGGTCGCATTCCGGGGCCGCCGCCTGAGCTCGGTGGTCGTTTAACTCGGTGAGTGGGTAAGGGAGGTGGACGAGGCAGACGAAGCGTGGGTCTGTCGCTACTGCCGTTACCGACAAGGTTCGGGTTAACCCACAGAGGATTACACCCCGGCTATGGTGGGTCGGTGGACCGAGCCAACTCCCGTTCCCAGAATCGGCCGTCCAAGGCGGTTCAGACCTGGGAAGCGCTGAACGACAGGCAGCGTCTGTACCTCACCGCGATCTATCGCGAGGACCAGGTGGCGGAGGCGAAGGCTCAGGCCACACGAACGGCGTACGGCGACCCAGGAGTGGCCGAGGAATGGAGAAAGCTACCGTTCACGATCAAGGCGGACCCGGCGTTGACCGGGTACACCGCCCTGCAGGAGCGACTAAGAGAGCAGGGCACGCTTGATGAAGGCGCTGGAGCAACGCTGGCTGCCCTGCTCAGGCGGGGCTTGATCGAGCTGTCCGAGGACCAGGTCGAGGTGTTCCCGCTCGGCGGTGCGCCCCGAGTCTTGGTGTCGTTGACCCGGGTGGGGCGTGCCTGCGCGCGGGCTGGCGTCGGCGAACGTGCCAGTAGGCCGGCGAAGGGTCTGTTGTCGGAATGGCTCTGGAGGAACCTCGTGAAGGTTGCCTCGGCCGCCCCGGAAGGTCTCCACGAGGATGGGCTGTGGGGGAAGTCGAAGTTCTACCTCGGCACAGGCTTTCGGCCCGGCAAGAGGGCAGCGAGCAGAGGCTTCATCGACTCCGTGCCCGTGAGGGAGGGGGAAGGAGCGGACGCCTACGCCGTGGAGTACCGGTGGCACCTCACAGAGGCGGGACGAGGCCACATCCGCCAGCACATCGACAAGTACCGTGAGCTGTACCCGGACGTCGAGCTGGGCGACCTACCACGAGATGCGTAGGGCTGTCACTCGAATCCCGAAAAATAACCATCAAATTCCTTGCGTGGCTGGTCAGTTCCTGTACCCGCATTAGAGTCGCGAAAGTGGCTACCACTTCAGTCTCAGCCAACCAGATGGCGGTCCGGAACAGCGTGATGAGGGCCGCGTCCGTGGCGGCTGCGGCACTGACCAACGCTGACAGCGATCCCGAGGCCCGCCTTCGTGCCCTCATGGACGGTCACGGCCGCGTCCTGGCGGCACGCGGCCCCGGCCAACCGCTGACGTTTAGTCAGTGCCTGGAGCTGCTCCTCGGGGATCTGTCCGCTCTGCTCCCGGACGGAGTGCCGGCCGAGGAGATGAAGGGTCTGCGGCTGATCGACGAGGAAAACGACTTCGAACCGGATATGTTCGACCTCGACATCGAGCAGAGGATGGTGCTCCAGGCTCTACGCAAGGCTGGATTCGGCGGGCGCACGGTAGGCGTCGACACGCTGGACCGCGAACTCGACCAGACTAGACTTCACCGGCAGTTGACCAGTACGGAGTCCCAGCAGGACTACGTGGCGTGGCGGTCAACGCTGATCGAGGTCCCCTCAGGTTCCGACCGAGAGCTGCGGCGGCTGAACATTCCGGCGACGATCGCAGAGTTCTACCAGCCGATCCCCTACGACGCCGTGCACGACCGGTGGTGGTTTCGCTGTCCGGTGTGCTGGTGGCCGATGAAGATCACGGTGCATGGCGCCAACGGCCGTGCCGTAGGGAAGGCACGCTGCTATCACCGGCCGCACGTTCAGCAGGGTGCGGCATACGAGTTCAAGATCCCAGCACCAGGGAGCCCTCCACGGCTGCAGCTTCTGTCCACGGTGGTTTCGGCGGCGGGGAACGCCGCGGTGCTTGCCCCTGATCCGAAGGCGCCGATCCCTGAACCTGTTCTCGCCGACGGGCACAAGGCTCTGGTCCGCGGTGTCTGGCGCTGCACCACGATCCCGGGCCTTCCCGAGCTCGGTCTATACAAGGTGTTGTCGACGGCCCGTCTACGAGACAAGGGCCTGGTCGTGGAGCTTTGGCCGGACCTGGACAGGTACGACCTGTTCGTCGGTGTTCCAGGCGGCCACGGGGGAATCAAGAAGTTTCGCGTGGACGTGAAGGACTACACGTACGCGACGCTCCTCGCTAACAAGATCAACGCCGATGGCGGTGACGGCGGTGGCGCAGAGTGGCTCGTCGTGCCGGACATCCGGGAGAACACCATCTCGATGCTCGACTCGGTTTGCCGCCAGCATCGGATGCGGGCCATGGCGGCCGGCGACTTCGGCGCAATGCTGTGCGAGCTGGTGGGGGAACCGTGGACAAGCTGAGCAAGGCGACGGGCTCGGCGTGGGCGGCGCTGGCCCTGGCTGCTCACTACTTCCCGCAGAAGGACGACGAGGGCCAGCTGGCGGCATCGTTCGACGACGCGTACTTCTTCTTCACCGGGCACCTGGACCTGTGGGAGCAGTGGCGAGTCATCACTCACATGGAGCGGCAACGGATCGCACTTGTGCTGCGCTACGCCCGTCAGGACCTCGAAAGCCTCGGCGAGTTCACCCGCTTCATGAGGGATCACCTGGTGCAGGAGGCTGGAGCGGAGACACGCACCAGTCCGTTCCTGCCGGTCGGGAATCCTGCTCGGGCAACCATGGTCGTTCCCCAGGTCGGTGATGACCTTCTCGGCTTCGTCGATCGCGTCGTCGACCGGTTGCGCAAGAAGGACAGGCCCAGGCGCCCGCACAAGCCGGCCGGACCGGGCGACTACGCCACCCGTGAGACGTACATCGCCGGCAAGGGCTTGGTGAAGGGACGGGTCCGGATCGACAGCACCACCACGTTCTCGTCGGGCGCCGACGTCGAGAGCCTTCCGGAGATCGCGACAGTTCCGTACCAGGAGAGCTTCGAGCTGTCGGTCAAGAGCTTGCTGAAGCACGCCAAAGCCGTTGACAAGGCTCGGTTCCCGAAGAAATCCCAGGCCAAGAACAGGTACCTCCACAAGACCCTCAAGGTCCTGTTCGAGCAGCTGCAGTGCGATGAAGACGGCCAGATCGATGTCCTCTCGATCCTCTCCGGCCCGATCGAGGTGTTCAACGCCCCGACCGGAACCGGCAAGAGCGTCCTCGTCAGAGTCGCCGCGTCGTGGTGTGCGATCAACGGCATTCCATTGGCGATCGTGCTGCCGAACGTCGAGGCGACGCTGTCCGCGACGTGGGAAATCAACCGCGACCTGGAGGACCTCGGATATCCGGAGCTCGTTGCTCCACTGATGGCTCCTTCGCGACTCCACGAGCGGGCGATGAAGGTCGCGGCCCGGATCCAGGGGCCGTTCCTTGCCTAGCCACCCAAGACGCTGTGGAAGCTCGGGCAGCTGTCCTATGGGTGCGCCCTGCCGGTTGAGAGCACTCATCCGTACCCACCCGGTCAGGAGAGCTGCAACTACCTGCAGGCGTTCCCGCCCGAGTCGGGCCGCTACTCATGCCCCTGGCTTCCCACCTGCGGCAAGTTCGAGCAGTACCGTGCGGCCTGCGACCGACCGGTCGTGATCACGAACCACCACTTCTTCTTCATGGGACGATTCCCGATCGGCGTTGTCCTGGACGGCCGGCAGGTCGGGAACATGTCCATGGCACAGTTCCTGTTGCGGACCCGTGCCGGCGTGTTCATCGACGAGGTCGACCAGTTCATGTCGTCGGCGATCGACTCCTGCTCCAGCCAGATCGTCCTTGACTCGAGGAGGAAGAGCCGAGACCTTCCGCTGATCAGGCTCCACGACGACGTACGTGGCATGCCGCCGAGCACCGTGAAGGAGCTCAGCCCCACGCTGACCCACGCCCGATACCTGACGGAGTTCCTGCTTTCCGCGGTCTCGAGTCGAGAGCTCAACCTCAGGTACTACGACGGCCGGTCGGAGGCAGCGGATCATCCCCAGGCGAACAGCAGCATGTGGCACCTGGCCGGGTCCAGGGACCGGCGCCTGATCTGTCTGCTGTTTCCCGAGGAGAACATCCCCAACGAGCAGGAAGTCCCGGTCGAGCTGTTTGCCAAGCTCAACGCCATCCACCCGCCGGACCCGGCAGAGATCGGAAACGAGTCGTCGGAGCTCAGGACCGTCCAGGTCGACCTGGAACCGCATCTCCTGGCTGTGCAGGACCTCATGGGTCGACTGCTGGCCTCCCGAGGTACGGACCTCCTGTCCACGGTCCGTACGGAGCTGCACGGTGTTCTGGAGAACCACATCCCGGATGCCCACCTGAGGAGCGAGGCGATCGAGCTTCTGATCGTCCGGGTGTGGCTGACAGAGCTCGACCGCACCCTGGAACGGCTCCGTGACATGACGGAGAACCTCCGGTCCATGGGCCTGTCGTCCGCGCAGGACCTCGCTCGTAAGCTGGGGCCAGGTATCGGATCTGACGTCATCCGGCACGGTGCGCTTGGACGTGCCATTTACGGTTACCGCATCACCGGCCTCGACGACCCGGACGAGTCAGCCGAGCTGACGACGCAGAGCTTGTCCGGTGATCCTCACACCTACACCGCGCAGCTCGGCAGCATCGTGTCGCTCGTCTCGGCGGGTGTGGAACGTCCCGTCCTCGGCCTGTCGGCCACGGCGTACTTCCCGCAGGCGGTACGTGAGCACATCCGGTCCCGGGTGAAGTGGTGGATGACCGACGCCGCGGAGGCCAGCATCCGGGCGAAGCCGCACATGCTGCGCAACGCGCTGAACAAGCCGATCCAGATCTCGGGTCTTCCCCAACATCTCAAACAGCATGCTCTGACGGAGATGGGACGGCGGCTGTACGACGAGATCATCCACGATGAGCTGGAACGGCTGGCGGAGGAAGATCGGGACCGCGCGCACGACGCGGTCGTGCTGAACTCCTACGAGCACTGTCGGTACATGGCGATCGGTATGTACAGCTCGGGGAAGTACCAGGATGGCAAGCACCGGCTGTGTGTGGCCGTGCCACCCGACAAGGATCGCCGGGAGGAGCTGCAGCGCCGGATCAAGCTGCCACCCGGCATCATCGAGCTGACACCGGACGAGTTCGAGGACTTCCCCAAACGGGGACAGGTCATCATCGTGCCGATGGCGAGGATTGCCCGTGGGCTGAACATCGTGATTGGGATCCGTTCGGCGATCACCTCCGTGTACCTGTGCACCAGGCCGCTTGCTCTGCTCACCGATCCGGCAGAGATGTACGCGTCAGTGAACGCGGCCGGCCTGAACGCGGCTGGCAGCCCGTCAGGTTCGCCGGTGGCGCTGCTGCAGCGCGCGAGGGAAGCGGCTTGGGGCCGGCTTCACCTGATCATGCGGTCCGCTCCCGGGTTCGTGAACACCCACCGCGACCTGCAGGAAGAGATCGTCGCCGGGATGATCATCGACATGATCCAGCTCGCCGGGCGTGCCCGGCGAGGCGGCACCGATATGACGCTTCACCTCGTCGACCACGCTTTCCAAGAGGACTCGTGGCAGTCGGACCTGCGGACGATCCTGCGCCGGATCCACGACAACTGGACACCGCAGGTACGGCAGAGGATGAACGACATCTACCGCGAGGCGCTGTCGACTTTCCTCGCCTACGCCGGTATCCGCACGACTGCCGACGTGATGTGACTCGCAAATTATCGAACGCATAAGGGAGGAGTCCCGCATGGCCGACGAGCCCGGAGAGTGGCTTCGGTGTGATTTCGCGGCGATCCGCTGCACGCCCAGCCTGCTCAACGAGACGTTGGGCGAGGCGTCGGTAGTCGTTCGTACCTTCGACGACAACATCAAGAACTTCTGGATGAAGTTCGACAGGGAGTACCGGGAGAGGCGGGGGAAGGACCAGGTCCAGGCCCCATACTCGGTGGTGTCGACCGTGCTGCGGGCCATGTACGGGGGGTACGTCCACTTCGACCCGAAGAGGAACGTCCTCGCCAGCCGAGAAGCCATCGACGATACCGACCTGTGCGATGTGATCACTCTCATGTACCGGATGGCGCTCGGCGACCCCGTCGATGCCATCGATCTGAACAACCCACCCAGGCTTGCCGAGTTGGTGTCCAGCACCCCGGGGGAGGCCCGCAAGCTCGCAGACCACCTCCGGAAGGAGGGGAACGCACAGCCCGACGCCGACACCTGGGTGTACCCGACGGTGACCTGGGAGCTGGCTCGTTTCCTTGCCCAGAAGACATGGAACGTCGACGGGCAGCAGGTAACGTTCCAGCCGGACAACACCGGTTAGGGCGTGACGGCGTTCGCGGTCCCGCGGGTCCGCCTCAAGATGAAGACGATGGAACAGGTCTGCGATCCGCTGATCCTGGTGTCGTCCCAGGTGACCCGCCTCAAGGACCGATTGGCGTTCGCGCGTAAGGTCCTCGTCCCTCAGCGGGACAAGTCGCTTCCGTTGCTGGAAGTGGAGCTGGACGGGCGCGGAAAGGCCCGCTACGTCAGCTCGATGGCCCTGGCGGTGCTGGGGAAGATGAAGGTGGACAACACCCCGCTGACGGTGATCCAGCAGCGCGCCCAGTTGGAGCGGGAAGCTCACGAGACGGATGCAGACGCGGAGGCGTTCGAGCTCCCACCCATCGAACTGATGAAGAAGCCCGAGGGCACGTCGAAGGCCCAACCGGCCGGGTTGAACGGTGAGCTGTTCCCGATCCAGAACAAGACGTTCAAGTTCCCCATCGGGCGCGGTGTCGGCATGCACTACATGCGAGAACTGGACAAGCACATCCGAGAGACCCTCGGGGAGAAGACAGAACCGCTCCTGTCACACAAGACGACACTGAGCGGCTTCAAGCGCCCCAACCCCAAGGAACCGGTGTCACCGCCCCAAGACGTTGAACGATCCGTCAAGTCCATGGGATACGAGCGGCTGAGGCTCGTGTGCCTGTGGGACCGAGACGAGAACCGGATGCGGATGATCAGCGCTCTCGCCGAGGCGTACGGCATCGACGGCTTCGATCCAGTCGACGGTATGCCGGTGCCCCTCTACAGCGACACGATCAGCGTCGTGTTCTGGCACGCGCCTGAGTTCCTCGGCCACGGACCGGCGGACGGGCGTGCAGCCCTGGCCGCCGGGATGGAAGTCTTGCGGCGGGATGCGTCCACCTTGCTCGGAGTATGGGCCGAGACCGACTGGGAAGCAGCCAACGGGGAGGACCAGACCGAGGAGGACGCCGAGAAGGCGCTCACAGCCAAGGAGAAGAAGGCCAAAAAGAAGAAGTCCGAGAGCGAGGACGGTAAGCACCTGTCCCACCGGGTCCTCGTAGAACTGGGACTGAACGTGCAGTACACGAGCATCCTCAAGCAGTCCAAGCCGGGGAAGAACGGCGAGAAGGCCCGCGATCACCAGGCGTTCATGTCACTGCAGGACCTCTACCGCAGCCTCGGCATCATCGACCGGCGAATCGACGCGGTGATGCGGGACAAGATCGGCCCCTACAAGCCCGACGAGATCGCGCACTGCGGCATCCATGTCCGCCGGCAGTCCAAGCGAAGCGGCGAGAAGGCGGCGAAGATCTGCGTCACGGCTACGGTGATGGTCCCGCCAGGCCGGAACGACGAGGCATGGACGATGCACGGCTGGTCGTACACCTCTCCGAGGTGGCAGCCCTACGACCGAGCCCAGGCTGCCTACCACGCCAAGGACTATCCCGAGGGAAAGCTGACCGAGCTCGTCGACAACAACGCCGGCTACAAGAAGGTGGCCGCTGAGATCGACCAAGCGCTGTCCGATCTCGCGGATTACCTCGGCCACACGCCCTACACGGTGACGGTGGACGCGGTCGGAACTCGGCGGCTGTGGGCCGGGCTCCACAACCGGCGGCAGGGCCAGGACGGTGAGGCGGAGGAGACCTGGCTTCCGGGCAGCACGCTCCCTGCGAAGGACCGTCCCATCGGCATCATCCGGGTCAACGTCGACATGGATGAGATGCCCCGCCCGATCGGCCTCAGCCGTGTCGACGGCGAGGGTAAGGTCCTTTCGTCCCAGAAGAGAACCGACATGCTGTTCGAGGTCGAGACGGACCTCGGAACACCTACATGGATCCTGGTCACGACTCCCCACCAGTTCGACGGTGGCGGTGCGGGCCGCCTCGGCGAGGACAAGACCCGATGGACCGCCAACCACGGCGTCAAGCCGGACAAGAAGAACGGCATCCGCGGCGAGAAGAACGAGGTGTCCAAGAACTGGTACACGATGACTGCGACGGGCATCTATCCCATCGCGCTGGCCGATGGTGTACGGGGCGAGCAGTTGGTGAATTCCACCGCCCGAATGGCCACGCATCCTCTGGCCTGGAGTAACCGAACCAAGTACCCGATCGCTCTCCATGCTGCCGTTCAGATGGACAAGGACCACCCGCAGTACCGGCGTACAGCGCCTGAGCAGGACAGCGAGCTTGAGGCGCTCGGAGAGTGGGAAGGCGAGGCGGAGAAGGTAGAGGAGACGTAAAGGGAGACGCTGGCGGCGTTCTGCTTCATCCGCGGCCTGTATTGGGCAGGTGACCGGTGAAGGTCCGGATCGACGAGATGCTGTGAGCCGATCTGGAGGCCCCGCGCAAGCAGCGGCACACCATCGAGCGGATCAAGGTCCGCCTGGCGGTCGAGTGCGACTTCGATCTGGCGTCGTACTCGACGATCCGCGGCTACGTCCGCACCCGGCGTCCGGAGCTGGCGGCGCTCGCGAAGGAGGGGCGCCAGCATCTGGAGGGAATGGTCCCGCAGGAAAAGCAGCCCGGGCAGGAGGCGGAGGTCGGGTGCATGTAGGGCGGGACCTTGAGGTTGATCACCTCATCGAAGGGGACCATGCGTACGGCCAGGCCCTCGCCCCCGAGCCGCAGGTCGCTGTCGGGGCCGTTCCAGAGGGCGTACAGGACGCGGGTGAGCGGGAGGCCGAGGTCGTGGTGTCGGGGAGGGGCCGCAGCCCGGTGATCTCGATGCCGGCCTCCCGCGGACCTCGCGCCCCGCGCACTCTCGTCGGCCTCGCGACAGCCGCCGATCGGCGTCCAGTAGCCGGGCCAGGCGATGCCCGGCCTGTCTTCGCGCAGATGCATCAGCAGGACGTCGTGCGGAGCTCGGCGGATCAGCAGGATCCGGCCCGAGGCGTCGCGGACCACGACGGCGACGGGGCGGGAGCGCGGTCACGCTGGGCGGGCAGGTGGACGGTGCCGCAGGTGGCGAGCCGTCGGGCGGCGCTGATTAGCGGGATGTGGGACAGGGCCTGGGGGAAGTTGCCGACCTGGCGCTTGAGCCTCGGGTCCCATTCCTCGGCGAGCAGGCCGAGGTCGTTGCGCAGTGCGAGCAGTCGGTCGAAGAGTTCGCGGGCCTCCTGCACCCGGCCGATCATGGCGAGGTCGTCGGCGAGCCAGAAGGAGCAGGCCAGGAAGGCGCCCTCGTGGCCGGAGAGGCCGTCGACGTTGTTGCCGGACTCGTCGTGGGTGGGGTAGCGCAGCACGAAGCCGTCCTCGGTGGACAGCTCGCGCTGGATCGCCTCGATGGTGCCGATGACGCGCTTGTCGTCCGGGGGCAGGAAGCCGACCTGGGGGACCAGCAGCAGCGAGGCGTCCAGCTCCTTGCCGCCGTAGTACTGGGTGAAGGTGTTGCGCTCCGGGTCGAAGCCCCGCTCGCAGACCTCGGTGTGGATCTCCTGGCGCAGTCGCTCCCAGCGGGCGAGTTCCTTGGGGGCGGTGTCCGGCCGGCGGCGCAGCAGGGTGATGGTGCGGTCGATGGCGACCCAGGCGAGGACCTTGGAGTGGACGAAGTGCCGGCGCGGTCCGCGGATCTCCCAGATGCCCTCGTCGGGCTCGCGCCAGTGGTCCTCGGTGAAGCGGGCGAGGGCGCGCAGCATCGCGTCGGCGTCGCGCGAGGGCGGAAGGCTGGCGTCCTCGGCGGCGAGCAGGAAGTCGGCGATCTCACCGGGGACGTCGAGCTGGAGCTGTCCGGCGGCGCCGTTGCCGACTTGGACCGGCCGGGATCCCTCGTAGCCGGGGAGGTGGTCCAGTGTCCGTTCGGTGAGGTCGGTTTCACCGCTGAGGCCGTACATGATCTGCATGTTTTCGACGTCGCGGCCCAGGACGCAGAGTAGCCAGTCGCGAAGGGCCTCTGGCTCCTCGGCGTGGCCGAGGCGGGCGAGTTCGGTGGCGGTGAGGCAGGCGTCGCGCAGCCAGGTGTAGCGGTAGTCCCAGTTGCGCTCGCCTCCGATCTGTTCGGGCAGTGAGGTGGTCGGCGCGGCGACGATCCCGCCGCCCGGGTTGCACAGCGACTTGAGGACGAGCGTCGAGCGCACCACGGCGTCGCGGTCGGGCCCCTGGTAGGTGCCGCTGGACGCCCACTCGCGCCAGAATTCCTCGGTACGTGCCAGTGCTGTGCGGGCGCTGCGGATGGTCGGGGTGGTGGGCAGGTGTGAGGGCTGCCAGGTGAGAGTGAAGGTGGTGTACACGCCGTACGTGATGGTGAAGTCGGCGCGGGCACCGTCTTCGGTGACGGTGTGGTGCTGGCCGTCGAGCCAGTAGGTGTCGGGGTAGGTGGTGGCGCACAGCCGTGGGGCTCCGGTACGCGCGGTGCGGGTGATGAGCGGGCTGTTGGCGCCGTAGCCGGGACGGGGGCGGAACAGCGAGGTCATCGCCACCGTGCCCTTGAGTCCCTCGACGATCCGCACGATTTGGGGGACCTGGGGGCTGCAGGGCATGAAGTCGGTCACCCGGACGATGCCGTTCGGGGTGACCCATTCCTGCTCCAGGATCATGGTGTCGCCGCGGTACCGGCGCCGGGTGGACGGTCGCGGGATGCCGTCCGTGGCCGGGGCGATGTGCCAGAAGCCGTGTTCTTCGGTGCCGAGCAACTCGGCGAAGACGGCAGGGGAGTCGAAGCGGGGCAGACACAGCCAGTTGACAGTGCCGTCGCGGTGCACGAGGGCGCCGGTGGTGGTGTTGCCGATCAGGGCGAGGTCTTCGATGCGGGGGTGAGGGCGGAGGGCGGGGGTGCGCATGGTGTTCCTGCGGGTGGGTGGTGGTACTCAGGGCCGGGTGGTGGTCTGGGCGTTGAGGTGGTCGAGGGCGGCGCGCACGGTGGCGGCGAGGCCGGCGGCGACGGTCAACCGGGGTATGGCGCCGAGCAGTTCGGCGCGAATGAACCGCTGGGCGCGGTCGTCCAGGTCGCAGCCGACGACCAGCGCGGTGCGCGAACGGTGGAGGAATCGCTGCTGGAAGTCGCGGACCTGGTGGGCGCCCTGCGGGCGCCACAGGAGGACGGCGCTGAAGCGCCGCAGGTTGTGCTCCTGCCAGCCGAACGGCGTTTCCGTTCCGGTGTCGGGCTGGGGATTGAGGACGGTGCCGGTGAAGCCGGCCGAGTCCAGGAGGGCTGGAGTACGAGACCCAGCCGCCCGGCGGACCCGAGACCGTCCGCCTCGCGCAGTGCCCCTCCGAACTGGCGCTGCGTGGCATGCCGGTGACCTGCTCCAGATGCCGCGCGCGCCGCGACTGGCTGCTGATCAACCACCGCCGCCACGTCTGGATCGGCTGTCGCTGCGGGGCGGAGTGGCTGGAGCCGGAGATCACCCGGCGGGACTTCGACGCCATGATCGCGGATCCGACCTGGACGCGGTACGGCAGCCTCACCGAGGCCCGAATCGCATTGGGGTTCGATGGCATGTTCGCCGGGCTGTACCTGGAGTAGGCAGGAAACGCGAAGGGACCGCCGCCCGGTGTTGGGCGGCGGTCCCTTGCGCTTGGTCAGCGCTCCGGAGTCGGAGGAGGTGCTGGTGAGGGGAGTCGGCTGGAGACGGTCAGCCGGTGGAGGCTGAGCCGGACGGCGACCGGGCGCAGGCCGAGGCTGTCGGCCAGCGTCTCGGGTGCGAGGCCGGGGGCCTGCTGAAGGTGTTCGAGGACGGCGCGGTCGGTCCGCTCGTCGGCCGCGCGCATCGTGCGGTAGGCGCCGAGCGCGCCGCCGGCGAGGGCGAACATGCCGATGGCGCACACCGCGTAGGCGTCGGTAAGGGCGGCCGGGACGGCGGTGGCGGCGCCCAGGGTGGTGAGGGTGCAGCAGGCGAAGAGCGCGCCGGGGCGGCGGATCGGGCGATCGGTCATCGGCGGGCAGTCCTTCCTGGGGCCGGCCTGGTCACGGGCGTGTCGGCATCGTGCCGCGGAAGCCGCAGGCGGGGAACGGGGGCGAGGGCATTGGAGAGGTGGGCACGGCGGACTTCGTCAGCTGCTGGTGTCGGTGGCCGTCCTGGTGCGCAGGTCGCTGCGGTGGCCCTGGCCGATCGGCTTCCAGTCCTGGAAGGTGGAGGGCTTCCATCGGGGGCGGTCGGGGATGCTGGTGTCGTCGGGGGCGGGAAGGGTGCCGCGGTTACGGCGGTTGCGGGCGGCGCCGACGCTGATGCCCAGGTGCGCGGCGACCTCGGCGTAGCTCCAGAGCCGCTGGTCGTCGGCCATGCGTGTGTCCTCCTCGGTGCTTCGGTGACGAGCGTACGCGCCGCCGCGCGGGTGGGCGTACGGCGAGGCCGCCCCGGTCTGGTCGGCGCGGGGCGGCCTTGTGCGGTGGTGTTCAGGAGTCGGCGAGGTGGTTGGCGAGGTTGAGGGCGGCGGTGGCGAGGGCGAGGGCGGAGCACAGGCCGGTGACCTCGTGGAGGGTGGGCCGCACCAGGCGGGGCCAGTCGTCGGGGGCGGCGGGCCAGGTGGCGAGGTGGACGTCGGTGATGGCGAGGCCGAGGCGGGCGGTGACGTCCCAGCCGGCCTCGGGAGCCTTCTCCCACCGCAGCAGGACGCGGCCGAAGGGGAGCCTGGGTGCGGTGTTCGGGAGCCACAGGGTCTGGATCGGCCGGTCGGGGGCGGCGGGGGCGCGGTGGACGAGCGCTCCGCTGGCCCACGGCGGCATGGGGCGCAGCGCGAAGCGCTCCAGCGGCTGCGGGTGGGCGAGGCGGTGGGTGGTGGGGATGCGGGTCTCCTTCGGGCGGGCGATGGTTCAGGCCCAGGCGAGCTCTTCGCGGACGGCGGTGGGCAGGTAGCCCTCCTGGCCGTCCTCGGCCAGGTAGACGAGGCCGTCGTGGACCGTGACGTTCGAGGCCAGCAGGTGGGAGAACGGCCAGTCCGGGTTCACGGCGAGGCGGACGCGCAGGTTGGGGTCGAGGTCCTGGAGCTGGGCGATCAGGTGGGCGACGGTCAGGTACTGGGGCACAGCGGTCTCCGGGTGGTGAAGGGGGCGGCGGTGGGGGTGTGGGCGGTGGTCACGGGAGGTCGAGGCGGAGCCTCTCTCGCAGCACGGGCGGGGCCTTCGGACGGGGCCGGGGGTGGGTGTCGAGGTGGCGCTTGCGGGACTCGTTGACGTAGTCCTTGCCGGGCCCTTGAACTCCCAGCTGCCGCAGGTGCAGACGGCGCTGGAGTAGGCGCGGCCGGGGCAGTCGGGGTGCAGGGGCTTGCCGGAGCTGGTGTGCTTGTGGTCCGGCGGGCAGAGGGAGTCGTCGGAGTGGTGGTTGGTCAGCGGGGCGCGGTGGACGGTCACTCAGGTCCTTTCGGCGGACGGGATCGTCGGGGCGGGGAGGCGGCGTCGGGGACGGACGAGGACGGGTTCGTCGGCGGGCCACGGGTCGCAGCACTCCCAGGGGAAGTCCCGGGTGAGGACCACGGTGCCGTGCGGGCCCTCGACCTCGGGCAGGCCGCAGACGCCGCAGCCGCAGGCCGGGTCGTACGGGCCGGGGTCGGCCGAGTAGGGGCCGCCGGCGAAGTAGTCGGTGCGGCGCAGGCGCGGGGTGTCGGTGGTGAAGGCGGAGACGATCAGGTCGCCGGGGCGGACCTCGTCGGCGCGGACGATCCGAAGGGCGGGGCTGGCCAGGAGGAGGCGGGCGGCGTGGTGGGCGGTGGCGGCGGTGACGATGAGCGGGTGGAAGGCGACGTGATGGGTGGTCATGGCACTGCCCCTTGTGGTGGGCGGCTGCCCCAGGCGCGGGCCGGGCCAGCCGGTGGTGGTTCAGTCGGCGAGGCGGCAGGAGCGCTGAGGCAGCGGCCCGTCCTCGGGGCCGAGGAGGACCAGGCCGTCGTCGGCCAGACGGCCGAGGGACCTGGCGACGGTGCGATCGCGCAGGCCGAGGGCGGTGCCGATCCGGCGGACCCGGGTGCCGCCCGGTGTCTTGGCGAGCTGGGCGAGGATGCGGGCATCCCGGCGCAGGTCGCTCTCGTGGACGTCGTCGAGGGCGAGCAGCAGGCCGCTCACGGCGAAGCCGAGGCTGAGGACGAACGTGCTGGAGACGGGCGGGACGAAGAAGGCGTTGGTCAGGCCGAGCGCGGAGATGACCGGGCCGGGGGCGCGGGTGAAGACGGTGGTGATCGTCAGGGATGCCTCCTTTGCCGGAGTCGGTGGCGGCGCTGGCCGGTCAGGCGCGCTGGCGCGGTATGGGCGGGGCTTCGCCGCCGTGGGCCTCGATCAGGTCCCGCACCAGGACAACGGGGACGTGCAGGTACACGGATTCGGTGGGGTCGTCCTCGTCCGCGCCGGGGTCGAGGTGCTCGCGCCAGCGGGCCCACGGTTCGGGGCGGCGGGTGGGGAAGCCGACCTCCAGCGTGACGGCGGGCAGCAGGAACACGTCGGCGGGGTCGGGGGCGAGCACCGAGAGGCGGAAGCCGTCCGCGCACGCGATGTGCGGGTCGGCCAGGGCGCGGCCGAGCGCGTCGCGCGCGGTGCCGTGGGCGATGCGGTGGTCGAGGCGGGGTGTGGACAACAAGTCCTCCGGGAGCGGTAGTTGGCCGGTGTCAGTGGGCGGGAGTGGCGATGAGCGCGGCGAGGAAGCCTGCGACGGCCTCGGAGGGGGTATGGACGCCGAACTCCTGGGTCCACGGGGCGGCGCCGGTGGGCTGGACCTGGATGCGCCAGAGGATGCCGCGCTTCCACGCGCCGGGGTCCTCGGGCAGCCAGCCGACGTAGACGCGCCCGTCCGGGCTGGTGCAGTGCACGTTGGCCTCGGGGGTGTCGACCATCGGCCAGCCGAGGCCGGAGAGCAGGGCGAGGACCGGCTCCGCGCTGTGATCGGACGCGAGCCAGGAGCGCTCTTCGGCGGACGGGCGGACGGGAGCGGGCAGGAGGCTGCTGGGGGTGTTCACGGGGACCGGTCCCTTCGTTGACCTGCGGATTCAGCGACATGAGTACGTTGACATGCAGCGTCCCGAAGTTCGTAGTCGTTTACCGGGAACCGCCCTCTGCCGTGGGCGAACTGGGCGGGAATGGATCGGGGTGCCCGGGTGCTGAAGCAGGGTTGCGGCGCTACGCCGTACGGGATTACGGGGGGCTGAAGGCGATGGTGGCGGGCAGAGGTCGGGACATGGCGGCGCTGGAGCGCAAGATCCGCAGCGCGGGGCGGGCGTGGACGTTGGGCGACGTCGCGGCGATCGGCGAGGGCCAGTGGGCCGTCGCCACGAAGAGCCGCGCCGAGCGGCGGCAGGACGAGGCGGTGGAGGCACGGCTGGCGGATGGCCGGCGGGTGGAGCTGACCGTGGAGGAGTTGGCTCGCGTGGTGGGTGCCACCGACCCGGGTGCCCACCACGGACCGGAGGCGAACTGATCTGCGGCTAGCGCCGGTTCGCCACCGGCTGGGCCACGGCGGCAGCCGAAGGCGGGACGGGCTGGTCGGCGGGAAGCCCGAGGGGGTGGGGTGCTCGCGAGCTTCGGGCGGTGGCGGCCCGCACGCGCTCGGCGTTGGGGCCGCCCTCGGCGGTGAGCGCGAGTTCGCGGGCGTCGATGACGTGGCGGATCATCTGGACGGCCGTGTTGCTCTCGGCGTAGGCCGTGCGCAGGGCGCTCGCCGAGGCGGTGATCCGGTCGAGGTCGTAGAAGGCGGGGACGTGACCGGGCCGGGTCAGGGCGTGCAGCCGGTCCTGGTGCACGGCAATGGAGTTGGACACGACGACGAGGTGGGAGCGGTGGTGCATGGCCGCGCGCAGCATCGCGTCCTCGACGGGCAGGCGGGGCGCGGCCTTCTCCAGTTCGGCGATCGGCCGTTTCCAGGCTTGCTCGATCATGGCGTCCGCGTGGTCGAGGGCGGTGGCGTCGGACACGGTGTCCTCCGGGAGGTTGGTGGGGTGGTCAGCGGGAGGGGCCGGCGAGGGCGACCCGAGGGGGTGCCGGCGGCGGGGTCGAGGTGGTGTAGGCGAGTGCGGCGGCCAGGGTGCGCGTCGCGGTGACGGAGCGGGAGGTGGCGGCCCGCACGCGCGCTACCTCCAGCGGGCTCGGCACTGTGGGCGTCGCGACGGCGTCCGCGGGCAGGCGCGCGACCTCCGCGCGCCGCAGGTACCGGTGCACTGGGGCCGGGTCGAAGGCGGCGGCGGTGAGCGTCTCCAGCAGGGGTGCGGGCACGTGCGAGGAGGCGGTGGCGTACCAGCGGCGCTCGGGCGGTCCCGATTCGAAGAGCCACCGTGCGCTGGTGTCGTCCATCTCCTCGGCGTGCGGCAGGAAGCCGGGGCGCGTCGATCGCGTGACGAGCTGGTCGGGGCTCTGGACGACGATGGGCTCCGCCCGCCGTCCGGCCACCCGGCGCGGGGCGGGCTTGCCGGGGCCGAGGTAGGCGTCGGGGCCTTGGGTGTAGGCGTCGGCGAGGGCGGTGGTGAAGTCCTGGACGATCTCGTTGGGTACCCGGTCGTCGAAGGTGACCAGCCACCTGGGAACGGTCGCCTCCGGACCGGCGCTGATCTTCCAGAGCGTCGAGTCCTGGCCCTCGGGCAGGAACGCCAGGCGGGCCGTCAGGTCCGGTGCGGTGACGTAGGCGTTGCCCAGCTCGTCGTTGCTGGCAGCCCACCCGGCCCTGAGCAGCGGGGTGATGGCATCGGTGGCGTCGGCCTCCGACCCCGCGAGGTAGCGCGGCTGGACGCGGTACTCGCGGGGCTTCTCGGGGGTGTACGGCATGAGGATTCCTTCGTGGGGTCAGCGCCGACGCGCTCCGCCGGGCGCCGGCACCGCAGCGGCAGGGGCGGCGGGGCCCGGCGGCGGGCAGGCGTTCGGACGGCGGGCCGGGTGCGCGGTGGGGGCGCGGCGGGCGGTGACATGGGGCAGGTGGCGGGCAGGGACGCCACCGAGGGGCCGCTCGGGGGAGCTGAAGGCGAGGGCGGCGCGCAGGAGCGGGTAGAACGGCACGCCGATGGTGAAGTCCGCACGCCAGGAGGGGTGTTGCGGGTCGCCCGCGAGCATGGTCCACGACGGCGGGACCAGGCCGGCGAC
This sequence comes from Kitasatospora sp. NPDC085464, assembly GCF_044541955.1. Classification (NCBI taxonomy): domain Bacteria; kingdom Bacillati; phylum Actinomycetota; class Actinomycetes; order Kitasatosporales; family Streptomycetaceae; genus Kitasatospora; species Kitasatospora sp. NPDC085464. Next base: position 145,387 of record NZ_JBITTM010000015.1, read on the forward strand.
CTCCGCGTCGGCCATCTGGTGGCCGACGCGGTGCCGGTAGCGGGCGGTGGCGTCCGGCGCGACCTGGTCGTGGAAGCCCTTCGGTCCCTGGTCGGGCTGCCAGCCGCGGTCGGCGAGAACGGACGCGGGCGTGCCGGGCAGGTGGTGCGGCCCGCCGCGCAGGTAGTCGCGGTGCCCGCTGCGCAAGCCGTCGACGAGGACGGCGGTGAAGGCAGCGGTGATCTCGGCAGGCGTGCCGGGGCCGAACGCCGCACGCCACAGCGGCTTTGAGCCGGGCGCGGGGTAGCCGTGGACGGTCCAGGCCCAAGAGTGGTCGGGTGGGCCGGAGCAGGTGATGGCGGCGGTGCGGCAGGGGCTGGTGAAGCGGACACTGCCGTCCGGCGCGCGGGCGCGGCTCCAGCCGGGAGCTGCGGCCAGCAGACCGGTGACGAGGCGGTGGTCACCGGGGCCGGCGAGACGCAGCGGTTGAACGAGCAGAGGGGCGGCGGAGGACAACGGGGGCTCCTGAACGCGGCGGGGAGCGGACCCGCACACCGCCAATTGCGGTGAGGCGGCGTGCGGGCCCGGGGCGCTGAGGTCGGGGAGCTGCTCTGAGCTGGGAGTCCACGGTGGTCACCGCCCCCGCGCGGGGTGGGAGGCCGCGGTTGCGGCGGAGGGGATGCGCGGTTGCGGCACCGGGGCGTGGCTGAACGGTGCGGAGGGGGCCGGGCTGCGGCGCAGTGCCGCAGCGGTGCGTACGGACTGCGCGGGGGAGTCCAGGGTGCGCGTGGCGGCCGGCACTGCCGGGGCCACGGTGGTCGTGTGCCGTTGGTCCCACTGCTGGAGGGCGGAGTAGACGGGGCCGAGCGCCCGTCCGGCGTCGGTGAGGATGTAGGGGGCGCCGTGCACCCGGTTGCCGGCGCGGGCGACGAGGCCATCAGCTTGCATGCGGCTCAGCCTGGCGGCGGCGGACTGCTCGGACGCGCCGAGGCGTTCGGCGACGTGAGGCAGGCGCAGGCTCCCGTGCTCGGAGAGCAGGCGGACGGTCTCGGTGGTGTCCGCCAGTTGCAGGCGGTGCAGGGCGTCCTCGATCCGGTCGTACCGGCCCTGCGGGGTGTGGTCGACATGGTCGATGGACCACTGGGCGAGAGCGCGGTAGACCGGGCCGAGCGTGCAGGCAGCGGGCGAGAGCCGGTAGGGCGCAACGCGGTCGAACTCGCCGTCGCGGACCACCAGGCCGGCCTCGGACATCGCCGCCAGGCGCTTGCTGACGTACGACTGGGAGATCGCCGGAAGATGCGGGGTGACGTCGGAAACGCGCATCTCCGGGCCCCATTTGGCGATTGTGTGGACGACGTGGGTGGTCCACTTCGGGGCGAGACGGCGAAGGACGGCCTCGGACCGCTGCGCGTCGGAGGTGCTCATGGTGGTCGGCTGGGAGGACACGGCGGCGAGGGTCTGGGACATGGCGGTGGTTCCTGGTCAACGGGAGCGGGGCGGGTGGGCGGATACGGAGGGGGCAGACGGCGCAGGCCCGGCGGCAGGTGGTGCGGTGGGGCTGGTGGCACTGCGGGAAAGCGCGGCGGATACGCGCTGGTCGGCGGCGCGTGAGGCGTCGAGGAGGGCCTTGCCGGCGGGCGTCAGTGAGAGCAGGTGGCCGGGCCGGTAGGACGATGAGCTGGTGTCGGCAATGACGAGGTCCTCGGCCATCAGCTCCTCGACGGTGTGCGGCCAGACCGACGGACTCTCGCCACTGCCATCGGACATGAACTTGTAGCCGTAGACGGCGCTTTCGCACAGCCGCAGATCACCACGGTCTATCGCCGCCAGGGCCTCGAACTCCCGGACGCGGGGGTCGTACCCGGCCGACGCGCTGGGCAGGTTGGGCCCTTCGGCCGACACCGGGATGACGCTGGCCGTCGCGTGCTTGAGAGCAAGCCGACTTTCCGGCGCAGGCAGGTCCGCCTCGGTGCACCGCCCGTAGGCGTTGACCGCGCTGCTGAGTTGCTCGTAGGCCGCTCCCCGGCGGGCGGTGAGCAGTTCGACCTGGAGGCCGGCGGATTGGATGATGCCGTTGACGCCGCGCATGCTCGCGTGGTCACCGCGGGCGATCGGTTCCAGGCGCTCGATCACCGTCTGGGCGCGAGCGGCGAGTTCCTGGTGGAGCCGGTCGACCTCGCGGGCCGAGGAGGCGACCATGAAGGCAAGGCGCCCGAGAGGGTCCGAGCCGGGGTAGCCGGCGCTCAGCTCCGACGCGTTGTACGCGCCGAGGCGTTCGTAGACGAGATGGGCGCCGGGGTGGGTGAGTGGGTTGTGCGGGTTCACCGGGCCGTCTCCATCCGGGCGAGGAGGGAGCGGACCAGGGTGGGCAGGCTGTCGGGGCCGTCGCCGCCGAGGCGTACGACGCTGACCGACTCGTCGAGTAGTCGGTGGGCGTCCTCGGTCAGGGCGCCGATGATCTCCGTGCACGCCTCGGTGAATTCCGTGGAGGCGAGCAGGGCCTGGCCCAGGATCTGCAGGTAGAGGCCGGGCGGGAGGGCGGCCTCGGCGGCGAGGGCCGTGATGGCCTGCCGGTCCTGCGGGGCGTAGGCAGACAGGTCGAAGTCCGCAGCCTCGCCGGGGGTGGTGGCCGTGGCGCCGTCCGGCAGGGCGGCCTCGGAGACCAGGAGGTCGACGGCTTGGGTGAGTTCGGCGAGAGATTCGCTCAGCCAGCCCAGGGCAGAGGCGTAGGAGGCGAGTGTGAACAGGGTGGCGGGGGTGGTCGACAGCTTGGCGTCCAGCAGGTCCTCCAGCCTGCCGGCGAGTGTTGTGATCACCTGCGGTCCGGCGGTGAGTGGCCCGAGGACGGGGTGGAGGTGGGAACGTGAGGGCGCGGTGGCGTGCCGGGCGGTGACGATGCCGGAGACGGCGTGGGCGGCCTCGGCGAGCCACACGGCGAGATCGGCGTGCGTGGGGGCGGGGGTGGTCATCAGCGGGCCTTTCGGGCGGCGGCGCTGGTGGCGAAGCCAGGGGAGGCGGTGGTGTAAGCCGGACCGCCGGCAGCCACCGGTGCAGGGCGTACGGACCGGGCGCGGGCGGCGCGGACGCGGGCTTCCTCGGCCGGGCTGGTGCCGGACGGCAGGTTGAGTCCGGTACGGCCCAGGCGGTTCTGCGCGGAGCGGTAGACCTGGTAGTCGAGCCGGGGGCCGGCAGCAACGAGATGGACCTCGCGCCGGTGCTGGGAGGCGGCGGGCGCGTCGCGGAACTGCACGACCAGGCGGTGGCTGGCCCACTCGTTTCCGACGCCGAGGTAGACCTTGTGGTAGCCCTCCAGCCGGCCCTCCAGGCGGGTGGCGACGCGTTCGCCACGGACCAGGTCCTGCAGACTCAGCAGGGCCTGGTCGCGGATGGCGTCCGGGAGCTGGCGCAGGTCCGCGATGGCGTCGGGGTGGGCGGAGAAGGCGAACTTGGCGCGGCTCACAGCGACCGCCCCCGATCGGGCTGCGCGACGGCGGCTGCCGCGGGCGCGGACGCCAGTACGGCGGCGGCGTTGGCCGGTGAGGTGGTGCTGCGGGCGAGGGCGGCGCGGGTGCGCAGGGCGTCGCGGCGGTACTCGGGCGGCTCGGGCAGCGGGGTGGAGCGCTTCTCCAGCCACTCATCGGCGGCGGCGTGGTCGGCGAAGGCCCCCTCGCGCACCGTGTAGGTCCACTGATCGGGCTGAAGCGTCTCGATGAACAGGCGGACGGGCAGCTCCTTGGCCTCGCTGTCGACGGCGATGCTCCAGCCCTCGGTCTCGGCCCCGTCGATGACCCGGTAGTCGGCGACCTCCAGTCGCTCGCCCGAGCGCCGGATGCGGTCCTCGACCCGGATGGACAGCTCGTCGGCGGGGGTGGGGCCGCCGAGGACCGGTGCGAGCGCGTCCGGCGGGCAGCCGCGGTTGACGAGCCAGTTCTGCGCGAACGCGAAGGTGGCGTGCCGTTCCCGGTGCATGCTGAACATGCCTCGGCTGCTGTCGCGGTCGGCGTCGAAGGAGACGATGTTGGCCTTGTTGGGGTAGTCCCAGGTGGCCGTCTTGTCGAAGGCGATGATGAAGCTGCGCTCGCCCACGTCGTGCTGGGAGATGAGCTGAAAGTCCTTCTCCCAGGGGTAGTTGTATGCATGGCCCAGGGACTCGTCGGAGGGCTTGAGGCCGTCGAGGCGGAAGTCGAGGGTGTTCATGCGGCGAGTCCCAGCTGGTCGGGCGTGGTCAGGACGCGGTGGGCCGGTCGGGACGGGCTGGTGGTGCACGCGGCGAACGGGCCGTCCGGGGCACGGAGCTGGAGCAGGGCGTGGTCCAGGTGGTCGCGGTGCCACGTCGAGGGGCCGCCCTGGCCGGCCTCGGCGGCGGTCAGCTGCTGCCAGGCGAGCCACAGCGCGTGGAGGCGGGCGACGGCCTCCGGGTGTTCGTGCCACTTCGCGCACCAGGGGCGGGTGGAGCCGATCTCCCGGCCGTAGACGGGCAGCAGGAGGTGGGTGACCCAGGCCGAGAGCTCGGCCAGCTCGGCGGTGTACTGGGCGCCGCCCATGGCGAGGATGAACAGAGGAGGGGCGGTGGCGGGTTCGGCCCCGGCTCCGGGGTCCGGCCCGGTTGGGCCGGACCCGGTCTCGTCGTCGGCTTCGGAGCCGAGGCGGTCGAGGATGACGCCGTGTTGGCGGACCTCGGCCATGGTGCGGTTCAGGGCGCTGACGAGGTCGTCGAGGTCCTCGTCGGGGATGCGGATCGGCTCGGGCTCGGGGGTGCCCGGCATCGGGTCGGACTCGGACATGGCACATCCAGGAGGTTCGTACGGACGGGGAGGGCGGGCGTGGCGGGTCTTCTTCTGGTCACAGCGGGGCTCCGGTGAAGCGGTCGTTGGGGGGATGGTCCGTAGGATCGGCGGTTTGGTCCGGCCGCCGATTCGCGCTAGGCGCAGGCCAGTTGGGTGCCGTGGTCCTGGATGAGGCGCAGGCCGAGGGCGACGGCGCCGTCGAGGGTTGCGGTGAGAGGGTGGCCGGAGGCGGCGAGCTTTGCGGGGTGGTGCAGGCCGCCGGTGTGCAGCACCGCGTACGCGCCGCAGGCGTGGGCGGCCTCGGCGTCGTCGACGGCGTCACCGACCAGCAGCACCCGGTGCGCCTGGCCGGTGAGGCCGAGGGCTTCGAGGTGGGCGGCGAGCGGGGCGGCCTTGGTGCCGCCGGAGGGCCCGGTGCGGCCCTCGAACCGGGTGAAGAAGTGCCCGATGCCGGCCTCCTGGACCTCGCGCAGCAGGGTGTCGTGCGGGCACAGCGACAGCAGCGACTGGGTGTGCCCGGCCTCGCGCAGGGCGGCCATCAGCTCGACGGCGCCCTCGCGCACGCGCACCGGCTGGGAACGCAGGTGCTCCAGGAAGGCGTTGTCGCTGGAGACCCACTCCTGCTCGGTGATCGTGCGGCCGAGCAGGCGGGCGTAGAAGTTCGGGATCGGCACGGTGTGCTTGGCCCGGTACGTTTCGCGGTCGACCGGCTCGCCGCCGAGGGCGGGCAGGGTCGCGTTCAGCGCGTCGACGTGGTCGTCGAGGTCGTCCTTGACCGTCCCGTTCCAGTCCCACACCACGTGCATGCGGGTGGAGGGGGTTGCGGCGTCGAAGAAGGGGGTGTTCACGGCGGTGTCCTTTGGGGGCGTGGAGGGTCAGGCGGAGAGGTGGTCGTTGAAGCGGTGCAGTAGCCACAGCGCGAAGGCGGCCCCGGCGAGCGGGACGGCGGCGACAAGCAGCGGCCCGGCGGTGGCGGCGAGGGAGGCGAGGGCGGTGCCGGCGGCCTGGCCGACGCCGATGCAGGCGATCAGCCAGGCGAACGCCTCCGTGCTCTCGCCGTACGGGGCGAGGCGGTCGACGGTGAGGAAGGAGGCGGTCAGCAGCGGTGCGAGGAAGGTGCCGGGCAGCACGGCGCCCAGGACGGCGACGGCGGGCGCGGGGTCGGGCAGCAGCGGCAGCCATCCGGCGGCGAAGCCGATGGATGCGGCGACCAGGTGCCGGGCGGGGGCGCCGGGCCAGGCGTGTCGGCCGTAGGCGAGGCCGCCGAGCATGCTGCCGATGGACAGCGCGGCCGGCATCACCCCGGCCAGCCACCCGGAGTGGTGGCGCTCTGCGGCGGACAGGGCAAGGACGTTGACGGCGCCGAGCGCGACACCGGTGCCGATCAGTGCTGCGAACAGCACCCGAAGGCCCGGAATCCGCAGCGGACCTGCCCAGTGCATGGCCTCGACGAACTCCGCAGGCCGCCAGGTACGGGAGGCGCGGGCGGTGACGACCAGGCCGGAGCCCAGCAGGCCGAGCGCCGCGGTCGCCACCAGCGCGCTCACCGCTCCGGCACCGGCCGAGAAGCTGGTGGCCAGCAGGGGCCCTGCGACGAACACCAGGCCCTGGGTGCTGCTGTCCAGCGAGAGCGCGGTGCGCCGGCGTTCGGCGTCGGGCAGAAGGTGCGGCCACAGGGCGCGGAGGCCGGCCTCCAGCGGCGGCGTCGAAAGCCCCGCCACCAGCACGGTGAGCGCGGCGATCACCGGGTGGCGCACCGGGCCGGTGCACGGCAGCGCCAGGAACGCCGCAGTGGCGACGAGCGTGGCGGGGAGGAGGACCTGGGCCTGGCCGTGGCGGTCGACCAGGCGCCCGAGCAGCGGCTGCCCGAGTGCGGAGGCGAGACCGTACAGGGCGCCGAGCAGCCCGGCCAGGGCGAGCGGGCCGTGCTCGGCGCGCACCAGCAGCAGGATCGCGATCGGCGCCATGCCGGTGGGCAGGCGGCCGATCAGGGTGCCGCCCAGCAGACGGGCGACGTGCGGCACACCCAGGACAGCGCGGTAACTGCTGCTGTCCTGGGCCGGGCCGCGGTCGGTGGTGGTGCTCAAGGAGGAGGTCCTTCGGTCGTACGGCCGGCGGCGCGCGGGCGCGCCGGACCGGGGCATGCGCAGGCATGACAGCCCCTCGATTCGGTGCGGCTGCGGAGAGAAGAGTCCGTGGATTCCGGGATTTGGTACGGCCGAGAAAAAGAGGTAGAAGCCCCTCAGCTGGTACAGCGACGGGGAAGGGGTGGTGCCAGCAACCGCCTCAACTCCAATGCAACGGAAGCCTGTTGGGGCGCAAAGCCGTTGCCGAGGGCGGTGGGCTGGGCCGGACGTTCGAGCTTCGGGGTGGCTGTCACCCAGCCCGGCTCAAGTCCCTGCAGCCACTAGACGAACTCGGCCCGGAGCTTGCTGGCCTCATCGGCGGCCGGCGGCGTCGGGCGGATGAGCATCTCCCACCGGGCGACGGCGCTGGCGTACGGTCCCGACCGTTCGGGGTCGAGCTGTTTGCCGCCGCCTCGGGAGTTTGCCGCGTTTGGATCAAGCGGGAAGGATCGGCCGGGCAGGATTAGACCTGCTTCGCCGACAAATCGTTCTCGCCGACTGAGCATCTGTGGCGCACCGCCCCCTGCTGCAAGTCTCCCCGGCTGCGGTCACCTCAGAGGGCTTCCTCGGCGGGGATGCTCCGCGTAAGGTCCAGATGACGCGATCACTGGCCGATGGGGGGAGCGTGATCAGTCAACAGCGCGGCAGGTGTCTGGAGTGTGGGAAGACTGCGAGGAAGGGCCGATCGCTCTGCCGACTGTGTGCACGGGGCCAGGTAGCGCAGGCGCCAACCCGTCGAACTACTGCGGACCCTGTCCAGCTTCACTCCACGAACCGGCTGATGACTTTCGGCCCGCGGCCGAGGAAGTGCCGGACCTGCCCGACTCTGGTCGGGCCGTCGCGGGATGTCTGTTCGGCCTGTGAGAGCAAGAAAGCCGCCGCGAAGCGCCGGTGCGCTGGGTGTCGCACGGTAGGGTTGGAACCAGGCCGGACGATATGCCGGGCATGTGAGGGCAAGGACCGGCTGGAGCGCAACACGGACAAGCGGGCCTGTGCCTGGTGCGGCGGTAGGGGCCTGGAACCGGGCCGGTCAATGTGTCGGCAATGTGCCCGAACCAAACAGCACGTACAGAGTCGGTTCCGTACGACGCGGCGGCCAGATTGGCTGTGATCTCGTGACAGGTGCGGGACGCGGGCTGGCTTCGGCCGCTGTCGTCCTCGTACCCGCATGTCGACTGAAGTTCGTCATAGACCGTCATGGCTCCGCAGAAGGTAGATCAGAATCGAACGAACTGGCCGTTGATACAGGGTTGTACGGGCTCAGCTTCCGGTGTTGATCACCTGCTCTGCGCAGCTCAGCAGCAGTCAAGGCCGCCATACCCGACGCAACATCTGGCATGCATGGATTCGCTGCAAGATCCGCTCCCAAAGGACTCTTGATGGATTTCGGTGGCGCAACCGGTCTGGGTTGGTGTACGCATTAGCCCCAGCGGGTCCGGTGGGGGAACCGCCCGCCACGCAGAGCTAGCATCAGTTGGGAGCATTGCACATGGCGCTGCGACGAGGCCGTAAAGGCAACTTGGGACTAGAGGTCATGTCGCTGATCGAGCTGGCGTTGCCAACCCCGGACGGGCAAAGATTGCTCCGCGATCGGCATGCAGAGAGTGTCGCAGCGATCAGTGATGCTCTTGGTGAGTCGCTCGGCAACACCTCCAGGCTGCAGGGCTGGCAAACGCAGTATGCATTTGAAGCTGTGGTGGTAGCCCTTGGTGCAGTCCGCTTGATCAAAACGGAGGATTCGGGGCTGTTCTACTTCGATGACGCCACGGGTGAACTCCAACCGCCGGACTTCCGCATCGTCCTGCGTGACGGCACCCAGCTGCTGGTCGAGGTCAAGAACGTGGCCCCAACCGGGCGTGAGGCCAAGGTGCGGGCCAAGGACATGGCCGCAGCCCAGGCCTATGCCCAGGCCACTGGCGGACGATTGCTCTACGCACTCTTCTGGAGTGGCATGGGTATGTGGACGTTGGTCGATCCGTCCGTATTCAACCAGGTCGGGACTCAGCAGCGACTGCCCCTGGGTGAGGCCATCAAGGCCAACGAGATGCAGGAACTTCTTGGGGACGGAATGCTCGCGAGCGAGCCACCTCTCACCTTCTCGGTGATCATGGATCGCGATAAAGAGCGGGTGGTAGAACAGCTCGGGGACGGCGAAGAGACACGTGCGTTCACCATTGGAGGGGTGGAACTGCTAAGTGCTGGGCGGGCTATCACCGATCCTGGAGAGCAGAACCTCGCTTGGTTCCTCATGTTGCACAGCAGCTGGATTGAGACTGAAGAGCCTCACTTCGACGGTCAGGGTCGGCTCGCGAGAATCGACTACGCCTACAGGCCATACGCTCCCGACGAGGATGCGGCACGTCAGATTGCAGAACAAGGAATGGCCTTCTTCGGCGCGCTCAGCACGCTATACACCCTCAGGTTCCTGGAGGCCATCACCGCGGACGATGGTGAGGTCCGGGCCCTACGTGAAGAGCCCGAGCCAGCACTCCTTGCCCAACTGGTCCCGGAGAGCTATTGGGACCGGGATGACCGCGTCCTGCGAATCTGGCGGTTGCGTCAGTACTCAGAGAGGGATGCGTCCTGACAGACGCGCCCAGCGTGCTGCCGCAGGCAACAGGGTCCGACACCTGGACGGGGAAGCTGGCAGCGGGCAGCAGGTCCCTCTGCCGCTCCAGGGCGGTCGCGTGCTCATGGAGGGCAAGGGACTCGCTGTCGGGGGCGTTCACAAGAGGCTCCGGGAGGGTTGGTGCGGGGTGGCGCGGTCGAGGCCCTGGTTCGGTGCCGGGCCGACGGGAGGGACGCGGTCCGGTGCTGGGGTGCTGCGAGTAGGCGCCGGCGTGGGGCTCCGGGCGAGCGCCGCCTGTACGCGGGCCGCTTCGCCGACATCGGGCCGGCGCTGCCGATTGGATGGAGACGTCGCCATGCGCCAGCGGGCCCGCACCTCGTCGAGTGGGCCGAGGGCGTGCAGCGCATGGCCGATCAACTGCCCGGGAGCGAGCCGCCAGTTTTCGGCGTGGGCGGCGATCTGCAGCGCGGCGCCGGCAGCGGCGCGGGTGGCGGAAGAACGCAGGAGCTGCTCGCCCAGCCACTCGGTCGAACCCGCCGTCCCATCGCGCAGCACGGGCGTGAGCTGTTCCTCGGTGAGCGTGCCTTCGGTGAGCAGACCGCGCCGCTGGACCTCCCACAGGGCGGTGACCGGGTCGATCGGCTCGCCCCGGTGGTGGAGCGCGCCGAGGCAGCGGTAGAGCTGGCCGTGGCCGGGAACAGCGAAGTCCTGGGGGCGCAGCCAGTCGAAGACCTCCTCGATCGCGCCGTTCTGGTGAACGAGCAGGGACAGGAGGAACTGCTCGTCTGCTGTCTGGACCACCGCGGGAGGTTCGATGGCGGCGGGGAGCGGCGGTGTCCTGGGCGCGGTGGCCCGGGGGCGGGTTCCCCAGCGCTTGGCGAGGTCGTCCAGGACGCCCGCGAGTACGTCCGCCTGGGCAGCGGTGCCGTGGACCTCATGCTGCCCAGCGTCCTCCCGGGCGACGGCGAGCAGGCGGGTGGCGTGCTCGGCGACGGTGCGGTGGATCGACCCCTCCAGCACCATCCGCCCGTAGAGCTGGGCGCTGGCGGGGCGCGGGCAGGCAGCGATGAGGGTGTGCAGGTAGGAGGCGGTGAGCCCGCGCACCTGCTGTTCGGCCTCGGCGAGGGAGTTGGTGAGCCACGCCAGCGGCACCGCTCCCTCCGCGCCGAGGGCCGGGTGGCCCTCGGCGCGGAGCTTGCGCAGTGCGGCGAACAGCGCCTGGTGGCCGGGCCGGTAGAAGTCGCGGGGCTCCAGCCAGTCGAGGCCGCCGAGTTGGCGGGGGTCGAGCAGGACCGCTCCGAGTACGGCCTGCTCGCCTTGGAGCAGCGGGTCCATCACCGGCTCCGGCGGCGCGGGGTGCCGCAGTCGATGCGGAGTTGGGCGACGGCGCGGTCGGCGGCGGCCTTTGCGGCGGCGAAGCGGTCCAGCTCACCGGTGAACGTCGGGTCGGTGGCGAGCAGGGAACCAACTGAGGTGACCAGCCACCACTGGCCGCCCCGGCGAACGACTGGTGCCCCGGCCAGCGGAGCCGAACAATGGTAGGCAGTTGGCGAGTTGGTGTCGGACATGAAGGCCTTTTGGGTGCTTGAGTGGTGGTTCAGCGGCTGCGGTGGGCGGGGGAAGAGAGTCGGCCGGGGGGCGGCGTCGGCCGAAGAGGAGGCGGGTTCCCGGTCGGCGCGGCCGGGTGGGGCGGGTCAGGCCGAGAGGGTGAAATCGTTGCGGCTGGCGGTGCTCTTGGCGAGGGCGCGTTCGGTGATGGCCTTGGTGGCGCGGGAGGAGGCCGGGCCGATCTCCTTGGCGGAGCGCTCCTTGTACCAGGGCTTGAGGTTGAGCATCGCCACCCGCATGCCGGTCGCGAAGAGCAGGATCTTGCCCTTGGGCAGGGCGCGGATCTCGTCGGGCGGCAGGATGCGCTCAGTGCGCATCGACACCGAAGTCGACTTACCGCTGCCGGAGTCGGACACGGAGACGGTCTGCACGTCGTGCTCGCCGATCTGCCTCGACAGCTTGTCCGCGAAGTCGGCGTCGTCGATCCCGCTGCCGATGACCTTGACGGTGGCCGCCGACCAGAGGGCGTCCATGCCGGCATCGCCCCAGCAGCGCTGGCCCTGCCGGTAGCTCTGCAGGATGGTGATCGGGATGACGCCCCGGCTGCCGAGGTGGGAGTAGAGGTCCGGCAGGTCCGAGATGCGGCACACGTTCGCGGCCTCGTCGAGGACACACAGGGCGGGCGGGTCGAGCCGGCCGCCGCTGCGTTCGGCGACGATGACGGCCGCGCGCATCACCGCGTCGGCCGCAGCCGCGATGATCGCCGAGGCGCTGCCGCCGCCATCCTTGCTGAGCAGGTACAGGGTGTCGCGGGAGGAGGCGAAGTCGAACGGCTTGAACTCCGCCAGGCCCGGGGTGGGGGTGACCCACGCGGCGATCTCCGGGTCCAGCAGGCAGCTCGCGTACTGGCGCGCCGTCTCGTAGATGCCGTCCCTGGTCTCGGTGGCGCCGGTGACGGTGCCCTGGAGCTGGGCGGCGACCGCGTGGTGGCCGGCATCGGTAAGCAGGTCGACGGGGGTGCGGTCGGAGGGGGAAGCGAGCCAGGCCAGCACGTCGGTGATCGGGCGGCGGTGGCTCGCCGCAGCCAAGAACAATGACCCGAGGGTGTTGCTCGCCGCGGTCGACCAGAAGTCGGAGCCGCTGGACTCGTCGACGGAGGCGGTGACGAAGTGCCCGGCGAGGCGCTTGGCGCCGGCGAGGTCCCGGGCGTCCGCGAGGATGTTCCACCACATCTCGCGCGGGTGGTGCGCGATCTGCTGCGGGTCGAGGGTCCAGACCTTGCCGACCTTCGCACGGGCGTCAACGGTTGTGGTGAAGGCGTCGTTCGCCGCCTTGTTACTGGTCAACAACACCGGTCCGGGGGCCGCGAGGATCGCGGGGATCGCGATGCCGCTCGTCTTGCCGGAGCGGGGTGCCATGATGGCGACCATCACGTCCTCCCAGCTTGCGCGGACCTCGGCCTTGCCCGGGGAGAGCGTGCCGATGGGGATGCCGCGGTCGGCCGGAGCGATGTCCTTCTCGTCCCGCAGGCTCGGGCGCAGGCTGCGGGCCTTGGCAGTGATCTCCTTGTCCAGGAGCGGAGCGATGTCCGCCGGCCGGGCCATGCCGCTCTTTGTCCCGACGCGGCGGCGCAGCCACAGGACGAGCATGGTGACGGTGAGGGCGAGGGTGAGCGCGCCGGGGACGACGCGGGCGCCGACCAGGGCGGCGGCCGGGGCGAGGTGGGGCCACAGCCGGTCGGGGTTAAGGAGGGCTTCGGCGACGTGGAATGGCGCCCACCTGCCGGTCCCGACAAGGTAGTTGGTGAGGTTGCCGGTCAGCCAGGCGAGGGAGCCGAAGGCGAGGGCGGCGCCGACGACGGCGAACAGAAGGTAGAGGAGCGCGTCCGTGCCGGAGGTGGTCGACGGCGCGCCGGTGCGCGGGGCGGGCAAGAGGGAGTCCAGGAGGCTGCGAGCGGGCGGTGGGCGGGGCACGCTCGGCTCTCGAACGGATCACGGTGCTCTCCACGGGAGGTGGGACTGGCGGAACGTTTCAGCGGGTGCGGCCGGCGGGAACCGCCGCTGCGGCCGGTACGGGCGGCAGCCGGGTGGAGGCGGCTGCGGCGGGCACGGCTGGGGCGTTGGCGACAGGGGCCGTGGTGCTGCGGGCGAGCGCGGCGCGGGTGCGCAGGTCGTCGGCGGCGGCTCGGACCTCGGCGCTGCCTGCCGCGTCGGACGCGGCGCGCTGCACCTCGTCGACGGCCCCGGCCAGTTCGGCCTGGACAGCGACGAGTTGGTCGGACGCGAAGCCGAACCGGTCGGAGAGTTCGACCTGGTCGGGGTCGAGATCGGTGATCTGCTCGGAGGCGGTCTCCATGGCCTCCTGGAGGCGCACGAGCATCCCGTCGTCCGGGTCGAGCAGCTGGTCGAGCGCCCCGCCGAGTTCGGCGAAGTTGGTGCTGCCGCGCAGCTCATCGGTGAGATCGAGGATCTGCTGGCTGGCGGTGTTAGGCGGCTCGACGTGGAGCCGGGGGTCGAGGTCGACCTTGTAGCGGGCGGCACGCAGCATCTCGGCGGCGTGGGTGGCGCAGGCGGCCGCGTCGGGGCGGGGCGTGGTGGTGGGCAGCCGGTGCCGGCGGCCGTGCCAGTCGTCGATCTGCTTGAACCCCGCGTGGCGGAGCAGGGTGGCCGACAGGTCGTCGCTGGTGCCCGTGGCGACGACGCTGCCGCTGGGCTCGGCGCTGATGGTGATGACGGGCATCCGGTGGTCTTTGGCGGTGGTGACGGTGCGGGTGAGGTGGCCGAGTTCGGCGGCGATGCGGGTGCACTCGGCCTGCACGTGGAAGGGGTCGCGGTAGGTGTTGTGGATGTATCCGTCCTCGCGCACGACGGTGGCGACGACGTGCACCGACCGGTCGTCGTTGCGGATCGCGACCCACCGGTAGCCGTGAGGGTCGCCGGCGGGGGCGAGCCCGGTCGCGGTGACCAGGCGCCTGGCGACGTCGGCCCACTGGGCGTCGCTCAGGTCCGGGTGACGGCGGTCGGAGCGCACCGAGCACATCCACACCGGCTGCTCGGGCGCCCGGGAGCCGATCCGCAGGGCCGGGGCGTCGAGTACGCCGCCGAGGACCTCCTGCGGGTCGCCGAACAGCGGCAGCTGCTTGTCGGCGCCGCGGTAGTCGGCGCCGATCAGCCGGGGGCGCCGGCGGCCGCGTGGGTCGTCCAGGCCGTACAGGGCGGGGATCAGCGCGGCCGTGGTGGCGGTGCGCTGCAGGTGAGCGATCACGAACGTCCCCTTCTCGGACGGTGGACGGCGGGGCCCGGCGGGCGGGTTGGCAGGGGACAGAATCCGCAGATCCGCCGGTTTGGGCCGGCCGGAGATCGGTGGTAGCCGGTCGTCGGCCGGGCCCAGTTGCGGCGCCGTGCGGGGGTCAGCGCCGCGCGGTGAGCCGGTGGTCGCGGGTGAAGTCCTCGCAGGCCCACCGGGCGAGGCGCTGGTCGTTGTGCAGCCGGGCCCAGCGGCCGTCCTTGCGGATGACGGTGGCGACGAGGTCGACTCGGTCGCCGGTGTTGCGCAGGGCGACCCACCGGCAGGCGCCGGGGTCGCCGTCCGGCTCGATGCCGGTGGCGTCGAGCACCTTCCACGTCAGCTCGAACCACTGATCGTCGCTGAGCGCGCCAGTACTGCGTATCGAGCAGTGCCAGGTCAGACGCCGGGAGGGGGTGTGGCCGGTTCGAGGCTTGCGCAAAGCCACCGGCTCGTCCAGCAGCGCGGCCAGGTCCGGCAGGACGATGTCCTGCTCGGCGGGCGGGCCGGGCGACCACGAGGCCAGCAGGTAGGACTCGAAGCTGGGATCGTCGTCGTACAGCGCGGCGAGCAGGTCGGGGGTGCTCTCGGTGCGCTTAACGGTGCAATGCAGAGGGGCGGTGGCCATGGTGCTGTGTTCCGAATCAGTGCGCGCTGGCGAGGAGTTGGGGTAGGTGCCCTGCGCCGGGGCGGGGCGCCGGCGGGTCAGACGAAGGGGTTCTCGGTCGGCCGGTCGGCGTCGACGGCCGCCTCCAGCAGCTCGGGCAGGTCGCCCGGCTCGCAGGCGCGCTGGTCGATCCACCAGCCGGCGCGGGTGATCGTGCGGGCCTGGTCCTCGATCTGCTCCCACTGCGGCTCCGGCATTCCGGTGTCGAGGACGAGGGCGGTGTAGGCGGCGGCGAGGACCTGGTGGCGGCAGCGAACCCCCCAGGCAACGCCCTTGGCGGTGCCTTCCAGCGGCGGCATCCGGAACTGCTCGGACCAGGCGTTGGATTCGGCCTGTTCGGTGGCGCGCTTGGCTTCCAACCAGTGCGCCTTGCCCGCTTCATCCTCGCTCTGGGCGGCGCGCCAGCAGTCGGTGCACTCCTGCTTGGCCAGCCACTCGGCGAAGCCGGCCCGGCGGTCGGCCGGACGGTCACCAAGATCCCTTGCCGATTCGTGCCCGCACTGGTGGGTGATCTGCCAGACCTTCTTCACAGCCATCTGAATTCTGTTCCTTGGTGATCGGGGGAGTGGACATCAGGCGTGCGTACCGGCTCGGTGGGCGGCGGCCCCCTGGGTGGTGGCCGGACGGTGCGGCGGGGTCGGTCAGCGGGCGCGGGCGAAGGCGATGCGCGGGTCGACCGCCGCGGGCGGCGGGCTCACGGCGACAGCGGGCGGCACGGTGGCGGGCGTCTTGAGCGCGGCCTCGTCGACGCGGAACTTGTGCGTGGTGAACGCCTGGCGGACCGCTACGCGGTGGGCGGCGACGTCCTCGGCGAGCTGGGGCTGCATGGCGACCTGGAAGTGACCGCGCCGCAGTCCCGTGACGGTGTGGGCCACCACGTCGAGGGACTCCTCCCGGGTGCCGGCCGGGGGGAGGTAGACGTCCAGGTCCCGGTGGTAGCGCCAGCCGTCGGTGTCCAGGAAGATGCCCGGGTTGAAGGGCAGGTCGTCGTTGACAGCGGCGACGATGCCCAGGCTCGGGTGCTCGGCGATGGCGACGTCCGGACCGGCGTCCTGCGCGGGTGCACGCTGCGGCCCGGGGACCTCCGGCGTGGCGCGCGCCTGTCGAGCTCGGACCCGTTCCTGCCCGTCGGTCTTCTCGGGAGCCAGGGACATGTCGGTGTCGACACGGTAGCCGGCGCCGGTGAGGAGCTTGGCGGCCCAAGCGGCGCGCTCGGGGGCCTCGCGGTGCTGGTCGGTGAGCGTGTACAGGCGCGGGTTGCCGGGCAGGCGCTGGAAGTCGAGGCGTTCCAGCATCCACTGGGCGGCCGGGTTCTGGGTGGGCAGGGAGGCGACGATGCCGTGGTTCGGGTGGTGGCCGATGGCGACGTCGGGAAGCTGGGTGGGGTCGGCGGCAGGCACGGTGGGGTTCCGCTTCGCTGGTACGGACAAGGGCTGCCAGGGCCGTGAAGACGGCTTCCGGCGGAGCTGATGATGCGGAGAACCGGGAGTTTGGCCCGGCCGGAATCTGCTGGTAGAGCGCATGTCAGCCGGGCCGGGCACCACGCATCCGGAAGCGCGCGCCGCAAGGTCGGGGAGCTGGCGGAGGAGGCGGCCGCTGCGGACGAGGACGGCTGGGACCCGCTTTTCGCTGTCCGGTGTGAGGCGCGAGTCGTCCGTGGTGGACCCCTGGGTTCAGGATTTCTGAAGTCATGCAGGTCATGCGGCCATGCGGAAGTCGGTGTCGTAGAGCGCCCGTTCGCGGCTGTGGAGGAGGTGCTGGACGATGAAGGAGAGCGAGGCGACCTTCCACAGGCCCCGGCCGCGAGTGAGGGCAGCGATGGCCTGCGCTTCGACGCCGGTGAGGCCGAGCAGGGCCATGGCGGCGGGGATCTGGTCCGGTTCCTGGCGGTAGATGATCCTCGTGCTGCAGTCGGCCAGGAGGCCCTCGGCGAGAACCCGCCCGCGCGATCCGGCGTCGCCTGCGGACAGCAGGTCGGAAAGCCGGTGCAGGATCAGCAAGTTGGCGATGCCGAGGCCCCGCGAGAGCTTCCACTGCTGCTGCATCCGCTCCAACAAGCCGACATGGCGCATGATCCGCCACGCCTCGTCGTAGATCACCCACCGGCGGCCACCGGAAGGGTCTGCAAGGGCCGCCTCCATCCAGGCGCTCGCGCAGGTCATCGCGAGGACGAGGGCGGTGTCGTCGCCGCTGCTGCCGAGGCGGGACAGGTCGATGGAGAGCATCGGCGCGTTCGCGTCGAACGTCACGGTGGACGGCGCGTCGAACATTCCGCTGAGATCACCGTGGACCAGGCGGCGCAGGGCGTGGGCGAGGTCATCGGCGGCGTGGCCGAGGCTTCCGGCCTGGCCGCCGAGGGCGGCGTCGAGGCGCTCGGGACGGCCGAGGACGTGGGCGATGTCACCGAGCAGGGGCACCGTGTCGGCAGCGAGGGCGTCGGCGACGACCAGGTCGAGCGCGACGTCGAGGCCGGTGTGTTCCATCGGCAGCAGGTCGCGCTTGAGTACGGTGGCCGCGAGGCTGGCCAGCAGCAGGAGCCGGCGCTTGCGGACCTCGCTGCTCCAGTCCTCCTCGCTCACCCCCTCCGGGCGCTGTGGGGCGTCCAGCGGGTTCAGCCTGCCCGGGAGTCCGGGGCCCAGGGCGATGGTCTGGCCGCCGAGCGCCTCAGCCAGTCCCGACCACTCGCCCTTGGGATCGCTCGGCACGTAGATCTTGTAGCCGTGGGCGATGGCGCGGGTGGCGATGGACTTGGCCAGGGCGCTCTTGCCCATGCCGATGACGCCGCACAAGATGCCGTTCGGGTTCGTGAACCCTTCTATTCGGCCGGAGTTGTAGAGGGTGAAGGGGTCGTAGCAGAACGAGCCCTCGGCGTGGAGGTCGCGGCCGATGAAGATGCCCTCGGCGCCGAGGCCGGCCTCCGCGAGGAAGGGGTAGGCCCCACCGGCGACGGCGGTGGTCAGGCGGTGCTTGGGCAGGCGGAGCTTGCCGCCGCGGGCGGAGGCCGGACCCGGGCGGCCGGCAGCCGGGTAGACGGGCTGGAGGTCCGCGTCGGGGCCGCTGTTCCGGGGGCGTTCGGTGGCGGGCGGGGAGTGGCGGGCCTTGGTGCGGGCCTGGGCGAACTCGGCTCGGGCGGCGCGCTGTTGGGCGCGGGTGATCTTGCGGGGGACGAACAGGGGGCTGGCGGTGGCGCGGTTCCTGGGCATGATCACGGATTCCGGGGTGGGGGTCAGCGGCGGACGAGGCCGGTGAACGGGGTGTGCAGGTCGGCGGGGGTGGTGCGGCGTCGCACGAGCTGCGCGGTCTCCTGGTGGCGGCGGCAGATGCTCAGCTCCGGTGCGCCTTCGGGCAGTCGGGCGCGGCAGGCGTGGGGGCTGGGGACCTCGCCGCTGCCGGGGCGGGGCGAGGCGTGGTAGGCGGCGTGGAGGTGGTCGGCGGCCTGCCACAGGCGGGTGCGTGCGGCCTTGAGGTGGTCGCCCTCGGTGGGCAGCAGCGGGCTGGTGCGCTGGGCGTGGGTGTCGAGGAGGCCGTGCAGCGCGACCAGGTGCTCGTGGAGCGAGTCGAGTTCGGCGCGGGAGGCGACCAGCGGGCCGGTGGGGAGGTTGAGCGCGCGGTGGAAGTCGATCGCGGCGGTCGCGTACGGGACGAAGTCCTGCGCGACGGGGGTGGGGGCCGGCATCAGGGGTGCTCTTTCGGAAGGCGGGAGGGCCGGCGTCACGCGGCGAGGGCGAACGGCAGCGCGGAGGCGGTGAACGCCTCGGCCTGCTGCCAGGTGAGCGGGCGCAGGTCGAGCTGGGCGCCCACGGCGGCGGTCTCCACCACGGCGCAGGCGGAGCGCAGTTCGTCCTCGGTGTCCGCGGAGACGGTCAGCAGCCCGGTGAGGGCGACGTCGGCGTGGCCGGCGATCAGCTGGCGCTCGCGGTCCTGGATGTCCTGGTACTCCACGGAGTCGGCCTCGCTGGAGACCTGGCCCTTGCGGGCGCGCTCGGCGGAGTCGGCGATCACGCTGGCCTTCTTGCGGCGTACGTCGCGCAGCGCCGAGTCGAGGTCCTTCGGCTCGTAGGTCAGGGAGACGGTGCGGCGCACGCCGGAGGCGAACATGACCTGGTGGAGGAAACCGGGGTTGACCTGCGTCCTGGGCCAGTTCTCCACCCAGTACGTGGAGTGGTGGGCGGAGTCGGTCGAGATGTGATCGGCCTTCTCCACCACGACCACCGGGCCGGCGGCGGCCGGGTCGGCGGACGGACACCCGTCCTCCGACCAGCGGTCCAGCGCCGCACGGGACTTCGGGTCGTAGGCGGTGCGGGCGACGGCGGCGATCTCGCCGGCGTTCAGCCATCCGGCTGGGGTGAGGCCGGCGGTGCGGGCGGACTGCTCGAACGCGGAGGTGAGCTGGGCCAGAACTGCGAAGCCACCGGTCAGGCCGCCTCCGGCCTGGTTGATCAGCCGCCGCGCGCCCTTGAAGTCCAGGGCGATGGCGACGTACGCCTCGTGCGGGGCGGCGGCCGGACCGGCGCCGCGGATCAGCTCCCCGTACAGCTCACCGGCCAGCGGGGCGTCGGGGCGGCCGTGCTCCTCCCAGTACCGTCGCAGCGCGTCGCCGGTGTCGGGGACGGTCCGCTCGATGACCTGGATGCGGGCGACCTGGCCGGTGCGGGCGAGCGCCGCGAGCGAGCGTCCCCACCCGCTGACGTTGGCGTTCTGGGTGCCGGGGTCCAGGAGGGCGTAGGCGCGGGAGGAGACCTTGACGATCGCGGTGAGGTTGCCGGCGTGCGGGTCGTGGACGGCGCCGTAGCGGCCATCGGGGGCCGTGACCACGCGCAGGCTGGCCGCGCTGCCCGGCAGGTGGAGCAGGCCCTCGCGCACCGGGCGGGAGGAGGGGCGGGCGAGCCAGATGAGCTGTCCGCGCAGGCGGCGCAGGCCGTAGCGGGCGGCGACGGGCGCCCAGTCGGCGAGGGTGCGGCCCCGGTAGCGGATGAACACCAGGGCGGCGACACCCGCCCACAGGGGTATGAGCTGAAGGGCGCCGGTGACGCCCCGGGTGATGAGCACGGCGAGCAGCAGCAGGCCGGTGGCGGAGCAGGTGGTCAGCTGCGGGGCGCTCAGGCCGAGCAGCACGCCTCGGCGGCTGCGGTGGGGGAACTTGACGGACGCAGGGGTGAGGTCGGGCGTGGAGGAGGACATCGGGATTCCAGCGGGGTGAGCGTGCGGGCGGCGGGCGGGGGCGCGGCGCTCTTCTGGACGTCATCGCGGGTGCTCCTTCCAGGGGCTCGGGGGCGGGGCCCGGGGTGGGCGGCGAGTCTGCCGCCCACCCCGGGTTACGGGGCTCCGGTCAGGAACCGGGCTGGGCGGGCCGGTTCGGGAAGACGAACCGGACCGGCTCCGGAGCGGGTGCTCCGGCAGGGGACGGTGCCGGGGCGGCCGGTCCTCCAGGCGCCGGTGCGGACGCCCCGGGCGTGGGCGGGCTCGCGGCCTGGGGCACGGCGGTTCCGGACGGCGAGAGCGTGCCTGCCGCGACAGCGTCCTGGAAGGGCGGTGCGGCCGGGGCCTCCTGGCCGCCGCCGGACTGCGGCTGGCCGCCACCTTCCCCGGGCGAGGCCCGGGTGACCAGGGCCGGCAGGCCGGGCCGGGTGACCAGGGCACGTCCGCGGTCGCCGGGCGCGCTCGGGTCCTCGCCGAAGCGGAACTTCGTCGGCTGCTGCTGCGGACCGGCGTCGATGCCTTCCTTGCTGATCCGCCCGGTCGGGTCGATGCCGGAGGCGGCACCGCCCCCGCTCATGCCAGGGACCTGGGCCGGGCCCTGCGGCGCCGGGACGCCGGTGCCCATCTGCATGGCCAGGGAACCGGCGGTCTTCGCCGCCCCTGCCGCGACCGCCATGCCGGCCATGCCGGTACGGTGCGTGTCGTCGTGGCCGCTGCCATCCGTCGCCCAGTGGACGAACTTGTAGACAGCGTACGGGCACAGCAGCACCATCACCATGATCACGACACCGGCCAGGGCATCGGACAGGGCGGCCATGCCGTCCTTGGCGTCCGTCTTACCGAGCGCGGAGACGCCGACGAGGAAGACCACGGTCATCAGCAGCTTGGAGACGATCAGGGTGGCGGTGGCCTCGATCCAGCCGCGCCGCCACCGCTGGGCGACCTCCCAGCCGCCGCCGGCCCCGGCGAAGGCGGCGAGAGCCACCAGGATCAGCACGCCCACCTTGCGGGCGACCATTACGCCCCAGTAGAGGAACGCCCCGATCGCGCTGCCGACCGCGACGAGGGCGGGGATCGCCCAGCCGAGCGGGAACATGGCGCCGAACTGGCTGACCTTGATCATGCGCCTGACGGCGTCGGCCACGCTGGTGTGCGCGGCTTGGAACAGCCCGGCCGACAAGGCGTCGACCACGGTCACCGCGACCGCCGTGAAGCTGATCGCACCGAAGGCGAACAGCACGCCGGTCATCGTGCCCCACCCGGCCTTGGCCAGCGCCCGCTCGTCCCGCCGCCACGCGGCGAGGACCAGCTGCGCGCAGAAGGTGCCCACGGTCAGGATCAACCCGATCGGAAGGATCAGCTGGTAGTTGTCCCTGAACCAGGGCGCCGACAGATCGATGGCCGTGGTCTCGTCAACCGCCTTCGCGCACAGGTCGACGGCACTGGCCGCCAGCTCGCCCATGCTCTTGGCGATCCACGCGCCGATGCCATCGGTGATCGACTTGCCCGGGTCGCTGGCGAAGTTGATGCCGTCGACCACGTTGCAGACCTGGGCGACCATGGGGAGATTGCAGATATCCACGAGGGACCTCCCAGCTCAGGGCGCCACGGCCGGCAGCACACCGGCAAGGGCACACGGGCGGTCAGGACGGCACTGCACGGCGAGGGTGGCCGAACGGTCCTCGGCACCACCGGCCGGGGAGCCGTTCCAGGAGAGCGACTGCTTCCCGGAGACGGTCACGGCGTAGACGTACGCCTGCGTGATCGCCCCCGGATCGGCCTGCAGCGCCTTGGTGAACCTGTCCGGGAAGTGCGCCTCGTCCGCGGTCGCGGTGGCGAACTGCCCGGAGTCGGCCATCCGACCCCACAGCACCGGGGAGGGCACCAGGCGGTCGATCGAGTCGGCGTCGACGTACTGCCCTTCGGTGGTCAGCCACCGGTGGAGGGAGGCCACCAGCTCAGGCTGTGAGGACGAGCGGGTGTCGTAGGACCACAGCGCCACCGCCGCCGCCTTCGCGAACGCGATCGGATCGTGCGTCGAGGGCGGACCCGCCAGCGCCTTCGGATGTCCGCCCGGCGTTGCCGAGGCCACCGGGCCGGGGGCTGCGGGCGAACTCGCATTCGTGGAAGCCGGGTTCGCGGCGTCACGGCCGTCCCGGGTGAGGTAGGCGAGAAGGCCGGCGCTGGTGATGAGCAGCATCAGGATGATCGAGCCCAGCAGCGCCCGGCGGCGCACCACCGCGCCGCCGAAGTCCCCAGAATGAGCAGGGGGGTTGAGGGAACGTTTCTGCATCACTTGATCTGGCCGCCGAGTCCGGAGAAGAAGCTGACGACCCCGTTTGCGGCGCCCAGTAGCAGGGCGGCGCCCGCGCTGACGAGGACGCCCTTCTTGCCGTTGGCCTCGGCCTGGTGGCCGCCGGAGTGGTGACCCCAGGCCCACACCCCGGCGCTGACCGCGAGGGCTCCGACGACCGCGACGATCCCGAAGAGATTCAGGCTGCCCATCACCTGCTTGAGGACCGAGAGGCCGGGCAGACCACCCTCGGCGGGGGCGATGCCGGGGTCGTAGGCGAGCTGTACGACTGCGTCCGCGAGATACAAGGGAAGCTCCAGAGCAATTCAGGGCGCGCGAAGGCAGCCCGAAGAAAGGGGGAGAAGGGAGAGGGGAGGCGAGGGCGCGGGTCAGACGACCCGGCGGACCGCGAGGATCTCCGGCCGCCACGAGGCCAGGGTCGAGATCTTGACCACGTCACCGGTCTTCGGCGCGTGCACGATCAGCCCGCTGCCGATGAACATCCCGACGTGCTCCGGCACGGCGGCGGTGCCCCGGGTGAACAGCAGGTCGCCCGGCTTGAGCGAGTCCGCCGAGGCGGCGCTGCCCTGCTTGACCTGGTCGTACGTGGTCCGCTCCAGCGAGACGCCGGCCGAGCGGTAAGCCATCTGCATCAGCGAGGAGCAGTCACACCTGCCCATCGGGTCCGCACCGTGCGAATTTGTGCAGGTGCCGCCCCACTGGTAGGCGGTGCCCAACTGGCCGAGCGCCCACCGGATCGCGGTCTGCACCGGCTGTGGTGCGTCGGCCGGGATCGTGTACCCGTTGGGCAGTGAGCCCGCGGGGATCGTGCCGAAGTCGCTGCCGTCACCGCCCGCCGTGGGCGTCCTGCAGCCGCCACCTGCGGTCGGGCTGGCGCTCGCGCCCGCCGTTGGCGCCGGTGACGGCGTCGGGTTCGCTGTAGGCGAGGTACCGGCGGCGGGGGCGAGCAGCGGCGCGAGGGCCTTCTGGAGCGCTTCCGCCAAGGGCTGCCACTTGGCGTAGGCGTCGGGGAAGCCGGAGCGCTGCACCGCCTGGGCGGCCTGGGTGACGGTCATCGACTCCCAGCCGTTGACCTTCTGCAGCGCCTCGTAGAACTTCGTCGAGGCGTACACCGGCTGCATGATCTGCTCCGGCGTGCCCCATCCCTGGCTCGGCCGCTGCTGGAACAGGCCCAGCGAGTCCCGGTCGCCGCCGTTGACGTTGCGAAGTTCGCTCTCCTGCAAGGCCGTTGCCAGGGCGACGACCTGCCCGCGCACCGGGATGTGCATTGCGACGCCGGTGGCCTGGATCGTCTTCGCGTTGGGGATCTGCTCGGACGGCTTGCTCAGCCCGGCCACGGCCGGAGCCGACAGCGGGCTGGAGCCCTTGAGGATCGCCTCGACCTGCGCCGCCACCGCCGAGGAATCCACACCCTGTGGATTTCCGCCGGGAGGGCAGGAGCTGGACGCGGCGGCCGAGGCGTTGCCCGCGCCGACGATCGCGACGGGCAGGGCCAGCACCAGCGGACCGCACGCGACGACGCCGACGAGCGCGCCGACCGTCTTCTTCACGACGGCTCCCGGTCACCGGGCAGCGGCAGACCGGGTGGCGTAGTTGGACGAGGGCACGGGTGTGCCAGGGCATGCTGCATCGCAGCGGCTCCTCAGGGGTTCGTAGGAGAACGCGGTGCCGGCCTCTCGTGCGAAGAAGTCGCCGGCACCGCGCCGGTGGTGAAACCGCCCTCGTTCAGGGCGGGCCCGGGTCACGGGAGTTGGTAGCTCCAGGACGCCGGTCTCGGGTCACGCGCGGCAGCCAGCCGCGCTCGTAATCTCAGCCGGAACACGACGGCGCTCCTCGGGATCGGGGGAAGGGGAGATGCTGCCCGCGTGGCTCCGCGAGCACAGGGCAGCACGGATCAACACGCCTCGGGCCAGGGCCGTTTGGCCTGCTGCCCGGTCGGCATGGCGAGACAGTAGACGCGAAAGTCGGCCGCACCAAACGACCCCCTGGCCAGGCCCGGAACCCCCGCCAACGCCCGTTAGGTACGGCCGTCGATCGCGGCTACCTTCCTCGGCATCCCCGCTCCCGGCGGCTGCCGCCGGGCGCCGCCCGGAGCGGGCCCAACCACGCCCCGAAGGAAAACCCGTGACCTACACGCTGCACCGAGGCGACGCCCTCACCGTGCTCAAGACCCTCCCCGACGAGTCCGTCAACGCCGTCATCACCGACCCCCCGTACAACAGCGGCGGCCGGACCAGCTCCGAGCGCACCAGCCGCGACGCCCGCGCCAAGTACGTCACCAGCGGCAGCATCCACGACCTCAAGACCTTCCCAGGCGAGAACCGCGACCAGCGCTCCTACCGCTCCTGGCTCACCGAACTGCTCACCGAGGCGTACCGGGCAAGCACCGAGCACTCGGTCGCCATGGTCTTCTCCGACTGGCGTCAGGAGCCCACCACCAGCGACGCCCTCCAGATGGCCGGCTGGACCTGGCAGGGCACCATCCCCTGGATCAAGCCCGCCAGCCGCCCGCGCAAGGGCGGCTTCAAGCAGAGCGCCGAGTTCATCACCTGGGGCGTCAAGGGCACCCTCGATAACAGCCGCGCCCTCTACCTGCCCGGCCACTTCATCGCCAGCCAGCCCCGCAAGGACCGCGTCCACATCACCCAGAAACCGCTGGAGATCATGCAGCAGCTCGTCCAGATCTGCCCCGAGAACGGCGTCGTCCTCGACCCCTTCACCGGCAGCGGCTCCACCGGCGTCGCCGCCCTACGCGAAGGCCGACGATTCGTCGGCGCCGAACTCTCGCCCCACTACGCCGACGTCGCCGAACAGCGGCTGCGTACCGAGCTGACCAAGAACGACCTCGTCCTCGCCGGACCGGAGGCGTGACAGTGAGAACCCCGAACAGCCGCCACCGACCGGCCCGCAGACGCAGAAGGGCGGCTGGAGCATGAAGCTCCAGCCGCCCTCACCATTTCGTCAGGCCGCCTGAACCGCTCGCTCGATCAGAGGTCCCGCCTTCTTGAGGTCGTCCGCCGAGGCGATCCGCACCTCCAGGTCCCCGGTGCCCAGGTGGCCGATCCCTCGCATGTCGCGTGTGAAACCCTCCTCCAGCTCCACCGTGTCCGGGTCCAGTCGCAGGTACACCAGGATCACCCGGTGCGAAACCGATGGCCGGAAGATCACGCTCGCCACGTTCTGCAGCCGACGGTAAGCGATGTAGTGCTTCAGGACGACGGTCTCCACCTCGCCCGACGCGGTGAGCACCTCGTCCAGCTCACCGTACAGATCCCGGAGGCACTCCGGTACGTCGCCGACGACCCGCAGCTCGGCCGCCTCGGCGGCAGCCGCCGGCACCGAAGGTGTGGTCGATCTGCGCACGGCTGCCTGGCTGACGGCAGCGGAGACCGGCTCGACCAGCTGGAGGCTCAGCAGCCCGCCGTCGAAGATCCGGTAGCGAACCAGCTCGATCGGCCACTGCCGACCCAGGTCACCAACGGCCACCCGGTCGTGGTGCGAGAACCCGGCCGCGATGCACAGCGCCCGGGGAGAACGCCAGTCGATGGACTCGGCCGCCTCGGACCCCAGCTTTTCCCTGACGAGGGCCTCGAACTCGTGGTGGCTGCTCTTCAACCAGGTGAGGTAGGAGACGGCCTGCGAGACGACGCCGATGTCATTGCCCTTCTTGAACTCGATCACGACCGGCACGCCGTTCTCGTCCAGGCCGAGCGAGTCCACCCGTCCCCGATGCCACGGACCGGTCGGGTACTCCGACGCCAGGAACCGGATGCCGAGCATCGCCTCCATGCTGGCCTCCACCCGGCGCTGCAGCTGCACCTCCAGCGCCACCGTCGAGCTGCGCAGCTCTACGTCCTGGCCGTCCGCCCCGAGCCGGAACACCTTCAGGTCCGCCACCCACGCCCCCCTTCACACGACCGTACGGAGGAACCAATCCAGAAGAGGAGCGCCGTATTCCTCTCCGGGCACAGCTTCTTTCTGTGTGCTCGGGTCAAGTACGTGGCCTCACCGTCAGCCCGTCAGCCCGTCAGTTCAGGGCAGGCACCCATGCATCGAGCAGCTTGATGGCGTGGCGGTGCGCTACCCTGGGCGATGCTGGTTCAGGAGTCCTGGGCCAGCCGCGCACCGCTCCGGTTATACGGAACTGCACACTCCAGGGTTGGACCTGCGTGTGAAGGGTGGCTGGCGCCCGTCGTCGACGGGAGTCCGGGTTGAGATTGCCCGGCTGACCAGCAGCTCGCCTAGTCCCGTGGAATGCCGGTCGGCACGGGACACCCCGGACATGTGAGTCGGTGGGAGATCGTGACGGCGCTCGCCGCCCTTGTGGTCGGCGCGCAGTGGAGTCCTTGGCACAGTTGCCGGGACGGCAGGCTCGGCCTGCGGCGCGTCGGTCTGTGAAAGGGCGATGCGATGAATCTCGACGACTTCGAGAACGACGACAACCTTCCCCCGCTGCTTCGTCGGCCCGACCGCGTGCCCGACCCGGTGCCGGTCGCGCAGTTGCGTGGCCCCCGCAAGGCGTTGCTCGACAACCCGGTGGTGTCCTTGGACGAGGACGCGGCCAGCGTCGTCACCGGCGGCGCGGTGGAACCTGTGCTGGTCCGGAAGCTGGCCGAGCCGCTGGGCGAGGCGGCGGTGGCCAGCCTCCTCATGGCCAAGCCGGTCGTGGGCGGAACCCTGTACATGCTCCCGCCGCACCGGCGATACCTCGACCTGGACGTGCTGCCCGACTTCGTCAACCAGCGGTGGGCGGACCAGGTGCGCACCGCCATGGACGCGGAGCCCTCGACGGTCGCGCCGGTCACCTACAAGACGCTGATCGACGAGGAGACCGGGCAGTCCCGGGCGCTCTTCGAGGTCCACCTGGCGGACCGCAAGGCCCTGGCCGATGCGGTGACCGAGAGCATGCGCAAGACGTACAGCGCCCAGGGCGGCAGGAACGTCTACACCGAGAGCGTGCTGCAGCACGGCGTCAAGGAGCCAATGACGCTGTTCCCGGTGCGCGTGGTGTACGACGACGGCGTCGAGGAGACCTACAACGTCGCTGGTGACGGCAACAGCCGGCTCGTGAGCATGTGGCTGGCCCGCACCGGCGGTGACATCGACGCGGCGGCGTCCGCGTGCGTGGCCGCTGTGATCGGCCCGGTGGACCGCCACGGCGCCCGCCGCCCCGCCGACCAGCGTGCCGCCCGCGCGAAGGTGACGGAGATCGCGGCCCGCGTCCGCCGCGGCCTGGCCGAACCGACGCTCACCGAGGCGACCCGCAGGGAGGGCCACACCCTCACCTTTCCCGCCATGGTGGTGGTCGGAGCGAGCGGGGAGGAAGAGGGCTCCCGCCTGGCCGACCTGGTCGCAGCCAAGGACGACCTGGTGGCCAACCTCCACGTCCACGTAACCCCGTGGACCGACGGTGCGCAGAACACCCAGGGCATGCAGCGCGTCTACCGGCACGCCCGGCGTAACGGCCTGATCCAGGAGAGCGCCTACACCGTGCTGCTCGGCGAGGTCAGCCCCGGGCTGATGCACGACCTGCTCGGGCTCCCGCCGCACCGGCTGTGGTCGGCGGCCCTCCACCAGCACGCCGTGCTGGCCAGTCAGGCATGGCAGATGAACCAGCTCATGAAGCAGGAGTTCGGCATCCTCCGGGCCGACCGGCAGCCGATCAGTGCCCGTCTGGCGCCCATGGCCCTGTCGGCCTACCGCAGTTCGGAGAGGATCGACCAGGCCGTCCGTGCGTTCGGCAACGGCGGCACGATCACGGACACGGTGTGGAAGCAGCCGTGGGAGCTGACCACCGGTCCCGACGCGCTCAAGGTCCTCAACGAGATCCTCGAGCGGGCCGAGAGCGGCGAGGCGGACGCCATCGCCGAGCTGACCGTCCTCGGGGGTACGGCGGCGATCCTCGACGGGTACATCACCCGGGACCGCGGCTCCAAGCTCGGCATCACCAAGGAGATCGCCAAGGCGCCGTTCCGGGCCACCCCGAACAAGCTGCTGACCATCCTGACCGCCACCCGCGGCGGGCTGCGGATGCTCCACTCCATCGCGTACGCGCACGTCGCGGCGGACCCCAGCATCCTGCCCAAGCAGTTCCACACCAAGGAGCGCGAGATCAACGGCGTGCTGGTGCGCGACGGCGAGCCTATCGTCGACAAGGCCGGCGCGCAGGCCACCATCGACTACGAGTGGGACCTCGTCCACGCGGCCGACCCGGTCCTCGCGGAGGCCGAGATCGCCTCGAACCGGGAGAAGGCCGCCACCGGCAAGAACGGCAGCTCCGACCCGGAGGACGTGCGCCAGCGCCGACTTCTGGGCGACTCCGTCAAGAACGCGCGCAAGGCCGCCAACACGCTCGCCAGGATGACCCAGACCCACGCCCGCGGCCGGGACATCTTCGGTAGCCCCGATGGTGTGGAGATGCTGCGCGAGCACCTGAAGAGGGTCGACGAGATCCTCGTCGCCTACGGCCCCGCGCGCACCGCGGTGCTGGACCTGGACGACGACGGTGGCGGTGACGACGCGTGAGCACCACCGTCCCGATCCCGCGCCAGATCCGACGCCAGCTCACCCCCGTCATCCGCACGCTGACGCCGCTGCTCGACGCCGGCGTGCTGACCCATGACGGCGACCTGCTGGCCAGCCTTACCTGTCGAGCCACGATCGAGGCCGCCCGGCGCAGCATCACGGCACAGAGCGCCGTGTACGTGGCCTGGGACGTGCGGTGCTGCTGCCGCTACGTCGGCAGCGTGTGCTGCCGCTCCTCGACGGCGGTCGCGGACCGGCTCGGCGAGCACCACCAGCACCCGGACGACGGGCTGGCCCGCCGAAGCGGTTGGGTTCTGCTGACCGTGCTGCCCATCAGGGCGGACGCAGCGCCGAGGATCGTCCACGCCGCCGAGGGGTGGGCTGCTCGGTTCCTCGCCCCGCTGGACGGCACCGCCCACCCGAGTATCGACCTCGCGCAGCCGCCTGCCGCCCTCGCCGCCTCCCTCGCGGCGTAGCGGACGAGGGCCCGCTTCCAGCAGTTCAGATGCCGGGAACGGGCCCTCGTCAAATCCACGGCGCACCATCGGCCCGCACTGGCAGGATCACCGCATGCTCATCACACCGCGACCTGGCGCAAACAGGCAGAACATCCGGCAGGCCCTCAGCGGCGTTCACACCGCGGCGATGAACCTGCAGCGGCCGTACGACAATGCATTCGAGGGGCTGCTGGCGTATCTGGAATGGGCCACCGAATCCGCGCGGATGCTGCGCTCCCAGATCAGCGACCGGGACCTTGACCAGCTCCTGTTCACAGACCGCTACCGGGCGCTGCTGGGAAGCTGTGGAACGCTCGCCGGGACTGCCCAACAGCGTCTAGTGAACGGCTTGGTCCAACTTGAGGTAGTCGAGCGGATCGAGGCGTTCGCGGCGGCTGTGGCCGCGCTAGACACGCGGATCGCCCGGTGGAAGCAGCGCGAGGTGTTCGTCGTGGCCGACTCCAGCTTCTACATCCAGAACGAGGTGAAGCTGGCCGACGTCGATCTGCACGAGGTGCTCGACGTGCCGCGCTGGCACTATGTGCGCCTTCTGTTCCCGATCGTGGTGATCGACGAGCTGGACGACCTCAAGGATGCCAGCAAGCAGCGGGCTCGCTGGCGTGCCGCCCACACGCTCGGTCTTCTCGACGGGGTCCTCAACGGCGACACCCACGGGGTCTTGCATGAGGGTGAGTACACCGTTCACAGCGGCGAGACTTACGGAAGAGTCAACGTGGAGATCGTCCTCGATCCCCCTGGCCATGTGCGCCTGGACCGCCCCGACATCGAGATCATCGACCGGACAGTGGCGATCCAGGGCCTGGCCGACCGTGACGTTCGCCTTCTGACATGCGATACGAGCCAGCACACCCGAGGCCGCGCCGCCGGGCTGCAGGTGACCAAGATGGCGACGAAGGACCCCGGAAGCGAGCCGGACTGGTCAGCACCGGACAGGTCGGGCACTGGTGTACGTGCTCAGCGGCGCGCCCGCCAGGCCGAAATCGAGACCCCAAGCCGAAGTCAGTAAGCTCGATGAGCGGCAGGCCGGAGCAATTCGTCGGGCAGTAGTGCCGCCCCTAGGGCCGCTTGTGGGAAGCCGACAAGCCCTGCAAGCCGACCATCGGTGTTTGCCGGAGCCCCTCTCGGTGGACAGCCGGTGGACGGTGCAACATGGGGTAGCACGGGTCAACCTGCCGCACATGCTCTGATCAGGCAAGACGTCACGAGACGGCACGGGGCGGCGCCACGCAACATGAACCCTTATGGTCTCGTAATGCGTAGGTCGCGGGTTCGAATCCCGCAGGCGGCTCAGATGAGGCCCAGGGTAGAAGCTCTTTTCAGAACGGGCCCGGGCCAGCAGAGTTGGTAGCTCCCGGACACGCGTCGTCGTGGACGAGGCAGCACGGATCAGCACGTGCCGGACCGGGCCGAGCTGTGCTGCTGCCCGATCGCATGGCGAGACCCGACCAGCGCCCGATCCTCCCCGGTGGTCCGTTAGGTGCGGCCGTCGATCGCCGCTACCGTCCCGGTCATCCCCGCTCCCGGCGGCTGCCGCCCGGAGCGACCCACCCTGCCCTGAAAGAGGAACCCGTGACCTACACGCTGCACCGAGGCGACGCCCTGACTGTACTCAAGTTCCTGCCCGACGAGTCCATCAACGCCGTCATCACCACCCCTCCGTACAACAGCGGAGGGCGGACCAGCTCCGAGCGCACCAGTCGCGGCGTCCGCGCCAAGTACGTCACCAGCGGCTCCGGCTCCGCCCACGACCTCAAGCCCTTCCCCGGCGAGAACTGCCTCCGCGTCACCCAGAAACCGGTGGAGATAATGCAGCAGCTTGTCCAGATCTGTCCCGAAGGCGGAGCCGTCCTCGCCCCCTTCACCGGGAGCGGCTCCACCGGCGTCGCCGCCTTTCGCGAAGGCCGGCAGTTCCATGGCGTCGAGCTCGGCCTGCGCCACGCCGATATCGTCGAACAGCGGCTGCGAGCGGAGCTGACCAAGGATGACTTCGTCCTCGCAGGCCCCGAAGCATGACCAGGTCCGTCTCCTCGAAGGCGGCAGCTTGTGTCCCACACGAGAACTTGACCGTGGCAGAGGCGATCGAGATCGCGAGGCGTCGCCGGATGTCGGCGGCGGTTGAACCGTGACCCACTTTGGACGGTTGAGTTCTGACCCTCGCGTCGTCGGTGGTCTTGTTCAGTCGTTGTCGGTGGTGCGGG